>CAYUPF010000043.1:0-24741 GCA_964446545.1 uncultured Rubrivivax sp.
AGATCCTCGAAGGCACCGGCCAGCTGCCGAAGTTCAAGGAGGACATGTTCTGGGTCTATCGCGGAAGCACCGGCGAAGCCGGCGCGGGCGGCGGCGACGAGACGCAAGCCGAGATGTACCTGATCTCCACCAGCGAGATCTCGCTGACCAACAGCGTGCGCGAACGCATCCTGGATCCCGCGACGCTGCCCATTCGCCTGACGGCGCACAGCCCCTGCTTCCGCTCGGAGGCCGGCAGCGCCGGGCGCGACACGCGTGGCATGATCCGCCAGCACCAGTTCGACAAGGTCGAGATGGTGCAGGTGGTGCATCCAGAACAAAGCGACGCCGCGCTGGAGCAGATGGTCGGCCATGCCGAGGCCGTCCTGCGCAAACTGCAGTTGCCCTACCGCGTGGTGGCGCTGTGCAGCGGCGACATGGGCTTCAGTGCGGCCAAGACCTACGACCTGGAAGTCTGGCTGCCGGCACAGAACACCTATCGCGAGATCAGTTCGTGCAGCAACTGCGAAGCCTTCCAGGCGCGGCGCATGCAGGCGCGCTTTCGCAACGCGCAGGGCAAGACCGAGTTCGTGCACACGCTCAACGGCTCCGGCCTGGCGGTGGGGCGCACGCTGGTCGCGGTGCTGGAGAACTTCCAGCGCGCAGACGGCAGCATCGAGCTGCCGCCGGTGCTGTGGCCGTACATGGGTGGCCTGAAGGAGCTCAGGGCATGAGTCTCGCGCCACGCTTGCTGGCGGCCTACGACGCGGGCAGCCTGATGCCACTGCCTTCGTCCGAGGACGCGGCCTTCACCATGCCCGCCGCCTTTGCCGTGGCCGACGCATTGCGCACGCTGCGTATCGCGCGCGGCGAAAAGCCGGTGGGCTACAAGATCGGATTCACCAACCGCAGCATCTGGCAGCGCTATGGCGTGCATCGGCCGATCTGGGGCCCGGTGTGGGACAGCACCGCCACCTTGCTCGACGCTGCGACGGCGCGCCTGTCGCTGCGCGGCCTGTCGCAGCCGCGGCTGGAACCCGAAGTGGTGTTCGGCTTTGCGCGTGCGCCGCGCGCCGGCATGAGCCTGGCCGAACTGCAGGACTGCCTGGACTGGGTGGCGCATGGCTTCGAGATCGTGCACACGCACTTCGAGGGCTGGCGCTTCACCGCCGCCGACACGGTGGCCGATTTCGCGCTGCACGGCCGGCTGGTCGTGGGCCCGCGCGTGCCGGTGCAGGGTTGGGCGGCGCTGGCCGAGGACCTGGCGGCATTGCGCGTGGAACTGTCTTGCGATCGCCGCGTCGTCGACAGCGGCCAGGGCTCGATCGTGCTCGACGGTCCGTTGAACGCGCTGCGCCTGTGGGTCGATGCGATGGCCGAGCACACTCCAGGCTGGTCGGTGCATGACGGCGACTGCGTCACCACCGGCACCATCACCGATGCCTGGCCGCTGCTGCCGGGGCAACGCTGGAGCACCACCTTGAGCGATGCACGGCTGACACCGCTGACGCTGCACACCGAGGCCTGAAGCGGCTGCACTACAATCCGTCCCTCGATTTCGACCCACGCGAATCGAACCTGGAGAGGTGGCAGAGTGGTCGAATGTACCTGACTCGAAATCAGGCGTACGGTAACCCCGTACCGTGGGTTCGAATCCCACCCTCTCCGCCAGAAATCAGTCTCAGACCGGCCTGCAAAGACCGAGATGACTACGAAAGGCCCCGTCAGACGGGGTTTTTTCGTTTCCGGATGGAGGCTGTTCGGGGGATCTTTTCGGAGGACAGGGCCCGACCTCGAGACCTGCGCACACGACCTGCGCACACCCCGGCCGCCGAAAGCCCGCTGCTGAGCGCGACATATGCGCCGCACGAGTATCGGCATGCGAGAAGCGTCGTTCCCAGGCTCCTAGGGTCTGCCTAGACTGGCAACGCCTCACGCAGCTTCGCGCAAGAGGCTTCGCATGGATGCCTGTCCAATGAACCTCAGTCCGACCCAGGATCGCGCTGTCCGCGCCGCGGCGAAGACGCTCGAACTGCGGCCGCTGGATGCCGCGCTCGGCGCCGAAGTCATCGGCCTGGACCTGGGCCGACCCGTGCCCGACGCCGACTTCGCGCGCATCCACCGCGCGCATCTCGATCACCACGTGCTGGTGTTCCGCGAGCTGCGCATCACGCCGCAGCAGCAGATCCAGTTCAGCCGCCGCTTCGGGCCGCTGCAGATCCACGTGCTGCACCAGTTCCAGCTGCCCGGCCACCCCGAGATCCTGGTGGTGTCGAACATCGTCGACAACGGCAAGCCGGTCGGCCTGGGCGACGCCGGCCACTACTGGCACTCGGACCTGTCCTACGTGCCGCAGCCCAGCCTGGGATCGATGCTGCATGCGCAGGAGCTGCCGGCCGAAGGCGGCGACACGCTGTTCGCCGACATGCACCGCGCCTGGGACACACTGCCCGCGGCGCTGAAGCGCGCGGTAGAAGGCCGCCGCGCCGAACATTCCTACCTGGCCAAGTACGAGGAACTGCGCCGGCGCAGCCCGTGGCGGCCCAAGCTCAGCGACGAGCAGATCGCCAAGGTCAGGCCGGTGCTGCACCCGGTGGTGCGCACGCATCCCGAGACCGGCCGCCGCGCACTGTTCGTCAACGAGCACTTCACCACGCGCATCGACGGCCTGCCCGACGACGAAAGCCGCGAGCTGCTGGCGCAGCTGTTCGCGCACAGCGTGCGGCCGGAGTTCATCTATCGCCACCGCTGGCAGCCGCACGACATGGTGTTCTGGGACAACCGCTCGGTCATGCACCTGGCCGCCGGCTGTCCCGACCACCTGCGCCGGCGCCTGAACCGCACCACCATCGAGGGCGACCTGCCTTTCTGAAAACCGGAGAAAACCCATGCACCTCCAACGCACCCGACGCCGGCTGGCCGCGCTGTCCGTGGCCCTGCTCACCGGCGCCGCTTCGCTGAGTACGCAGGCCGAAGGGCAGCTGCGCATCGCCGAGCAGTTCGGCATCGTCTACCTGCTTCTCAACGTGGCACAGGACCAGAAGCTGATCGAGAAACACGGCAAGGCGCAGGGCATCGACATCAAGGTCGACTTCGTCAAGCTGTCGGGCGGCGCCGCGGTGAACGAAGCGCTGCTGTCGGGCTCGATCGACATCGCCGGCGCCGGCGTCGGCCCGCTGCTGACCCTCTGGGACCGCACCAAGGACAAGCAGAACGTGCGCGGCATTGCCTCGCTGGGCAACTTCCCGTACTACCTGGTGAGCATCAACCCCGCGGTCAAGACCATCGCCGACTTCAGCGACAAGGACCGCATCGCGCTGCCGGCCGTGGGCGTGTCGGTGCAGTCGCGCATCCTGCAGCTGGCCTCGGCCAGGCTGTGGGGCGACGCACAGTTCAACAAGCTCGACAAGCTGCAGGTGGCGGTGCCGCACCCCGAAGCGTCGGCGGCCATCATCAAGGGCGGCACCGAGATCAGCGCGCACTTCGGCAACCCGCCGTTCCAGGAGCAGGGCCTGGCCGGCAACCCCAACGCGCACATCGTGCTCAAGAGCTACGACGTGCTCGGCGGCCCGTCGTCGGCCACCGTGCTGTACGCCACGGAGAAGTTCCGCAAGGACAACCCGAAGACCTACAAGGCCTTCGTCGACGCGCTGGACGAAGCCGCGCAGCTGGTGCGCGCCAACCCGGAGCAGGCGGCCGACATCTTCATCCGCAGCAACAAGTCGGGCATCGACCGCGATCTGCTGCTGAAGATCATCAAGAACCCCGAGGTCGAGTTCAAGCTGCTGCCGCAGAACACCTTTGCGCTGGCCGAGTTCATGCACCGCGTCGGCGCCATCAAGAACAAGCCGGCGTCGGCGCGCGACTACTTCTTCGACGACGCGCACCTGTTGGCGGCCCACTGACGATGGGTCCCGCCGTCGACGTGCTGCCGCGCGCGGCGCTGCCTGCCCATCTAACGAGCCCGGCACGACAGGCCGACACAGCAGTCACCGCCGCTGGCCACGCGTTGCTGCAGGTCGACGGCCTGAGCCTGGAATACGCCACGCACGACCGCGTCGTGCGCGCCACGCATCGCGTGAGCTTCGAGGTACACCGCGCCGAACGCTTCGTGCTACTGGGCGCGTCGGGCTGCGGCAAGTCCTCGCTGCTGAAGGCGGTGGCCGGCTTCCTGCGACCGCGCGAGGGCGAGATCCGGCTCGACGGCGCCGCGGTGCGCGAGCCCGGGCCCGAGCGCATCGTCGTGTTCCAGGAATTCGACCAGCTGCCGCCGTGGAAGACGGTGCTGGGCAACGTGATGTTCCCGCTGCTGGCCGCGCGGCGCTGCACGCGCGGCGAAGCCCGAGGGCGTGCGCTCGGTGCGCTGCGCAAGGTCGGGCTGGCGGACTTTGCCGAGGCCTACCCGCACACGCTGTCCGGCGGCATGAAGCAGCGCGTGGCCATCGCCCGCGCGCTGGCGATGCAGCCCAAGGTGCTGCTGATGGACGAGCCCTTCGCGGCGCTGGACGCGCTGACGCGCCGGCGCATGCAGGAGGAGCTGCTGTCGCTGTGGGACGAGGTGCGCTTCACCTTGCTGTTCGTCACGCACTCGATCGAGGAGGCGCTGGTCATCGGCGATCGCATCCTCGTGCTGTCGCCGCGCCCGGGCCGCGTGCGCGCCGAACTCAACGCGCACGAGTTCGGCCTGCACAGCCTGGGCAGCGCCGCCTTCCAGGCGCAGGCGCGGCGCATCCACCGGCTGCTGTTCGACGACGCCGCGCCGGGGACGGCCGCGTGATGCCCGCCATCGCGCCGCTGCGCCCGGAGTTCGAACGCGCGCTCGAACCGCTGGCCGACGCGCCGCCCGAACGACCGCTGCCGCTGGCGCAGCGGCTGTGGCAGCTGGCCGTGCTGCGCAAGGGCGTGATACTGGCCGTGCTGGCACTGCTGTGGGAGGCGGCGGCGCGCCTCGCCGGCAACGAACTGCTGCTGCCCACCTTCACGCAGACCGCGCTGGCCTTCGCCGGCGGCGTGGCCAGCGGCGAGCTGGTCGACAAGGCGCGCATCTCGCTGGCGCTGCTGCTGCAGGGCTACGCACTGGGCATCGCCTGCGCGTTCGCGTTGACGGCGCTGGCGGTATCGACGCAGATCGGGCGCGACTTGCTGGCCACGTTGACCTCGATGTTCAACCCGTTGCCGGCGATCGCGCTGCTGCCGCTGGCGCTGCTGTGGTTCGGCCTGGGGCAGGCCAGCCTGATCTTCGTGCTGGTGCATTCGGTGCTGTGGCCGCTGGCGCTGGCCACCTACGGCGGCTTCCAGGCGGTGCCCGAGACGCTGCGCATGGCCGGGCGCAACTACGGGCTGCGCGGGCTGCGCTACGTGGTGCACATCCTCGTGCCGTCGGCGCTGCCGGCCATCCTGTCGGGGCTGCGCATCGGCTGGGCCTTCGCCTGGCGCACGCTGATCGCCGCCGAGCTGTTCTTCGGCGCCTCGTCGGGCCGCGGCGGCCTGGGCTGGTACATCTTCCAGAACCGCAACGAGCTGTACACCGACAAGGTCTTCGCCGGCCTGGCCAGCGTGATCCTGATCGGCCTCATTGTCGAAAGCCTGGGCTTCGATACGCTGGAACGCATCACCATCCGCCGCTGGGGCGTGCAGCGCTGAGTACGACGGGTGCGGGTAGCGCCGTACTTCGGTAGTCCACCTGCCTTATCTCGGCCTGGGCGGCTGCGGCGCGGCAGCTGCCCCCTGCGCACGCGCCCGTTCGAGTTCGAGTTGCTGCTCGAAGCGGACCCGCTGCTCTTCGGCCTCGCGCGAGACCCGTGCCGACTCCAGTTCGCTGTTCTGCCTTTCCTTGGCGCCGGCTTCGGCCTCGATCAAGCGCACCCTCGCTTCAGCCTCGGCGCGAATCACCTCGGCCTTCGCGGCCTCCTGGGTGTCGCCGAAGGTGACCTGGGTGAACCACAGCAGCAGGATCAGCGTCAATGCAGACAGCAGGATGCACAGCATGCCGGGCGAGGCCGTCTTCAGCACGAGTCGGCCCACCTGCTTGATTTCGCCGTTGAAGCTCAATGCGCCATCGATGCCCATGACGAACAAGGAGAAGCCGATGGCCATCAGCGCGAACGAAAACGCCACCGTCAGCGTCAGGATGTTCGAGTTGACGAGTTCGCGACGCTGTTCCGATCGCACCAGCGGGCGCATCCACTCCATCGTCATCGCGATTCCGTCATCCATCTGCGTGGACTTGCTCTCGGCCACCGGCTGCTGCTGATGCGCGTTCGCGTCCACCACGTCGGTGGGGCGCGTGAACATCATCACCCAGGCGAGCACCATGTTGGCCACCGCAATGACGATGCCGGTGACGACCAGTGCCTGCGACAGGGTGCGAGACCGGCGCGATGCCGGTGCGAAGGCGGATTCGACGGACATGCGAACTCCCGGTGCGCGCGCGGCCTGCATGATAGGCCGCTGCCCCGGCGGAGCCTTGCGCGAGCGCGGCGCTAACATGGCTGCAAGGAGTCAAGCGAAGCGACGATGAAGGCGCACGGGTCCGGCGGCGGGCTGGTCTATTCCACCGAAGGCGGACGCATGTGCCCCGGCTGCCGGCGTGCGCTGGCAACGTGCCTTTGCAAGACCCCGCCGAAACCGGCCGCCGGCGACGGCATCGTGCGCGTCGGCCGCGAGACCAAGGGCCGCGGCGGCAAGGCGGTGACGCTGGTGCGCGGCCTGCCACTCGACGCGGATGCGCTGGCCGCACTGGGCAAGCGACTGCGCGCGGCCTGCGGTGCCGGCGGCACGGTCAAGGACGGCGTGCTCGAAGTGCAGGGCGAGCATGTGGAGCGTGTCATCGCGCTGCTGGTGCAGCAGGGCTGGAAGGTCAAGCGCGCCGGCGGCTGACTACTGCAGCACGAAACCCTCGTAGCCCTCGCGCGCCACGTTGGCGCAGTGCTCCGCATAACGCGGGAAGCCGTCGGCCAGCGGCATGAACATGCGCGGCTTGCCGGCGATGTTGGCGCCCAGGTACCACGAGTTGCAGCTCAGGAACACGGTGCGCCGCGCCGCGGCGTTGACGTGCTCGGCCCAGCCGGCCTCGGCCGCCTCGCTGGCCTCGATGGTGGTCTTGTCGTGGGCCTGCATGTGGCGGATGCAGTCGGCGATCCAGTCCACATGGTGCTCGATGGCGACGATGACGTTGGTGAAGGCCGAGGTGCTGCCCGGCCCGGCGATGTTGAACAGGTTCGGGAAGCCGGCGATGCTCAAGCCCAGGTAGTTCAGCGGCCCGGCATGCCACTTGTCCTGGATGCGCAAGCCGCCTCTGCCGCGCAGGTCCAGCCGCAGCATCGTGCCGGTCATCGCATCGAAGCCGGTGGCCAGCACCAGCACATCGAAGTCGAAGTGGCGAGCGCCGCTGCGCAGTCCGCTGGTGCTGAAGCCGTCGATCGGCTGCTGGCTGATGTCCACCAGCCGCACGTTGGGCCGGTTGAAGGTGTCGTAGTAGCCGCTGTCCACGCACAGTCGTTTGCAGCCGATGGTGTGCGTCGGCGACAGCAGCGCGGCGGTCTGCGGGTCCTTGACGGTCGCGCGGATCTTGCTGCGCACGAACTCGGCCAGCAGCGCGTTGGACTCCAGGTTGGTCAGCAGGTCGTTGAAGGCGCCCAGGATGGCGAAGCCGCCGACGCGCCAGCGCTCCTCGAACATCGCCTCGCGCTCCTGCGCCGACACTGCCAGCGCCGACACCGGGTTGGGCGGCAGCAATGTTCCGAAGCCGCCGTGCATGCGCCGGTTGCGCGCGCGGAAGTTCGCATAGTCGGCCTTGACGCGCGCTTCGAACTCGCGGTCCAGCGCGGCGTTGTGCGCCGGCGCGGCATAGGCGGCGGTGCGCTGGAACACGGTCAATGCCTTCGCCTGCCGCGCGATGATCGGTATCGCCTGCACCGCCGACGAGCCGGTGCCGACCACGGCCACGCGCCGGCCGCTGAAGTCGACCGGTTCGTGCGGCCAGTCGGCGGTGTGCAGCACCTGGCCGCCGAAGTTCTGCAGCCCCGGAAAGTCCGGCCGGTTCGGCGATGACAGCGGGCCGCTGGCCATCACCAGGAAGCGCGTGCTCCAGCCGCGGCCACCGTCGGAGCGCACCTGCCAGCGGCGCGTGGCCTCGTCGAAGCGCGCGCTACGCAGGGGTGTGTTCAGCGCGATGCTGTCGCGCAGGTCGAAGCGGTCGGCCACGTGGTTGGCGTAGCGCAGCAGCTCCGGCTGCGGCGCGTAGCGTTCGCTCCACGTCCATTCCTGCTGCAGCGCCTCGTCGAAGGAGTACGAGTACTCCATGCTCTGGATGTCCACGCGCGCGCCGGGGTAGCGGTTGTGGTACCAGGTGCCGCCGACGCTGGGCGCGGCCTCGATCGCCTGGGCATGCAGGCCGAGCTGGCGCGCCTTGTGCAGCATGTACAGGCCGCCGAAGCCGGCACCGACGATCAGCAGGTCAATGGATTCCACGGCCGCGAGCATAGCCGCAGCCGTGCGCGGGACGCTTCAACCGACCTCGGCCGGCATGTGGAAGCGCGCCACTTCCTCGGCCAGCGTGCGCGCCAGCTCGCGCATGTCGGCGGCGGCGCAAGCGGTGCGCTCCACCAGTGCGGCATTCTGTTGCGTCATGCGGTCGAGCTCGACCACCGCTTCGCCCACCTGGCCGATGCCCTGGCTCTGCTCGCGTGCGCCGGTGGCCACCGCGCCTAGCAGCTCGCTGACGCGCTGCGAGGCGCCGACGATGTCCTGCATCGCCGTGCCGGCCTTGCGCACCACCACCGTGCCGGCCTGCACCTGCTGCACGCTGCCGCCGATCAGCGCCTTGATCTCCTTGGCCGCCTCGGCGCTGCGCTGCGCCAGCATGCGCACCTCCTGCGCCACCACCGCGAAGCCGCGGCCCTGCGCACCGGCGCGCGCTGCCTCGACCGCGGCGTTCAGCGCCAGGATGTTGGTCTGGAAGGCGATGCCGTCGATGGTGCCGACGATTTCGCCGATGCGCGCCGAGGCGCCGCGGATGCCTTCCATCGTCTGCACCACCTCGTGCATCACGCGGCCGCCGTCCTCGGCGATGGCGGCGTTGTCGCGGGCCACGCGCGAGGCCTCCTCGGTGTTTTCGGCACCGCTCCTCACGGTGGCGGCGATGCGTTCCATCGACGTGGCCGACTGCTCCAGTGCCGCGGCCGCGTGTTCGGTGCGGCCCGACAGGTCGGCCGCACCGCTGGCCATCTGGTCGCTGGCCTCGACGATGCGGTCGCTGGAGATGCGCACGCGCTGCACCATGCTGCGCAGCGACTCCTGCATGCGGCCCAGCTCGCGCATCAGCTGCGCGCTTTCGTCCTGGCCCCAGCCGCGCGGCGCGGTCGTCAGGTCGCCGGCGGCCATCGCGCGCAGGTGGCGGCGCGTTTCGCGCAGGCCGCCGTCCATGACGCGGTAGAAGCTCAGGAACAGGTAGCCGGCGATCAGCTGCACCAGCACCACGATGCTGCCCACCCAGGCCATCTGCCGCCACAGCGCCGGCTCCAGGTCTTCGGTGGGCACGGCGGCGCCGATGACCCAGCCCCAGGGCTCGAAGCGCTGCGCGTAGTCGACCGGTTCGCTGCCGCCGGCGGTGCGGGTGGCAAAGCCGTCGGCATCGCGGCGCGGTGCTTCGTCGGCTGCCGCATGCACCCAGAAGGCGTGCGGGCCGTCGGCGCGCAGCGCGGCCAACTGGCGGCGCGCCAGTTGCTGTGCGGCGTGCTGCGTCAGGCTGCCGGACTGCTGCTGCGCGTGCGCCCAGCGCACCAGCGCGTGCGCCAGGCCCACCTGCTGGCGCGTGGCCTCCATGCGTGCCGCCACGGCCTGATCGGACTGCGTCTGCAGCAGCCAGCCGAGCAGGCCCAGCATCGGCAGCATGAAGGCCAGCGAGATGAGCACCGCCTTGGCGGTGAAGCTGAGCTTGCGGAACAGGCGCACGCCCGGTGCCCAGATGCCGTGGTGGGCGAAGAAGCCGCCGCGCGGGTCGGGTGTGACGGAGCCGGAGGCGGCGACGGGCAGGACGGCGGACATCGGTGGTCTTTGGGGTTGGCGACGGGCAGGCGCCGGGGCATGTGCCCGGGTCTCGCCCCTATTTCGGCAACAACCGGCCCCGGCTTGAGCGGGGACTTCATACCGAGTTGCGTTCCACCGTCGAAAATCCATCGGCTGTCTTCGGCGCAAAGCGGCTGCAGACGTTCTCCTGCGCGAGCCGAGGATGGCGGGTGAGCGAATCCGCTCCTGCCTGGGGCATAGCCCCAGGCGCTCGCCAAGCACAAACAGTCCCCCGGACTGTTTGTGTCCGGGCTCTCTCCCCCGCCCGAGCTGACACTTGGGCTCCTCCTTTGCCTCGCGGACTCGCTCACCCGCCATCCTCGGCTGGGCACCACAGAGATGTTCGTCGCGTTGCCAACAGCCGAAGTGGCGCAGCGCCGCGTGTTCTCGGCGGAGCTCGCCCAAGCCTTGGGACGCGGGGGTGGTTTTCGTCGCGAACGTTTGGCGTCCCCGTGTTTGGTCTTGGCTGTTGACGAAGCCGCGAACGCCGCAGCAGCAGCCGGCCGAGGACGGGGGGTGCGGATCCGCGAGGTAAAGGAGGAGGGTCGGGCGCCAGCCCGGCCCGGGGGGACAGGAGCGGATTCGCATCCCCCGTCCTCGGCCCGCGCAGGGCAGAAGCAGATGGCTGCTTTGCCCCGTGCACTGCCTCCGGCTTCCAAATCGATCGCGAATCGGTTTCAGTCGCCACCGCCGGCGGCACTTGCGTCACGCAGACGCGTCAGCAGCCCCGACTGGCGGCGCGTGCGCGCGGCCACCGCTGCCGCCAGCACCGCGGCGTCGGCGGCCAGGTGCACGCGCCGGCGTGCGCGCGTCAGCGCGGTGTAGAGCAGCTCTCGCGTCAGCACGCGGCTGCGCTGCGCGGGCAGCAGCACCAGCACCTCGTCGAACTCCGAACCCTGCGCCTTGTGCACCGTCATCGCGAAGGCCGTCTCGTGCGGCGGCAGGCGTGGCGCCGGCACCGCGCGAAAGCCGCCGGCCGCGTCGGCGAAATGCACCCGCGGCGCGCCGTCGGCGTCGGGCAGCGTGATGCCGATGTCGCCGTTGAACAGCTTGAGCAGCGGGTCGTTGCGCAACACCATCACGGGCCGGCCGGTGAACCATGGCGTGACCGAGTCCGGCGCCAGCAGCGTGCGCGCCTCGTCCGCCAGCCGCCGGTTGATCGCCTCGACGCCGCGCGGGCCCTCGCGCACCGCGCACAGCACGCGAAAGCGCTCGAAGGCACGCGTGATGGCGGCGATGTCGCCGCGTGCCTCGCGCACCGCCTGCAGGTAGGCTGCATAGCCCTCGCGCATGCATTGCCAAGTGGCTGGCGCGGGCGCGGCGGCGCCGTCGTCCAGCCAGTGCAGCGCTTCGTCCTCGCCTTGGCGCAGGCGTGCCAGCAGCGCGTCGCTGCGACCGTCGCGCACGCTGGCCGCGGCCCGCGCGATGCCTGAATCGGCGGCGAAACGGAAATTGCGCGTCAGCCAGACCACGCTGTCGCGCAGCGGGCTGGCTTCGAGTGGCGTGCCGGGCACGATGGCGGCGGCGGGCAGCTCGCACAGCCGCGCCAGCTCGTCGATGCAGGCCGCACTGAGGGACGGGTCGGCACTGAGCTCGGCGAAGACCGCGCCCGATTCCACCGCGGCCAACTGGTCCTTGTCGCCCAGCAGGATCAGCCTCGCCGACTCGGGCACGGCTTCGAGCAGCCTTGTCGCCAACGCCAGGTCCAACATCGAGGCTTCATCGACCACCAGCGCGTCGATGGCCAGCGGCCGGCCCGCATGGTGGGTGAAGCCGCCGGGAAAGGCACCGAGCAGCCGGTGCACGGTGGCGGCCTGCGCCGGCAACCGCTCGCGCAACGCCGGTGGCAGATGCGCGGCGCGCTGGCGCAGCGCTTCGCTCATGCGTGCCGCGGCCTTGCCGGTGGGCGCGGCCAGCGCGATGCGCGCTTGCGGGTTCTGTTCGATCAGGCAGGCCAGCAGGTTGACGACCGTGGTCGTCTTGCCGGTGCCTGGACCGCCGCTGACTACCACCAGGCGCTGGCGCAGCGCCAGTGCGGCGGCGATCTTCTGCCAGTCGGGCCCGGCTTCGCGGCCGAACAGCGTTTTCAGCCGCTGCTGCGTGGCCGCGTCCACCGCCGCCGGCGCGGCCGTGGCGGCGCGCATCAGGCGCTGCGCGAGGCGGCGTTCATAGTCGAAGTGGCGGTGCAGATAGAGCCGGTCTTCGTCGTCCAGGATCAGCGGACGCGCGCGCGGCGCGGCGGGCGTGCCGACCACGCCGCTGGACAGCAGCACGCGGCGCAGGCCCTCGCCGGCGTCCAGGTCGGCCAGCGGCAGGCACACATGGCCGTCGCCGGTGGCCAGGCTCAGCGCATGGGCCGCCTGGCGCACGCGGGTCGCGGTGGCGGCGTCGTCGCCCTGGGCGCGCGCCCAGCGTTCGACCTGCAGCGCAAAGCCTGCGGCCAGCGGGTCGTTGTCGTCGCTCGTCCTATCGTTCATGAATCGAGCAGCTCCGACAGCTGCTGCAGTGCCTGCAGCGTCGGCCGTTGATAGTGCACGCCGGCACTCAGGCCATCGGCCAGCGTCCAGGCCGGACGCACGCCGCGCACGAACAGGTAGAGCACGCCGCCGAAGTGCTGATCGTGTCGGTAGCCGGGTAGCCGCTGCTGCAGGTGGCGGTGCAGCGCCAGCGCATACAGCAGCGCCTGCAGCTGGTAGCCATGCAAGGTCATCGCGCGCTCCAGCGCGGCGCCGGCATAGTCGGTGGGGGCATCGCCCAGATGGTTGGACTTCCAGTCCAGCACGTAGTAGCGGCCCTGGTGCTCGAACACCAGGTCGATGAAACCGCGCAAATAACCCTGCAGCGTGCCGAAACCGTACAGCGGCAGCGGGTGGCCCAGCCGCTGCATCATGCGCGCCAGCGCCGCGGCATCCAGGTGCCGCGACGGCAGGTGGAATTCCAGCTCGACCAGCGTGCGCTGCCGCGGCACATCGGCCAGGCGCAGGCCGTCGGGCAGCGGCGCGTGCATCACGTCGTGCAGCATGTGCGACAGCATGCGCCGACGCAGCGCCTCGTCGCCGGCCGGCAGGGCGGGTGCGAAGCGCTGCAGCACGGTATCGACCTGCGTGGCCCAGCCCGTGGCATCGCCGAAGTCGACGCGCTCGAACAGCGCATGCAGGCATTCGCCGGCCACCGCGCCGCGCGGAAAACGCAGGATGTTGTCGGTTGCCAGCGCGGCCTCGGCCTCGTCGTCGGGTGCGGTGGCGACGCGCAGATCATGGTCGACGGCCGCGCCTTCGTGCTTCGCCCCATGCGCCAGGGCGCTGTAGCTGCCGATCCACCAGGCGCTGGGGATATGCGCCGGCGGCGGCAGCGCGGCCAGCCGCTCGGCGGCAGGCTGCTGCGGCGCCAGCGCCACGCCCGGCGCGGTGGGCAGCGGGTCCAGGCGAATGTGCGGCGCATGCTGCTGCGCCAGCGCAGCCCAGGCGGCGTCGATGTGCGCGGGCTCGAGCTTGTTCTTCAGCCAGTCCTGCGGCGACAGGCCGGTGCCGGCCACCAGCCAGTTCAGCCGCGCGCGGCAGCTTTGTGTGGCGCTGGGCGCGCCCTTGCCCGGCTGTGTGAGGTAGGGGCCGACCACCAGCGTGCAGCGGTGCACCGCGCGTGTCAGCGCCACGTAGATCAGGCGCATCGTCTCGGCCGCGGCTTCCAGCGCCAGCTGGGCCGACACGGCGGCCTGCTCGGTCTTGTCGAGTTCGCGCAGGTCGATGACGGTGTCGCCATCTTCGTCGTGGTATTCCACGCCTTCGCCGCCGCTGCGCGCGCCGCTGTGGCCATCCCACAGCAACGGGCAGAAGACCAGCGGGTACTCCAGGCCCTTGGACTTGTGAACGGTCACCACCTGCACCAGGTTGCGGTCGGATTCCAGCCGCAGCTGCGCCGCCTCGTCGCGCCGCGCGTCGCTGCGCTGCGTCTGCAGCCAGCGCAGCAGCGCCTCGGGCGCGGGGTGGCTGGCGGCGGCCTCGTGCAACAGTTCGGCCAGGTGCATCAGGTTGGTCAGGCGCCGCTCGCCGTCGGGCCGCGCCAGCAGCCGCCCGCTCACGCCTTCGGCGCGCATCCATTCGCGCAGCATGCGGCCCACGCCGCGCCGCAGCCAGCGGTCGCGGTAGCCGCCGAAGCGCGCCATGGTGTCCAGCAGCGCCGTCTCGTCGGCCGACAGCGCCTGCAGCGCCGCGGCATCGAAGCCCATCGCCTCGGTGGCCAGCGCGGCACGCAGCAGCGGCTCGCGCTGCGGCTCCAGCAGTGCCGCCAGCACCCGCTCCAGGTCGGCGGCATCGCCACTGTCGAAGACGCTGGCCTGCGACAGCTCGACGCTGCCCACAGCCAGCGCCGCCAGCGCACGGCGCATCGCCGCGCCGTGCGCATGGCTGCGCACCAGCACCGCGATGTCGCCGGCCGCCAGCGCGCGCCCGCCCAGCCGCGTGTCGCTGGCGAGCAGCCGCGCGATCTCGGCGGCACAGGCATCCAGCGACAGGCGCATGGCTTCGGCCTTGGGCAGCGGCAGGCCGGCGTCGTCGCGCGGCAATTGCCACAGCTGCAGCGCGGCGCGTGGCGCTTGCGGCGCTTCGTGCAGCGGCGTGCGCGGCTTCGGCCCGCACCGCACCGGCCGGTAGTCCAGCGCGTCGAGCATGAAGGCGCGCGGGTTGGCGCCGAACAGCGCGTTCAGCGCCTCCAGCAGTTCGGGCGTGGAGCGCTGGTTCTGGGCCAGCGTGTATTCGGCGCGTGCATCGCCGCGCGCGCGCAGGTAGGTGTGCAGGTCGGCATTGCGGAAGCTGTAGATCGCCTGCTTCGGGTCGCCCACCAGGAACAGTGGCGCATCGCTGCCGTGGTAGATGGCGCGGAAGATCGCGTACTGCAGCGGGTCGGTGTCCTGGAACTCGTCGATCAGCGCGGCGGCAAAACGCCGCCGCAGCGCCTGGGCCAGCGCCGCGCCGCCGGGGGCGGCCAGGCGCTGGTGCAGGTTGAAGAGCATGTCGTCGAAGGCCAGCACGCGCTGCTCGCGCTTGGCGCGGCGCAGCGCCGGCGGGCCTTCGTCCAGCAGCTCGCGCAGCAGCTGCAGGCGCTGCAGCTCGAGGGCTCGGCTGCGTGCATCCAGCAGCTCCAGCAGTGCCTGGGCCGCGGCGAAGAAGTCATGCGGCGCCGGCGGTGCCAGGCCCTTGTTGGGCCGCAGCCGCGCGCTGCCCAGCAGATCGAGCTCGTCCAGCCCGGCCAGCGAATCGGGCAGTGCGGGTGCGGCCAGCAGGCTGTCCCAGGACTGCAGCGCTTGCCGCAATGCCTCGTCCGTGAAGTGGGTCTTGTGCAGCCGTGGCTGGGCCTCACGCAGGATGGCGGCGATGTCCTCGCGACCGGCGCTCCACAGTGTTCGCGCGGCGTCGAAGGCGGCGGCCAGCGCCGTGTCGTCGGGCGCAACCGCTGGCCCGTCCAGCGCCTCGGGCCAGCGCAGCTTCGCCAGCGGCTTGCCCAGGCGCCGCGCCAGCAGTTCGCCCAGGCGCTGCGGCGTGAACTTGCGCTGCAGCAGGTGCGCGGCCAGTGCCGGCGGCAGCTGAGCGCCGGCGATGCGGCGGCGCCAGAAGTCGTGCACCACGGCCTGGCGCATCTCGCTGTCGTCGGCCAGCAGCGACAGCTGCATCGGCATGCCGGTGCTGAACGGCGCCTCGGCCAGCGCACGCTGGCAGAAGCCGTGGATGGTCAGGATCGAGGCTTCGTCGAAGCTCTGCAGCGCCAGCTCCAGCCGCGTTTCCATCAGCTTGTCCTGCAGCGCGCCGCGCAGACGTGCCAGCAGCTCGCCGACGAAGGGGTCGGCGCTGGGCGGTGCCGTGCCGCGCAGCCGCGCCAGCGTTTCGGCGATGCGGCTGCGGATGCGCTCGCGCAGCTCGGCGGTGGCTGCGTTGGTGAAGGTCACGACCAGGATGTCCGCCACCTTCAGGTCGGATTCCAGCAGCAGCCGCAAGTACAGCGCGCACAGGTTCCAGGTCTTGCCGGTGCCGGCCGAGGCCTCGATCAGCCGCGTGCCGTCGAGCTCGCAGTCGAAGACCTGGAAGGCTTCGGCGCTCACTGGCCGGCCTGCGGCAGGTGTTGGCGCAGCGGGCCGAAAACCGCCGCGGCCAGGGCTTCGAACTCGGCATCCAGCGGCTCGGCCACGCCGCGCAATGCCAACCGGTAGGCCGGGTCGGCCTCTTCGGCAAAGCGGTTGTACTCGCTGGCATGCCAGACGCGTTGCGCGGCGTCGATGCCCCGGGTGAGCAACTCCCAGGCGGCGCGCGGATAGAAATGCAGCGGCTCGCTCAACCCGCGCCGGTACAGCGCCAGCAGCTCGGCCAGCCGCGCGGCGGCGTCGGCGCAGGGCGAGAAACTGAATTCGCCGTCCGAGGCCAGCCAGTGCGTGCGCAGCGCCACACCGGCCGGTGCGACGGCACACAGCGCCAGGTGCTGCAGCCAGGCGTCGAGGTAGTCGACGGCGCGTGTGGATCCGAGGCGCCAGCGCAGCAGGCCCGAGGCGCGCAGGTCGGCAAAGGCCGCCTGCAGCTGCCAGGCTTCGCCCTGAAGATCCAGATTCAGCGGCAGCGCCTGCGGCGGCAGCGTCGCTTCGGCCAGCGCTTCGCGCAGTGGCCCGGCGAAGTCCTGCAGCGCCTGCAGCTGGTGCTGCAACTGGGCGTCGCCGAGCGCGCCATCGGGCAGCTCGGTGCCGGCGCGTGCCAGTGCGCCCAGCGTGGCCGCGTCGGCGCCGTCCAGCAACAGCGGCAGCAGCCGTTGCGCAAGCGCGCGGCCGGTGCGCGCATCGGCCAGCAAGGGTTCGTCGTCCTGCAGTTCTTCGGCCTCGTGCGCCAGCTCGATGCCCAGACGGCGGCGCAGCAGCGCGCGGCAGGGGTTGCGAAAGAACTCCTGCAGCTGTGGCAGCGCCAGCTGACGCCATTCGGGCCCGGGCGGCGGCAAGGGGGTGCGGAAGAAGGGCGTCTGCGCCTCGGGCACGGGGCCGTCCTCGTCGTCCTCGTCGATCGGCAGCGGCGCCTGTGCGGCCGTCGGCGGCGCGGCCAGGCTGCCGCGCAGCGCCTCGGCCAGCTCACGGTTGTGGCTGCGCAGCCGTGGGTCGCCAGCGACATCGAAGGCCGGCAGCGCAAAGGCCTGCAGCGGGTGTTCGACCACCAGGCGCTGCCGCGCCCGGGCCCGCGATGCGGGCGAGGCCGGGTCGTCGGCGATGGCCGGCAGCAGCAGGTCCAGCAGCTCGGCCACCAGCACCGACGGCGGCAGCGGCGCGTTGTCGCGCACGCTGCGGCCGGTGTGGCTGAGGTACAGGCTATGGCGCGCGGCCAGCACCAGGTCAAGCATCAGGCCGCGTTCGTCGCTGCGGCGCTGGCGGTCGCCTCTGCGCGGCTGCTGGGCCATCAGGTCGAATTCCAGCGGCCGCCGCGCGCTGGGAAAGGCGCCGTCGTTCAGGCCGATGGCACAGACCACGGCGAAGGGCAGGCCGCGCAGGCTGCTCATCGAGGCGAAGTTGATGCTGCCGCCGGCCGCACCGCCACCGCCGGCATCGTCCAACCGCTGCTGCAGCGCGCTGCGCACCACCGGCAGCGGCAATGCCTGGGTGGCGCTGCCGGCGCGCATGTCGTCGGCGAGCCGGCGGATCGTCTGGCGCAGCTCGCGCAGATCGTCCAACGCGTCGTCGGCCGGCGCCAGGAACTCATCGAGCAGCGCCGACAGCGCCGCGGCCCAGGCCTCGGGCGCTCGCGGCTGCTGCAGCGATTCGCTGGCGCGCTGCAGCGCCGTTGCATAGGACCACAGCGCACCCAGCGCGACGGCGCGCGAGCCCTCGGCATCGCCGGCGCCGAGCCGCCTGTCGAAGGGCTGGTCGGTGGATGCCGGCAGCGCGTAGCCGAGGAACAGCCGCTGCAGCGCATCGTCCAGCGTGTGTCGCGCCGTGGCCGGCACGTCGAAGCGCGCGCGCTGCGGCGCGTCCAGCGCCCAGTGGTAGCCGGCCTCGCGCAGCCAGTCGTGGACCTGGGCCAGCGCTGCGTCGTCCAGGCCGAAGCGGCGTGCCACCAGCGGCTGCTGCAGCAGCGCGAACACCTCGCTGGCGCTGCAGCGCGAGGCCGTCAGGGCGAGCAGCGCAAGCAGGCAGCGCGCCGGCAGGCTGAGGCTGCTGCGCGCAGCGCCGCACAGCGCATAGGGCAGGGCGCGTTCCTTTGGCGCGGTGCCGAAGATGGCATCGATCAGCGGCGCCGCGGCGTCCAGCTCGGGCGTGACCACGAGGATGTCGCCGGGGCGCAACTGCGGGTCGGCGGCGAACAGGCCGAGCAGGTGGTCCTGCAGCACCTCGAGTTCGCGCGTCAGCGAATGGCACACATGCAGCTCGATGCTGCGGTCGTCATCGGCCAGCGTTACCGAGCCGGGGTCGAGCTCGCGCAATTCGAGCATCGCGTTCTGCAGCTGTGCCAGCAGGCCGTGACCCGCAGCCGGCACGAACTCCGCATCGTCGAGCGCGCCGTCGCCGCACAGCTCCACCAGCGCATCGATGTGCAGCTGCGTCTGCGTGCCCCAGGCGGCGAGCAGTCGGTTGCCTTCCTCCACCAAAGCGCTGGCGCGGCCGCGTGCGGCCAGGTAGCTCAGGCGGCGGCGGTCGACCAGGTCGAACCAGTACTCCTGGCACGGGTTCAGCACGTACAGGTGCACGTCGATCCAGCGGCCCAGCTGCTGCAGCAGCCGCCGGTGCAAGGGCGCCATGGCGGGCAGCGCGAATACATGCACGCACGGCGGCAGGCCCGCGGATTGCGCCAGCGCGCTGCCGCCGCGCTGCAGCGCGTCGACAAAGGCCTGCGCGGGGTGCGTCGCGCGCATGCCGAGCTCGGCATCGATGCGCCGCCACAGCGCGGCCTGCCAGGCCGCGTCCTTGCTGTTCGTCGCGGCCTGGCAGGTTGCGTCCTCGCTATTCGTCGCGGCCTGCCAGGCCGCGTCCTCGCCGGGCGGCGCCGCGGCCTCGCCCTCACGCCAGGCCTGCAGCCAGTCGGGGCGGTAGGTGACGTACTGCTCCAGCAGCGCGGCCACCGGGCAGGCCAGTTCGTAGCGCATCAGCGCATCGGCCTCGCCCAGGTAGGCCTGCAGCCGCGGGTGTTGGGCGACGAAGCCGGCATCGCCGAAGGCCGCATGCACGCGCCAGGCCAGGGTGGCTGCGGCGAAGGGCGAGTCCTGGCCTACGCCCGGTACCACGCGCGCCACCTGCTGCCACAGCCATTGCGCCAGGAAGCCGAACTGCACGTTCGCGCAGATGCCGCGCGCATCGGCGATGGCCAGGCTGAGATATCGGCGCAGCGCGGCGCTGGGCACGATCACCTGCTCGGGGGCGAACACGTCCTGCGGCGCGGCGGCGTCCAGGCGCTGCAGCAGCGCGCTGCGCAGCCGCTCGAGCCGGTTGGAGTGGTGGATGTGCAGCATGGCGGCGGGGTGGGCCAGTCTATGCGCCACGCCGCCCGCCCATGGTTCACACTACTTTACCCAGGCCGCACTTGCGCGACATGTGCGGCGCGCAAGATGCAGGGCATCGACCACAACCCTGAAGGACCGATGATGAAGCTGCACTCCAAGACCACCCGCCTGGCGCTGGCCGCCCTGGCACTGGCCGGTGCCGTGGCCGGCACCGCGCAGGCCGCGCCCGGCGGCCCGGGCATGCACGGCACGATGATGATGGCCCAGGGCCCGATGGGCGGACCCGGCGGCCACGGCGGCATGTTCGGCGGCATGGTCACGCGATGGCTCGACCGCGTGAACGCCACCCCCGAACAGCGCACGCAGATCGAGCAGATCATGCAGGCCAACGCCGGCGAGATGCGCGCCCAGCGCGAGGCCGGCCGCGCGCTGCGCGAGCAGGCGATGGCGCTGTTCGCCCAGCCCACGGTGGACGCCAACGCGGTCGAGGCGCTGCGCCAGAAGCAGCTGGCGATGCACGATGCCGCCAGCAAGCGCATGAGCACAGCGATGCTCGAGATCAGCCGCGTGCTCACGCCCGAGCAGCGCAAGCAGATGGCCGAGTACATGAGCCAGCGGCGCGAGATGATGCAGCGCCACCAGCGCGAGCGGCGGGGCATCGAAGCGCCGAACAGCTGATGCTCACCCCATGACTCCCGGCCTGCCCTTCGCGGGCCCTCAGGCTTCGGCGCCCATCGGCTCCGGAGCCCTTTTCGGTTGAGGTCCGATGAACGAGCGACTGCTGCTGATCGACGACGATGCCCGGCTGAGCACGATGGTCGGCGACTACCTGCGCGGCCATGGTTTCGCGGTCGACTGCGCCGGCACGCTGGCCGACGGACGCGAGCGGCTCAAGCGCGACAGCTACGATGCACTGCTGCTCGACCTGATGCTGCCCGACGGTGACGGCCTGGAGCTGACGCGCGAACTGCGCGCCGATGCCCGGTTGCACCGTCTGCCGCTGCTGATGCTGACCGCGCGCGGTGAACCGACGGACCGCATCGTCGGCCTCGAGCTCGGCGCCGACGACTACCTGCCCAAGCCCTTCGAGCCGCGCGAGCTGTTGGCGCGCGTCAAGGCGCTGCTGCGCCGCGCGCTGCCCGAGGCCGGGCCGGGCGAGGTGCTGAACTTCGGCCGCCTGGAGATCGACCTGGGCGCGCGCCAGGCGCGGCTGGACGGACAGGTCTGCGAGCTCACCAGCCACCAGTTCGAGCTGCTGGTGGTGCTGGCGCGCAACCCCGGGCGCGTGCTGTCGCGCGACCGCATCATGGATGCGCTGAAGGGCCACCCGATGGAGGCCTTCGACCGCAGCATCGACGTGCACATCTCGCGCATTCGTGCCGTCATCGAGGACGATCCCAAGGCGCCGCAGCGCGTGCTCACCGTGCGCGGTGCCGGCTACGTGTTCGCCAAGACGCAGTAGGGCCTGTGCTCACGCCTGCGGGAGGGATCGCGTTGTGACCAGAAAAGGCTGCAGGCCCTAGATGCGCTCGCTGTACCTGCGCATCTACCTGACGGTGCTGGTGGCACTGGCGCTGTTTGCGCTGGTCTCAGGCTGGCTGGTGCAGCGCCACTTCGACCACGAGCGTGAGCTTTTTGTCGCCTCGGCGCAGGAGCGTGCCGCGGCCTGGGGCGAACTGCTGCAGCGCTCGCTGCCCGGCGCCGATGCGCCGACGCTTGAGCAGGCCGAGGCGCTGAACGAATGGTCGGAGCGGTTGCGCCTGCCGCTGGCACTGGACGACGCGCAGGGCGCGCGCATCGGTGCCTCCGACAGCTTCCAGCGCCGCGAGGCCGAAGGCGGCCCCGCAGCGCGGCGTGCCCAGCCGGTGCGGCTGGAAGACGGACGCACCTTGTGGATCCTGCGCCCATCGCTGCGCGCCGGCGGGCCGGGCATGAGCGGCGCCATGCGCAGGGGCGGCCCGCCGCCGGAGGGCCGTGCTCGGCCGCCGCCGCTGGCCTGGTGGTCGGGCCTGATGCCGCCGGGCGGCCTGGGCATCGCCGCGCTGCTGCTGGTGCTGTTTGCCGCCATCGCTGCCGGCGCCTGGCCGGTGGTGCGGCGGCTGACGCGGCGGCTCGAGGCGCTGAAGCGCGGCGTCGAGGCCTTCGGCGCCGGCGCCTTGCACCAGCGTGTGGCCGAGGACGGGCGCGACGAGGTGGCGGCGCTGGGCGCCAGCTTCAACCGCGCCGCCGCGCGCATCGAGGCGCTGCTGCGCTCGCACCAGAGCCTGCTGGCCAATGCCAGCCACGAGCTGCGCTCGCCGCTGGCACGGCTGAAGATGGCGGTGTCGATGATCGAGGACGCGCCGCCGGCGCAGCACGACGCGCTGCGGCGCGAGATCCACGCCAACATCGGCGAGCTCGATGCGCTGGTCGACGAGGTGCTGCTGGCGAGCCGGCTGGACGCCGGCGCGGCCGCGTTGCGCCAGGACCCGGTGGACCTGCTGGCGCTGGCCGCCGAGGAAGCCGCGCGCTTTCATGCCGATGCCGTGGGCGAGGCACTGCAGGTGCTGGGCGACGAGAAGCTGCTGCGCCGTGCGCTGCGCAACCTGCTGGAAAACGCGCAGCGCTATGGCGGCGCCGAGGTGGCCGTGCGTGTGCAGCGCTCTGCCGACGGTGGCGCCGAGCTGAGCGTGTGCGACCGCGGTCCGGGCGTGCCCGAGGCCTACCGCGAGCGCATCTTCGAGGCCTTCTTTCGCCTGCCCGGCCATGCCGAGCGCGAAGGCGGTGTCGGCCTCGGCCTGGCGTTGGTGCGTCAGATCGCGCAGGCGCATGGCGGCAGCGTGCGTTGCGAGCCGCGCGAAGGCGGCGGCAGTTGCTTCAGGCTGATGCTGTCCGCGGCGTAAGCTTCGGGCATGGGCCCACGCAAGACCGCTGCCCGCAGCGCAGCAAAGACAAGCACCGCCGCCAGGACCGCCGTCGCCAAGACCGCCGCCGGCACGCGTCGGCGCCTCGACGTGGTGCTGTTCGGCGCCACCGGATTCACCGGCCGCCAGGCGGTGCGCGCGCTGCTGCGGCAGCGCCCCGACGCACGCTGGGGCGTGGCCGGCCGCGACGCCGCGCGGCTGCAGGCGCTGGTGGACGAGATGGTGCCAGCGGGCGCGCGCGCACCGCGGCTCATCGTCGCCGATGCGCGCGATGCGGCCTCGCTGCAGGCGCTGGCGTGGCAGACGAAGGTGCTGTTCAACCTGGCCGGCCCCTACCACGCCACCGGCGACGCGGTGGTCGCGGCCTGCATCGCCGCCCGCACGCACTACCTGGACCTGACGGGCGAGACCTTCTGGATGCAGCGCCTGGTGCGCGAGCAGCACGATGCGGCGCGCCGCGCCGGCGTGAAGATCATCCCCTGCGCCGGCTACGAGGCGCTGCCCTTCGACCTGGCCACGCTGTGGGCCGCGCACCAGCTGCGCCAGCACAGCGGCGAGGCCTGCACGCGCGTGAAGATCGCCGTGCGCTTCACTGGCCGCCCGATGCTGCGCCCGCAGGACGGCGTCAGCGGCGGCACCGCGGCGACGATGACCGAGCTGCTGGCGCACGACCACAGCGACTGCCTGCGCGACATGGCCTGCCTGCTGCCGAGCGATGCGCCCGACGCCGCCGGCGTGGCGCGGCGCAACGCGCTGCGCTGGCTGCCGCGCTACGACGCCGAACTGCAGGCGATGATCGGCCCCAGCCTGCCGGCACCCTTCATCAATCCGCCGGTGGTGCTGCGCGGCGTGGCGCTGATCGACGATCCGACGCTGTTTGCCGCCGGCTTCCGCTACTGCGAAGGTACCGACATGGGCAGCCTGCTGCCGGGCGCGAAGCTGCTGCCGCAACGGCTGTCGCTGGCGCTGCAGTGGAGCGCGGCCGCGGCCGTGGCCGTGCCGATGGCCAACCTGGGCGCCGCCGTCGCCGGGCCGCTGCAGTTCCAGCGCGGGCTGCTCGGCCCGCTGCTGCAGCGCATGGCACCCAAGCCCGGCACCGGCCCGCGCGAGGCGGCGCTGGATGCGATGGGCTACGAGCTGCAGGTGCGCTCGCGCGGCAGCGGCGGCGCGCGCTTTCGCGGCCGCGTGGTGGCGCAGGGCCATCCCGGCTACCGCTCGACGCCGGAAATGGCGGTGTGTGCGGCGCTCGGCCTGGCCGACGGTACGCTCGGGCGCACGCCGCACTGCGGTATCGTGTCGCCGGCGGCCGGGCTGGGCATCGAGGCCGTGGCGGCACTGCAGGCTGCGGGTGTGAGCTTCAGGCCCGAGGCCTGACGAGTTCATGGCGCGGCTGCCCGAATACAAGCATGGTGTGTTCGCGCTGTCCGCCATCTGCGGCCTTGTCGATACCGCCTGCTTCCTGGCGTTGGGCGGCGTGTTCGCCGAGCTGATGACCGGCAACCTGCTGTTGATCGCGCTGACGCTGGCGGCAGGCAACCTGGTCGGGCCCCATGCGCTGGCCTGCCTGTTCGCCATCACCCCCTTCTGCCTGGGGGCGCTGATGGCAGGCGCCTGGGCCAACGGCCGGCATCCGCTGGGTGCGCGGCTGATCGGCTACCCGGTCGAGTACGCGGCGGTGCTGCTGGCCACGGTACTGGCGCTGGTGCTCGACCCGCAGCGCGTGGGCCCGCTGGCCAGCGACCTGGCAAATGCCGGCGGCGCGCTCGAATGGCAGCGGCCGGCGATCGTGGCGCTGCTGGCCTTTGCGATGGGCATTCACAACGCGCTGATGCGCAAGCACGGCGTGCCCGACATCGCGACCAACGTGCTGACGTTGACGCTGGCCGGCCTGATGGCCGAATCGCGCTGGGCGGGTGGCCAGTCGCCGCACTGGCAGCGGCGCTCGCTGTCGATCATGCTGTTCGTCAGCAGCGCAGCCGCGGGCGCGTGGCTGCTGCGCTTCGGCGTGGCGGCGCCGCTGATCGCGGCCAGCCTGATCTTCACGCTGGCGCTGTGGCCGCTGATGAAGGGGCGCACCGACTAGGCCGTTGACGCTGCGGGCGCGGCCATCTCCGTGGCGTTGACTGGCCTCAGCGCTATCGAGCTGCCGTCTCGTGTCGCGATTGCCGGCGCAGCACCCACCACAGCAGGCCGCTCAGCCCCAGCGCTGCCAGCACCAGCCCGCTGGTGCTGGCCACCCAGAAGCCGCGTGCGCCGCGCAGCGCCGGCGGCGTCAGGCCGGTGATGTCGAAGGCCAGCAGGTAGCCGCCGCCCAGGCCCACGCCCCACAGCGACAGCG
>CAYUPF010000044.1:0-15365 GCA_964446545.1 uncultured Rubrivivax sp.
TCATGACCGTATCCATGCGTGAAATGCTGGAAGCCGGTGTCCATTTCGGACACCAGACGCGCTTCTGGAACCCCAAGATGGCCCCGTACATCTACGGCCATCGCAACAAGATCCACATCATCAACCTCGAGAAGACGCAGCCGCTCTTCCTCGATGCGATGAAGTTCGTCCGCCAGCTGGCCGCCCGCCGCGGCACGATCCTGATGATCGGTACCAAGCGCCAGGCGCGCGAGGTCATCGCCGCCGAGGCGCTGCGCTGCGGCATGCCCTACGTCGACCAACGCTGGCTGGGCGGCATGCTCACCAACTTCAAGACCGTCAAGGCCTCGCTGAAGAAGCTGAAGGAGATGCAGGCGCAGAAGGAAGCCGGCATCGAGCAGATGATCAAGAAGGAAGGCCTGATGTTCGAGCGCGAGCTGACCAAGCTCGAGAAGGACATCGGCGGCATCCAGGACATGAATGCGCTGCCGGACGCGATGTTCGTCATCGACGTCGGCTACCACAAGATCGCCATCGCCGAAGCCAAGAAGCTGGGCATTCCGCTGATCGGTGTCGTCGATACCAACCACTCGCCGGTGGGCATCGACTACGTCATCCCCGGCAACGACGACTCGGCCAAGGCGGTGGCGCTGTACGCGCGCGCCGTGTCCGACGCCGTGCTCGAAGGCAAGGCCAGCGCCACCAACGAGGTGGCCCAGGCCGTCAGCGCCGACGGCGACGAATTCGTCGAGGTGCGCGAAGGCGCCTGAGCCCGGCGCGCCGCCGCCGGCGCCCGCTGATTCACACCGGCTTGTCGCGGCGATCGCGCCGAGCCGGTTTCAGTTTTCTGGAGAGAGAGATGCCCGCAATTACCGCAAGCATGGTCGGCGCGCTGCGCGCCAAGACCGATGCCCCGATGATGGAATGCAAGAAGGCCCTGACCGAGGCCGACGGCGACATGGAGCGCGCCGAGGAGATCCTGCGCGTCAAGCTCGGCAGCAAGGCCGGCAAGGCCTCGTCGCGCATCACCGCAGAAGGCGTGGTGGCCGCATCCGCCAGCGGCAACACGGCCGCGCTGGTCGAGGTCAACTGCGAGACCGACTTCGTCTCGAAGAACGACGACTTCCTGGCCTTCAGCCAGGCGGTGGCCGACCTGGTGGCGGGCAGCAACCCGGCCGACCTGGCGGCGCTGGCCGCGCTGCCGCTGAGCCAGGCCGGCTTCGGCCCGACGGTGGAAGACGTGCGCAAGGGCCTGGTCGGCAAGATCGGCGAGAACATCTCGGTGCGCCGCTTCAAGCGCTATGCCGACGGCGACAAGCTGGCGCGCTACCTGCACGGCACGCGCATCGGCGTGCTGGTCGAATACGACGGTGACGATGTTGCCGCCAAGGACGTGGCCATGCACGTGGCGGCGATGAAGCCGGCCGCGCTGTCCTCGGCCGAGGTGCCGGCGGAGCTGGTCGACAAGGAGCGCAAGATCGCCGCCGAGAAGGCCGCCGAATCGGGCAAGCCGGCCGAGATCGTCGCCAAGATGGTCGACGGCGCGGTGCAGAAGTTCCTGAAGGAGGTCTCGCTGGTCGACCAGGTCTTCGTCAAGGCGGCCGACGGCAAGCAGAGCGTGGGCGCGATGCTCAAGGACAAGAAGACGGCAGTGAAGGGCTTCACGCTCTACGTGGTCGGCGAGGGTATCGAAAAGCGTACCGACGACTTCGCCGCCGAGGTGGCGGCCCAGGTGGCGGCCGCGAAGGCGCAGTAACCCGCGCGCCGTACACTTCGCACCCATCGCTGAAACGGAAGTCCTGAATGCCGGCGTACAAGCGCATCCTGTTGAAGCTGTCTGGCGAAGCCCTGATGGGCGACGATGCCTACGGCATCAACCGCGCGACGATCGTGCGCATGGTGCGCGAGATCCAGGACGTGACGGCGCTGGGCTGCGAGGTGGCGGTGGTCATTGGCGGCGGCAACATCTTCCGCGGTGTGGCCGGCGGCTCGGTCGGCATGGACCGCGCCACCGCCGACTACATGGGCATGCTGGCCACGGTGATGAACTCGCTGGCGCTGGCCGACACCATGCGCCAGGAGGGCATGACCGCACGGGTGATGTCGGCCATTGCCATCGAGCAGGTGGTCGAGCCCTACGTGCGGCCGAAAGCGCTGCAGTACCTGGAAGAAGGCAAGGTCGTCGTCTTCGCCGCCGGCACCGGCAACCCCTTCTTCACCACCGACACGGCCGCCGCGCTGCGCGGCGCCGAGATCGGCGCCCAGGTGGTGCTGAAGGCGACCAAGGTCGACGGCGTGTACAGCGCCGATCCCAACAAGGATGCCTCGGCCACGCGCTATGCGGCGATCAGCTTCGACCAGGTGATCGCCATGAACCTGCAGGTCATGGACGCGACCGCCTTCGCGCTGTGCCGCGACCAGAAGC
This sequence comes from uncultured Rubrivivax sp., assembly GCA_964446545.1. Classification (GTDB taxonomy): domain Bacteria; phylum Pseudomonadota; class Gammaproteobacteria; order Burkholderiales; family Burkholderiaceae_C; genus Rubrivivax. The sequence continues at coordinate 2,405 of CAYUPF010000044.1, forward strand.
TGCCGATCCGGGTGTTCAGCATCTTCAAGCCCGGCGCGCTGAAGCGCGTGGTGCTGGGCGAGGACGAAGGCACGCTGGTGCACGTTTGATCATTCGTGTGGTGACCATGAGCATTGTTGACATCAAACAGACCGCCGAACACAAGATGGCCCGCTCGATCGAGGCCTTCAAAGTGGAGTTGCAGAAGATCCGTACCGGCCGCGCCCACCCCGGGCTGCTGGACCAGGTGCAGGTCGAGTACTACGGCTCGCACGTGCCGATCAGCCAGGTGGCCAACGTCACGCTGATCGACGCGCGCACCATCGGCGTCCAGCCCTGGGAGAAGGGCATGGGCGCGAAGATCGAGAAGGCCATCCGCGAATCCGGCCTGGGCCTGAATCCGGCCTCGCAGGGCGACCTGGTGCGCGTGCCGATGCCGCCGCTGACCGAGGAGCGCCGCAAGGAGCTGACCAAGGTGGTACGCCATGCCGGCGAGGAAGCCAAGGTGGCGGTGCGCAATCTGCGTCGCGATGCCAACGAGCACCTGAAGAAGCTGCTCAAGGACAAGCTGGCCACCGAGGACGACGAGCGCCGCGCGCAGGACGATGTGCAAAAGCTCACCGACCGCACCATCGCCGAAGTCGACCGCCTGGTGCACGGCAAGGAAGCCGAGATCCTGGCGGTCTGAGTGAACTTCACCGACACGCCAAGCGACGCCACCGTGCCGCGCCATGTCGCGGTGGTGATGGACGGCAATGGCCGCTGGGCGCGCAAGCGCTACATGCCGCGCGTCTACGGCCACAAGCAAGGCGTGGACGCGCTGGTGCGCGCCGTCAATGCCTTTGCCGACCGCGGCGTCGACTACCTGACGGTGTTTGCCTTCTCGTCCGAGAACTGGAAGCGCCCGTCCGAGGAAGTCTCCGGCCTGATGGGCCTGGTGCTGGTGGCAGTATCCAAGTACCTGACCAAGATGGCCGGCGACGGCGTGCGCGTGCGCATCGTCGGCGACCGCTCCAAGGTCTCGAACAAGCTGCGCGATGCCTGGGAATACGCCGAACGCAGCACCGCGCACAACACGCGCATCAACCTGTCGGTGTGCTTCAACTACGGCGGCCGCTGGGACATGGTGCAGGCCTGCCGCCAGGCCATGCGCGACGGCGTGTCGCCCGACGCCCTCGACGAGGCCGTGCTCGCGCGCTACATGGCGATGAGCTTCGCGCCCGACCCGGACCTGTTCATCCGTACCGGCGGCGAGATGCGCATCAGCAATTTCCTGCTCTGGCAGTCGGCCTACTCGGAGTTCGTCTTCACCGAACGCCTGTGGCCGGACTTCGACGAGACCGACATCGACGCGGCCATCCAGGCCTACAGGCAGCGCGACCGACGCTACGGGGGCATTCCGACGGAAGAACTGGTGCCCCAGGGCACCTGATGTCGATGCTCGGGCAGCGCGTCCTCACTGCCGTCGTGCTGTTGGCGCTGCTGGTGCCGGCGCTGTTCGCGCCGCAGCCCTGGCCCTTCCATGTGCTGACGCTGCTGCTCATCGGCGCCGCCGGCTGGGAATGGGGGCGATTGAATCAGGGCGGCATGGGGGCATCGCTGGGCATGGGCTTGCTGCTGGCGCTGGCCTGCGTGGCCGCGCTGGTTGCCGGCTGGCCGCAGCAGCCGCCGGTGCTGGCCTGGTGGCTGGCGGCGCTGGTGTGGGTGCTGGGCGGTGCGGTGGCGCTGCGCAGCGGCCCCTCGATGTGGCCGCAACTGCCCAGGCTGGCACGCCTGGTGCTGGGGCTGGCGGCACTGTGGGCCGCCTGGCTGGCGATGAGCCATGCGCGCAGCATCGGCATCAACTTCATCCTGTCGGTGTTCTGCCTGGTGTGGGTGGCCGATATCGCCGCCTATTTCGGCGGACGCCGCTTCGGCAAGCGCAAGCTCGCGCCCGGCATCAGCCCGGGCAAGAGCTGGGAGGGCGTGTACAGCGGCATGGCCGGCGTGTTCGTGCTGACGCTGGCCTGGCGCGCGATGGAATCGCGCATCGATACCGACAGCCCCAGCCTTTTCGGCCAGCTGCTCGGCCAGCTGGGCCTGCTCGGCGGCCTGCTGGCGCTGGCTTTCCTGGCCGGCATGAGCGTGGTCGGCGACCTGATCGAATCGCTGGTCAAGCGCGCGGCCGGCGCCAAGGACTCCAGCCGCCTGCTGCCCGGCCATGGCGGCGTGCTCGACCGCGTCGATGCGCTGCTGCCGGTGTTTCCGCTGGCGCTGGCCCTGCTCAGCCTGTGAAGGATGATGCGATGACGCGGCAGCGACTGGTCATACTCGGCTCCACCGGATCGATAGGCACGAGCACGCTCGACGTGGTCGCGCGCCATCCCGAGCGTTTCGAGGTGGTGGGGCTGAGCGCGATGCAGCGCATCGACGAGCTGATCGTGCAATGCCAGCGCTGGCAGCCGCGCTGGGCCGTGGTGCCCGATGAGGCGCGTGCGCGCGTGCTGCGCGATGCGCTGCGCGCCGAAGGCGTGCGCACGCAGGTGATGAGCGGTGCGCGCTCGCTGTGCGACATGGCGGCCGACGCCGATGTCGACAGCGTCATGGCGGCCATCGTCGGTGCCGCCGGCCTGCCGCCCTGCCTGGCCGCGGCGCGCGCCGGCAAGCGGCTGCTGCTGGCCAACAAGGAGGCGCTGGTGGTCGGCGGCGCGCTGTTCATGCGCGCGGTGAAGGAGGGCGGGGCGACGCTGCTGCCCATCGACAGCGAACATTCCGCCATCTTCCAGTGCCTGCCGCAGCAGCGATGCCAGTGGTCGCAGACCATCGACCACATCGTGCTCACCGCCTCGGGCGGGCCCTTTCGCACGCGCGACCCGGCCACGCTGGGTGGCGTCACGCCCGACGAGGCCTGCGCCCACCCCAACTGGGTGATGGGCCGCAAGATCTCGGTCGATTCGGCGACGATGATGAACAAGGCGCTCGAGGTCATCGAGGCGCGCTGGCTCTTCGATCTGCAGCCCGAGCAGATCAAGGTGCTGCTTCACCCGCAGAGCATCATCCATTCGATGGTGGTGTGCCGCGACGGCAGTGTGCTTGCGCAACTGGGCACGCCCGACATGCGCGGGCCGATCAGCTACGGCCTGTCCTTTCCGCAGCGCATCGAGTCCGGCGCGGCGCGTCTGGACTTCATGACACTGTCGAACTTGAGCTTCGAAGAGGCCGACGCGCGCCGTTTCCCGGGCCTGCAGCTGTCGTGGGCCGCGCTGCGTGGCCCCGAGGGCAGCAGCGCGGTGCTGAATGCGGCCAACGAGGTGGCGGTGGCTGCATTCCTGGACCGGCAGGTCGGCTTCGACGCGATCCATGCGATCAACGCCGACACCGTGGCTGCCATCGCGCCCGGGCTCGGCGACGCAGCGTCTCTCGACGATCTGCTGGCGCTGGACCACAGGGCGCGTGCCCATGCCTCGCAGCGTGCGCGGGAGCTGGCGCGATGATCGTCACGGTGCTCGCCTTCCTGGTGACGCTGGCCATCCTGGTGGTCATCCACGAGTACGGCCACTACCGCGTGGCGGTGGCCTGCGGCGTCAAGGTGCTGCGTTTTTCGGTGGGCTTCGGCCGCGTGCTGTGGCGACGCCAGAGCGGCCCGGACGCCACCGAGTTCGTGGTCTCGGCGCTGCCGCTGGGCGGCTACGTGCGCATGCTCGACGAGCGCGAAGGACCGGTGTCGCCGGACGAGCGGCATCGCGCCTTCAACCGCCAGTCACTGGCACGCCGTTCGGCCATCGTCGCGGCGGGGCCGGCCGCCAACCTGCTGCTGGCGGTGCTGCTGTTCGCCGCCGCGCAGTGGGTCGGCACGCAGGAACCGAAGGCCGTGCTCAGCGCACCGGCACGCGGCAGCATCGCCGAGCAGGCCGGGCTGCAGGCCGGCGACTGGGTGCGTGCGGTATCGCGCGACGGCCAGGCTTGGAACGAACTGCGCTCGATGAACGACCTGCGCTGGCAGATCACGCAGGCCGTGCTCGACGGCAAGGCGCTGCAGTTGTCGGTCGGCGGCGCCGGCGGTCACGGCACGCGCACCGCGACGCTGGACCTGCCGCGGCTGGGCACGCGCGACGTCAGCGCCACGCTGATGCAGGAGATCGGCATCGGCGCGCCCTATAGCGAGCCGATCATGGGCGAGGTGCAGGCCTCGGGCCCGGCGGCGCGCGCCGGCCTGCGCGCCGGCGACCGCGTGCTCGGCGTCGACGGCCGCGCGGTCGGCGACGCGCAGGCGCTCAGGGAACAGATCCGCCAGTCGGTGCGCGGCGACGCCGCCGTGCCGATGCGCTGGACGGTCGACCGCGACGGCCGTCACGTCGAGCTGGAGGTGCTGCCGCGCGTGCACGACGACAACGGCAAGCGCATCGGCCGCGTCGACGCCTATATCGGCCGCCCGGTCGAGATGGTGACGGTGCAGCGCGGTGTGTGGGAAGGCCTGCAGCTGGGTGTCGAGCGCACCTGGGAGCTGAGCGTGCTGACCTTGAAGATGCTGGGGCGCATGCTCGTCGGCGAGGCGTCGCTGCGCAACCTGAGCGGCCCGCTGACCATCGCCGACTACGCCGGGCAATCGGCGCAGCTGGGCATCGGCTACTACCTGGGCTTCCTGGCGCTGGTCAGTGTCAGCCTGGGCGTGCTCAACCTGCTGCCGCTGCCGATGCTCGATGGCGGACACCTGATGTATTATCTTTTCGAGGGGTTGACGGGTCGGCCTGTGTCCGACCTGTGGATGGGCCGGCTGCAACGCGGCGGCATCGCCATCCTCCTGGCCCTGATGTCGGTGGCCCTCTTCAACGACGTGGCCCGGCTGCTGGGTCTGCACTGAATTCCTCTCACATGGCCTTTGTGTTTCCATCGCGCGTCGCCTCGAATGTGTTGCGCGTGCTGGCCGCCTGCTGGTTGCTGGCAGCGCTGCTGTACACGAACCCGGCGCATGCGGTGGAGCCCTTCGTCATCAAGGACATCCGCATCGAGGGTATTCAGCGCACCGACCCCGGCTCGGTGTTCGGCGCGCTGCCCTTTCGCATCGGCGACACCTACACCGACGAGAAGGGTGCCACCGCGCTGCGCGCGCTGTTCGCCACGGGTCTGTTCAAGGACGTGCGCATCGAGATCGAGGAGCAGATCGTCGTCGTCGTCGTCGACGAGCGCGCCATCATCGCCACCGTGTCCTTCGTCGGTTTGAAGGAATTCGAGCAGGACGTGCTGCTGAAGTCGCTGCGCGACGCCGGCATCGGCGAAGGCCTGCCCTTCGACCGTGCGCTGATCGACCGCGCCGAGCAGGAGATCAAGCGTCAGTACCTGTCGCGCAGCCTGTACGGCGCCGAGGTCGTGACCACGGTGACGCCGATCGAACGCAACCGCGTCAACATCACCTTCACGATGACCGAGGGCGATGCGGCGCGCATCCGCGAGATCCGCATCGTCGGTGCCACGTCCTTCACCGAGTCGACGCTGCTGAGCCAGTTCGAGGCCAGCCCCAGCGGCTGGCTCAGCTGGTACACCAAGGGCGACCGCTACTCGCGCGCCAAGCTCAATGCCGACCTGGAGACGCTGCGCGCGTGGTACCTGAACCGAGGTTTCCTCGAGTTCGCGATCGAATCGACGCAGGTGACCATCTCGCCGGACAAGCAGGACATCTCCATCACCATCACCATCAGCGAGGGCCAAGTCTTCAGCGTCGCCGGCGTGCGTCTCGAAGGCAACTTCCTCGGCCGCGACGACGAGTTCCGCGCGCTGGTCAGCGTGATCCCGGGGCGCCCCTACCGCGGCGATGACGTGGCCAATACCGTGCGCCGCATCGTCGACCTGTTCGCCAACTACGGCTTTGCCTTTGCCCGCGTCGAGCCTCGGCCCGAGATCGACCGCGAGGCCGCGCGCGTGGTGGTGGTCTTCGCTGCCGACCCGCTGCGGCGGGTGTACGTGCGGCGCATCGACGTGGCCGGCAACACGCGCACGCGCGACGAGGTCATCCGCCGCGAGTTCCGCCAGTTCGAGGCCTCGTGGTACGACGGCGCGAAGATCAAGCTGTCGAAGGAGCGCGTGGACCGGCTGGGCTTCTTCAACGAGGTGTCGATCGACACGGTCGAGGTGCCGAACGTGCCCGACCAAGTCGACCTGGTCATCACCGTGACCGAGAAGCCCACCGGCAACCTGTCGGTGGGCGCGGGCTACTCCAGCGCGGAGCAGCTGACGCTGAGCGCGTCGATCCAGCAGGAGAACGTCTTCGGCTCGGGCCACTTCCTGGGCCTGAACGTCAACACCGGCAAGAGCAACCGCACGCTGGCCATCAACACCGTGGATCCGTACTGGACGGTCGACGGCGTGTCGCGCGCCTTCGACCTGTACTACCGCAACTTCAGCCCGCTCAACACCTACGGCGACGACTACCAGATCACCACCTGGGGCGGCGCGGTACGTTTCGGTGTCCCGTTCACCGAAGTGGACACGGTGTTCTTCGGCTTGGGCTACGAGCAGACCCACATCGCCGACGACGCGTTCTTGCCGAACAGCTACTTCCTGTACCGCGAGGCGTTCGGCCCGACCAGCTACTCGTTCCCGCTGACCATCGGCTGGTCGCGCGACTCGCGCAACAGCGCCATCATGCCCACCGAGGGCCGTTTCTACCGCGCCAACGGCGAGATCAGCGCCTTGGGCGATCTGCAGTTCGTGCGCCTGAACCTGCAGATGCAGCAGTACATGGAGCTGCCCTACAACCTGACGCTGGGCCTGAACGGCGAGCTCGGCTGGGGCTTCGGCCTGGGCTCGCGGCCCTACCCGGTGTTCAAGAACTTCTACAGCGGCGGCCTGGGCTCGGTGCGCGTGTTCCAGCAGAACTCGCTGGGCGTGATCGACCCCACCGGCGCCTTCGTCGGCGGCACGCGCAAGATGAACGGCAACGCCGAGCTCTACATCCCCGTGCCCGGCATGGGCAACGACAAGAGCCTGCGCTTCTTTGCCTTCCTCGACATCGGCAACGCCTGGGGCGAGGACCAGTCGGTCACCTGGGGCAGCATGCGTGCCTCCACCGGGTTGGGCATCAGCTGGATCTCGCCGATGGGTCCGCTGAAGCTGAGCTACGGCACGCCGATCATGTACCAGGGAACCGATAGAATCCAACCCTTCCAATTCCAGATCGGGACCAGATTCTGATGAAGATGTTGCCGCTGTCGACCAGGGTGCTTGCTGCCGCGGCATGGTCGGCCTTGCTGTGCCTGTCGGTCGGGGCCGGTGCGCAGGAACTGAAGATCGGCTACGTCAACAGCGAGCGTGTGCTGCGCGAGGCCGCACCCGCCAAGGCCGCGCAGACGCGTCTGGAAAGCGAGTTCGGCAAGCGCGAGAAGGATCTGTCCGAACAGGGCGCGCGGCTGAAGGCTGCCGCCGAACGGCTGGAGAAGGAAGCCCCGACGCTGAGCGAGAGTGAACGCGCGCGCCGCCAGCGCGAGCTGGTCGAGCAGGACCGCGACATGCAGCGCCGCCGCCGCGAGTTCCAGGAAGACCTGACGCAGCGCAAGAACGAGGAACTGGCGGCGGTGGTCGAGCGTGCCAACCGCGTCATCAAGCAGATCTTCGAACAGGAGAAGTACGACGTCATCCTGCAGGAGGCGATCTTCGCCGGCCCGCGCGTCGACATCACCGAGAAGGTCATCAAGGCCCTGAACTCCGCACCACCGGCGGCGCCGCGCTGAGCGGCGGCATCGCTTAGCCCCGGATGTTCGAGGTCCGCAGCGGCGAACTGATCGCACAGCTGGGCGGTGAACTGCTCGGCGACGCCGGGCTCGTGCTGCGCGGCATCGCCTCGCTCGAGACGGCCGGCGCGCACGACATCGGTTTCCTGTCCGACGACCGCCAACTGCAGCGGCTGCAGCAGTCGGCTGCCGGCTGCGTGATCGTCAGGCCGGGGCTGCGCGACGCGGTGGCGGTGCGGCCCAGCGCCATCCTCACGGCCGACCCCTACCTGTACTACGCCCGGCTCACGCAGTGGTGGGCCCAGCGCACGCGCAAACCCTTCGTGCCCGGCGTGCACCCGAGCGCGGTGGTCGAGCCCGGTGCGCAGGTGCATGCGCGGGCCTGCATCGGCGCGTTGGCCTATGTCGGCGAGGGCGCGGTGATCGGGCGGGGTGCCTCGATCGGGCCGCAGTGTCATGTCGGCGACCATGCCGTCGTCGGCGAGGACACGCGTCTGGCCGCGCAGGTCGTCATCGGCGCACACTGCCGCGTCGGCAAGCGCTGCATCTTCCACAGCGGCGCGATCATCGGTGCCGATGGCTTCGGCTTTGCGCCGCAGCAGGGGCGCTGGGAAAAGATCGAACAACTGGGTGGTGTGCGCATCGGCGACGACGTCGAGATCGGCGCCAACAGCTGCGTCGACCGTGGTGCCTTGCAGGACACCGTGGTGGAGCAGGGCGTCAAGCTCGACAACGTGGTGCACATCGGGCACAACGTCGTCGTCGGCGCACACACCGCGATGGCCGCCTTCGTGGGTGTGTCCGGCAGCACGCGCATTGGTGCGTATTGCACCTTCGGCGGCCAGGCCGGCGTGGTCGGGCACGTGGAGATCTGCGACCATGTGCACATCGGTGCCGCCTGCTCGGTGACACGCTCGATCCTCAAGCCGGGCAGCTACGGCGGCCTGTTCCCCTTCGACGAGAATGGCGTCTGGGAGAAGAACGCGGCTACGCTGCGGCAACTGTTCGTTCTGCGCAGCCGTCTGCGTGCGCTCGAAAGCAAGAACCCATGAAGACGATGGACATCCACCAGATCCTCGAGCGCCTGCCGCACCGCTACCCCATCCTGCTGGTCGACCGGGTGCTCGAGTTGGAGGCGGGCAAGCGCGTGCGTGCGCTGAAGAACGTCAGCGTCAATGAACATTTCTTCGAGGGCCATTTTCCGCAACGCCCGGTGATGCCCGGCGTGCTCATGCTCGAGGCGTTGGCGCAGGCCGCCGCGCTGCTGACCTTCGAGACGCTGGACCTCAAGCCCGACGACAAGACCGTCTACTACTTCGCCGGCATCGACGGTGCGCGCTTCAAGCGGCCGGTGGAGCCGGGTGACCAGCTATTCCTGGACGTGGAGGTGCTGCGCATGAAAGCCAGCATCTGGAAGTTCCAGGCGCGCGCCCTGGTCGGCGAGGAACTGGCGGTCGAGGCCGAGCTGATGCTGGCCATGCGCAAGCTGGACTGAAGGCGCCATGGCCCGCATCCATGCGACGGCGCTGGTCGATGCGCAGGCCGAGCTCGGCGACGACGTCGAGGTGGCGGCTTACGCGATGGTCGGCGCACACGTGCGCATCGACGAAGGCACGCGCATCGGTCCGCACACCGTGGTCGAAGGCCACACCACGATCGGCCGCGACAACCGCATCTTCCAGTTCTGCTCGGTCGGCGCCGCGCCGCAGGACAAGAAATACGGCGGCGAGCCGACGCGACTGGAGATCGGCCACGGCAACACCATCCGCGAGTTCTGCACGCTGAATACCGGCACGGTGCAGGACGCCGGCGTCACGCGCATCGGCGACGACAACTGGATCATGGCCTACGTACACGTGGCGCACGACTGCCAGGTGGGCAGCCACACCATCCTGGCCAATGCCGTGCAGTTGGCCGGCCATGTGCAGCTGGGCGACTGGGCCTTCCTTGGAGGGCTGTCGGGCGTGCACCAGTTCGTGCGCGTGGGCGCGCATGCGATGACCGGCTTCCAGACGCGGCTGTCGCAGGACCTGCCGCCCTTCGTCACGGCCTCGGGCAACCCGGCCGAGGCGCAGGGCATCAACCAGGAAGGCCTGAAGCGCCGCGGCTTCAGCGCCGAGCGCATCGCCCAGGTCAAGCAGATGCACCGCCTGCTGTACCGCAAGGGACTGCGCCTGGACGAGGCGGTGCAGCAGATCGAGGCGCTGCGCGGTGAGCAGCCGCAGTCCGAGGCGGACATCGCGCTGATGCTCGACTTCCTTGCCGCGGCCTCGCGCGGCATCGTCCGCTAGACGCTCGGATGCAGGTCGATGCGCCGCGCCTGGCGATGGTCGCGGGCGAAGCTTCCGGCGACCTGCTCGCGGCGCTGCTGCTGGGCGGGCTGCGCCAGCGCTGGCCGGACCTGGGCAGCTTCGGCATCGGCGGGCCGCGCATGGTTCAACTGGGTTTCGACGCTTGGTGGCCGCAGCACAAGCTGGCGGTGCACGGTTATGTCGATGCGCTGCGCCACTATCGCGAGCTGTCGGGCATACGCAATCAGCTGGCCGAGCGGCTGCTGCTCACGCGGCCCTCGGCCTTCATCGGAGTGGATGCGCCCGACTTCAACCTCGGCCTGGAAGCGCGGCTCAAGCGCTCCGGCATCAAGGCCATCCACTTCGTCTGCCCGTCGATCTGGGCCTGGCGCGGCGGGCGCGTCAAGCGCATCGCGCGCAGCGTCGACCATGTGCTGTGCCTGTTCCCCTTCGAGCCCGAACTGCTGCAGCGCCATGGCATCGCCGCCACCTATGTGGGCCACCCGCTGGCCGACGTCATCCCGCTGCAGGTGCCGCGCGCCGAGGCACGGTTGAAGCTCGGCCTGGGCGAGACCGAGGCCGTGGTCGCGGTGCTGCCCGGCAGCCGCCAGGGCGAGATCCGCCACATCGCGCCGCCCTTCCTGCAGGCCACGGCGTTGCTGCATCGGCAGCGGCCGGCGCTGCGTTTCGTGCTGCCGGTGGCGTCGGGCCTGCGCGCGGCGCTGGAGCCGCTGATCGCGCTGCATGCGCCCGGCGTGCCGCTGCAGCTGCTGGACGGTGGTTCGCACGACGCGCTGGCCGCCTGCGACGTGACCTTGATCGCCAGCGGCACGGCCACGCTGGAGGCGATGCTGTTCAAGCGGCCGATGGTCATCGGCTACCGCATGAACATCCTCAGCTGGATGCTGATGAAGCCCATGACCTACCAGCCCTGGGGCGGGCTGCCCAACATCCTGAGCCGCGACTTCGTCGTGCCCGAGCTGATGCAGCAGCAGTGCCAGCCCGAGGCGCTGGCCCGCGTGGTGCTGGCCCAACTCGACGACACGGCCGGCGCCGCGCGGCTGGCCGAGCGTTTCACCGAACTGCACCTGCTGCTGAGGCGCGATACCGCGCGCCGTGCCACCGATGCGATCGCGCAGATTCTTGAAGCCTGAGCAGCTGGGCCTGAACTGGCATGGCCCGGGGCTCATCGCCGGCGTCGACGAGGCCGGGCGCGGCCCGCTGGCCGGGCCGGTGGTGGCGGCGGCGGTGATGCTCGACGAACTGCAGCCGATCAAGGGCCTGGCCGACTCGAAGGTGTTGTCGCTGCGCCGCCGCGAACGGCTCTACGACGAGATCCGTGCCAAGGCCTTGTGCTGCTGCGTGGCCGAGGCCAGCGTGCAGGAGATCGACCAGATCAACATTCTGCAGGCGACCTTGCTGGCGATGCGCCGCGCGGTGGCCGGGCTGCGTCTGCGGCCGCACTGCGTGCTGGTCGACGGCAATCGCCTGCCGGTGCTGGACGTGCGCGCGCATGCCATCGTCAAGGGCGATGCCAAGGTGCAGGCCATCGCCGCGGCGTCGATCCTGGCCAAGGTGCATCGCGACCGGCTGTGCCTGGAGCTGCACCAGCGCTACCCGCAATACGGCTTCGATGCCCACAAGGGCTATCCCACGGCCGAACACCTGCGCTCGCTGCAGGCGCACGGCCCCTGCGATCAACACCGGCGCAGCTTCGGCCCGGTGCGCTTGGCTGTGGGGTCGACATGAGCACCCGCCCGGCCGTTCCGAAGGGGGCTCGCGCCGCAGTGCGCAGCACGGAGGTTACCCAGTGAGCGTCGAGCCGCTGCACATCCGTTCGCGCGACAACGCCAGCTTGGTGCGGGTGCGCCGCGCGCTGCGCGACCCGGGCGCCTACCGCCGCGACGGCGCGCTGCTGTGGCTGGAAGGCGACCACCTGCTGCGCGCCTGCCTGGCCCGCGGCCTGGCGCTGCAGCAGCTGCTGCTGACCGAAGCTGCCTGGTCGCAGCCGGCGCTGCGTGCGTTGGCGCAGCAGGCACGGCGCGTGCTGATGCTGCCGGAGGCGCTTTTCAAGGAACTCAGCACGCTGGAGTCACCGGCGGCGATCGGTGCGCTGATCGAACGGCCGGCCGCGACCGCGCTGCGCAGCGACGTGCCGACGGTGCTGCTCGACCGGCTGCAGGATGCCGGCAACGTCGGCAGCATCCTGCGCAGTGCCGCGGCGCTGGGCGTGCCGCAGGTGCTGGCCCTGAAGGGCACGGCCGCGCTGTGGTCGCCGAAGGTGCTGCGCGCCGGCATGGGCGCGCATTTCGGCCTGCAACTGCACGAAGGCCTGAGGCTGGAGGACCTGGATGCGCTGCGCCTGCCCTGGGTGGCAACCAGCTCTCATGCGACCACGCTATTGCACCGTTGCACGCTGCCGCAGCCCTGCGCCTGGGTCTTCGGCCACGAAGGGCAGGGCGTGGCGCCGCAGCTGCAGGCGCGTTGCACGCTGACGCTGCGCATCGCACAGCCCGGCGGTGAAGAGTCGCTCAACGTCGCCGCTGCTGCAGCGATCTGCCTGCACGAAGCCGTACGCCAGCGCGAGCTTCAATAGACCAGGCGGTCGGGCCGGATGTCGCGCAGGATGGTGGTGGCGATCTCCTCGATCGACTTGTGCGTCGACGACAGCCAGGCGATGCCGGCCTTGCGCATCATCAGTTCGGCTTCCGGCACCTCGTAGCGGCAGTTCTCGATAGCCGCGTACTTGCTGCCGGGGCGCCGCTCGTTGCGGATCTGCGCCAGCCGCTGCGGGTTGATCGACAGGCCGAAGCACTTGCTCTTGTGCGGCGCCAGCGGCTGCGGCAGCTTGCCGCGCTCGAAGTCCTCGGGGATCAGCGGGTAGTTGGCCGCCTTGATGCCGTGCTGCATCGCCAGGTACAGCGAGGTCGGCGTCTTGCCGCTGCGGCTGACGCCGACCAGGATCACGTCGGCCTGCTCCAGGTTGCG
>CAYUPF010000044.1:15465-24725 GCA_964446545.1 uncultured Rubrivivax sp.
GAACCCCCAAGTTGTGCGCGGATGATAGGGAATATCTCCTTAGAATCGGCTGCAACAGCCCCCCGCGTCGACCCCTTCGCATGCAAGCCCACGGCCAGCCCACAGAACCACAAGATGCTGCCGTGCGCCACCCGGTCGGCCCCATGGGAGCAGCGCTTTTGTCACATCACGGAGCCTTCCCATGTCTTCCACCGCTTTGGCGACCGCCCTGGTCGTACCCTTCGAACGCTTGAGAATGACCGACGTCGAGTCGGTAGGCGGCAAGAACGCCTCGCTCGGCGAAATGATCAGCCAGCTCGCGGCCTCGGGAGTGGCTGTGCCCGGCGGCTTTGCCACCACGGCGTTTGCGTTCCGGCAGTTTCTGAAGCACGGCGGGCTGGCGCAGCGCATCCAGAGCCGTCTGGACACGCTGGACACCGACGACGTGCGCGCGCTGGCCGAGGCCGGCGCGATGATCCGTCGGTGGATCGTCGACACGCCGTTCCCCGACGACCTGCAGGCGGCGGTTAGCGCGCAGTTCGAGATGCTGACACGCGACAACCCCGGCGTGTCCTTCGCGGTGCGCTCCTCGGCCACCGCCGAGGACCTGCCGGATGCGTCCTTCGCCGGCCAGCAGGAGACCTTCCTCAACGTCGTCGGCATCGAGCAGGTGCTGCACAAGATGAAGGAGGTCTTTGCCTCGCTCTACAACGACCGCGCCATCAGCTACCGCGTGCACAAGGGCTTCGCGCACGGCGACGTGGCGCTGTCGGCCGGCGTGCAGCGCATGGTGCGCTCGGACCTGGCCTCGGCCGGCGTGATGTTCACCATCGACACCGAATCGGGCTTCAAGGACGTGGTCTTCATCACCGCCGGCTACGGTCTGGGCGAGACGGTGGTGCAGGGCGCGGTGAATCCGGACGAGTTCTACGTGCACAAGCCGACGCTGCGTGCCGGCAAGTTTCCGATCATCCGCCGCAGCCTGGGCAGCAAGCTGATCCGCATGGAATTCGCCAGCGAGGCCGAGCGCAAGGCCAGCGGCCAGCTGGTGCGCACGGTGGACACCGCACCGGAACTGCGCAACCGCTATGCGCTCAGCGATGCCGACGTGATCGAGCTGTCGCGCTATGCGCTGATCATCGAGCAGCACTACGGCCGGCCGATGGACATCGAATGGGGCAAGGACGGCCAGGACGGCAAGCTGTACATCCTGCAGGCGCGGCCCGAGACGGTGAAGAGCCAGGCCGAAGGCAAGATCGAGCAGCGCTACCGGCTCACCGGCGACCGCGCGAAGAACGTGGTGCTGGCCGAAGGCCGCGCCATCGGCCAGAAGATCGGCACCGGCCCGGTGCGGCTGATCCGCTCGCCGGCCGAAATGGAGCGCGTGCAACCCGGCGACGTGCTGGTCACCGACATGACCGACCCGAACTGGGAGCCGGTGATGAAGCGCGCCGCGGCCATCGTCACCAACCGCGGCGGCCGCACCTGCCATGCGGCGATCATCGCGCGCGAGCTGGGCATCCCGGCGGTGGTGGGCTGCCACGATGCCACCGACAAGGTGCAGGACGGCGCGCTGGTCACGGTGTCCTGCGCCGAGGGCGACACCGGCTTCGTCTACGACGGCCTGCTCGACACCGAGATCAGCGACGTGCAGCGCGGCGAGATGCCGTACTGCCCGATCAAGATCATGATGAACATCGGCAACCCGCAGCTGGCCTTCGACTTCGCACAGATGCCGAACTCGGGCGTCGGCCTGGCGCGGTTGGAATTCATCATCAACAACAACATCGGGGTGCACCCGAAGGCCATCCTCGACTACCCGAACATCGACACCGACCTGAAGAAGGCGGTGGAATCGGTGGCGCGCGGCCATGCGTCGCCGCGCGCCTTCTACGTCGACAAGCTGGCCGAAGGCATTGCCACCATCGCCGCGGCCTTCTGGCCGAAGAGCGTGATCGTGCGGCTGTCGGACTTCAAGTCCAACGAATACCGCAAGCTGATCGGCGGCAGCCGTTACGAGCCCGACGAGGAGAACCCGATGTTGGGCTTTCGCGGCGCGTCGCGCTACGTCAGCCCCGAGTTCGCCGACGCCTTCGCGATGGAATGCGAGGCGCTCAAGCGCGTGCGCAACGACATGGGGCTGGTCAACGTCGAGATCATGGTGCCCTTCGTGCGCACCGTGCGCCAGGCGCAGAAGGTCACCGAGATGCTGGCCGAACGCGGCCTCAAGCGCGGCCAGAACGGCCTGCGCCTGATCATGATGTGCGAGGTGCCCAGCAACGCCATCCTGGCCGACCAGTTCCTCGAGCACTTCGACGGCATGTCGATCGGCTCGAACGACCTGACGCAGCTGACGCTGGGGCTGGACCGGGACTCCGGACTGGTGCAGCTGGCCGACGATTTCGACGAGCGCGACCCAGCCGTCAAGGCCATGATCTCGCGCGCCATCACCGCCTGCCGCGCCACCGGCAAGTACGTCGGCATCTGCGGCCAGGGGCCCAGCGACTATCCGGACTTCGCCGACTGGCTGGCCCAGGAAGGCATCGTCTCGATCTCGCTGAACCCCGACACGGTGGTCGAGACCTGGCAGCGCCTGGCCAAGCGCTGAGCTCCTGAGCGCGGGGCGGGTCGGCGCCCCGCCGTCGCTCCGCTCATTAGGGAAATACCTAGTCGGGCTTGCGAGCGCTTTGCGCCGGCTGTCAGAAAGCCGTAAGGCCGGGACGAAAAAGTCCACCCGGACTTCAAGGCCCTCATGCTGAGCTTTCTGAACATCGTGCAACTGGTGCTGTACATCGCGTTGCTGGCACTCGTCGGCCAGGCGCTGTTGTTCGTGCTGGCCGGGGCCAAACGCGACCGCAACATCTTCTACCAGCTGCTGCAGATCCTCAGCAAGCCCTTCACGCTGCTGGTGCGCAAGCTGACGCCAAGGCAGGTGGACGACAGCCATGTGCCGCTGGTCACCTTCTTTCTGCTGCTGATCATCTACGCCGTCGTCACCTTCGAGAAGATCTCGCTGTGTGTCGAGGCCGGCATGGAAGGTTGCCGATGAAGCCCCTGGCCTACCTGTGGATGAAGGGCCAGGCCATGGCCTGGTTGGTGCTGGGCCGCAATGCCCGGGCGATGGCCCTGTTCGAGCAGATGGTGCAGCGCTTCCCGCAGGAGAGCTACGCACGGGCCAGCCGCGCGCATCTGCACGCGCAGGCTGGACGCCACGCGCAGGCGCTGGCCGATTTCGATGCCCTGCTGCAGATGCAGCCCGAGGACGCGCGCACCTGGTTCAACAAGGGCTTCGTGCTCGAAGGACTGGAACGCTGGGACGAGGCCCTGGCAGCCTTCCGCCGCGCCACCGAACTCAGCCCCAAGCTCGACCGTGCCTGGTACGGCCTCGGGCTGGTGCTGATCCGCATGCAGCGCTTCGACGAGGCCATCGTCGCCCTCAAGCGCAACACCGAACTGCAGCCCATGAGTCCTTACGGCTGGTACCAGCTGGCAAGGGTTCATGTCGACAGGAAGCAGCCCGACGAGGCGGTGAAGATCATTCGCCATCTCAAGGGCTTCGAGCCGAAGGTCGCCGCGCAGCTCGAGCGCGAGACCGGGTTGCTCGCCGGCGGCACGGGACCCTGAACCGTGGCCTGGCTTTCGATGATGAGAGGCGTCCGGCTGCAGGGTGCCCGCCAGTGTGCGGGCGTCGGTCGTCAATGGCCCGCAAGGGCTCTTGGGTGCTAAGAAAGGGGTGTTGAGATGGAAGTCAGTGAGAAGCTTCAGCGCTACTGGCAGAAGAATGTCCGGATCACGTCGATCCTGATGCTCATCTGGTTCGTGGTGACCTTCTTGGTCGCCTATTTCGCGCGCGACCTGGCCTTCAACTTCTTCGGCTGGCCGTTCAGCTGGTGGGTTGCCGCGCAGGGTGCATTGGTGGTGTACGTGGCGATCATCGGGTACTACGCGTACTACATGAACCGTCTCGACATCGAATACGACGTCGCCGAGGAGGAATGACATGGCTGGCCTGAGTTTCGAACACGGCAGCGGCAGTTCCGCCGAAGCCAACCGCGCTTTCAAGAAGCAGCTCAACAAGGTCTACGGCTGGTACACCGGGGGCTTCATCGTCTTCGTGATCGTGCTGGCGATCTTCGAGCAGATGGGGTTGAGCCGGCAGTGGATCGGCTTCGTCTTCCTGTTTGCCACCGTCGCGCTGTACGCCGGCATCGGCATCATGAGCCGCACCTCGGATGCGGCCGAGTACTACGTCGCCGGGCGACGTGTCCCCGCGGTCTACAACGGCATGGCCACCGGCGCCGACTGGATGAGCGCGGCGTCGTTCATCGGCATGGCCGGCACGCTGTACCTCACCGGCTACGGCGGCCTGGCCTTCATCCTGGGCTGGACCGGCGGCTACTGCCTGGTGGCGCTGTTCCTGGCACCGTACCTGCGCAAGTTCGGGCAGTTCACGATCCCCGACTTCCTGGGTGCGCGCTACGAGGGCAACCTGCCGCGCTTCATCGGCATCCTGGCCGCGATCCTGTGCTCCTTCACCTATGTGGTGGCGCAGATCTACGGCGTGGGCATCATCACGACGCGCCTGTCCGGCCTGGCTTTCGAGATCGGCATCTTCGTCGGCCTGGGCGGCATCCTGGTGTGCTCGTTCCTGGGCGGCATGCGTGCGGTCACGTGGACGCAGGTGGCGCAGTACATCATCCTGATCATCGCCTACATGATCCCGGTGATCTGGCTGTCGGTGAAGCAGACCGGTGTGCCGGTGCCGCAGGCGATCTACGGCCAGCAACTCCAGAAGGTGACTGCCGCCGAGCAGCGGCTGATCGACGACCCGAAGGAAAAGGAGGTCATCGCCATCTTCAAGCAGCAGGCCGACGACTTCGCCGCGAAGCTGAAGGACGTTCCGGCGGCACTGGCGGCCGACAAAGCCGCAGCCACTGCCAAACTGGCCGAACTGAAGGCGGCCAACGCCCCGGTGGCCGAGATCCAGGCGGCCGAGAGGGCATTGGCGGCACTGCCGGCCAACGACGCGGCGGCCAAGGACGCCTGGACCAAAGCCCAGGCCGCTGCTGCGGCCCGAGCCAGGCCGCTGGCCGGCATGCCTCGGCATGCGGCGCAGTTCACCGGCGATCCGAACGGCGACGCGGCGGCACAGAAGACCTTCAACGAGTCGCGCCGCAACTTCCTGGCGCTGGTGTTCTGCCTGATGGTGGGTACGGCCGCGTTGCCGCACATCCTGATGCGCTACTACACCACACCGTCGGTGAAGGAGGCGCGGCAGTCGGTGACCTGGTCGTTGTTCTTCATCTTCCTCTTGTACTTCACCGCGCCGGCCCTGGCGGTGCTGGTCAAGTACGAGATCTTCACGACGCTGGTCGGTACGCCTTTCGACCGATTGCCTGACTGGATCGCGGCGTGGAACCGGGTCGATCCGGCGCTGCTGTCGGTGACCGACGTCAACAAGGACGGCATCTTCCAACTCGGCGAGATGCGCATCGGCGGCGACATCATCGTGCTGGCGACACCGGCCATCGGCGGCTTGCCTTTCGTGATCTCGGGCATGGTGGCGGCCGGCGGCCTGGCTGCGGCGCTGTCCACCGCCGACGGCCTGCTGCTGACCATCGCCAACGCGCTGTCGCACGACCTGTACTACAAGATGATCGACCCGAATGCGTCGACCGCACGCCGCGTGGCCATTTCCAAGGCCCTGCTGCTGGTGGTGGCGCTGGCGGCGGCGTTGGTGGCGTCGCAGAAGCCGGCGGACATCCTGTTCCTGGTGTCGGCGGCCTTCTCCTTCGCGGCGGCTGCCTTCTTCCCGGCGCTGGTGCTGGGCGTGTTCTGGAAGCGTGCCAACAAGTGGGGCGCCGTGCTGGGCATGGTCTCGGGATTGGGCATCACCTTCTATTACATGGCGACGACCCAGGCTTGGCTGCGCAGTCTCTTCGGTGTCACCAGCCCGGTGGAGCTGTGGTTCGGCATCCAGCCGATCTCGGCCGGTGTGTTCGGTGTGCCGCTGGGCTTTGCGGTGATCATCATCGTCAGTCTGCTCACGCCGGCACCGTCGCGTGCGGTGCAGGAACTGGTCGAGCACGTGCGCTATCCCAACGTCAAGTTGGCCGGCGCGCGCACCTGACGCACGATCTGCCCGGGGCGCCACCGCAGCGGTGGCGCCCCTTGCAGGGCCTTCGAGGCAACTCGAAGGCCCTTTTTGCTGCATGCTGCGCTATACTTATAGGCTTTTCCCTTGCTGCACCCACTCGCGGGACCATGTCTGGTTCATGGGCCCGCACCGACGCTTCGGGGCAGCTTCCATCTCGGAAACCACAAGGAGTGTTCATGCGTCACTATGAGATCGTCCTGCTGATCCATCCGGATCAAAGCGAGCAGGTGCCCGCCATGCTCGAGCGTTACAAGACGCTGGTGGCGGCCGGCGGCGGCACGGTGCACCGTGTCGAGGACTGGGGGCGGCGTCAGCTGGCCTACATGATCCAGAAGCTGGCCAAGGCGCACTACCTGTGCCTCAACATCGAATGCAGCAGCGCCACGCTGACCGAGCTGGAGACGGGCTTCCGCTTCAACGACGCCGTGCTGCGCCACCTGACGGTGTCGCGCGACAGCGCCGTGACTACGCCGTCGCTGATGATGAAGGCCAACGACAAGGAAGAACGCCGTGCGGCGCCGCAAGGAGCAGCCGCCTCGGCGTGAACCGGCTGGTTCTCGCCGCGCAGCTGGTCGAACGCCGTGCCTTGCGCTACACGCCGGCCGGCTTGCCGGCCCTGGATTTCGAGCTGAAGCATCAATCCGAGCTCAGCGAGGACGGCCAGCCGCGCAAGGTGTCGTTGCAGCTTCGTGCGGTGGCCATCGGTCGCATCGTGCAGCCGCTGGCGGCCCTGGAACTGGGCAGCGCAGGCCGCTTCGGTGGTTTCGTCGCTGCAGCGCGCAACGGCCGAGGCCTGCTCTTCCATGTCACGGACTTCGAGCCCGCGAACATTTGATCATTGGTACAGATTCACAAGGAGTTCACTATGCCCCCGCCACGTGGTAAAGGTCGGTTTTCCAAGGACAAGCGCCCGAAGCGCAACCAGCAGTCGCTGCTGTTCCGCCGCAAGCGTTTCTGCCGCTTCACCGTCGCCGGTGTCAAGGAGATCGACTACAAGGACATCGAAGTGCTGCGCGACTTCATCGGCGAGAACGGCCGCATCACGCCGGCCCGCCTGACCGGCACGCGCGCCTTCTTCCAACGTCAGCTGACCACGGCCATCAAGCGCGCGCGTTTTCTCGCGCTGCTGCCGTACTCTGACCAGCACAAGGTCTGAACGGAGCCGCCATGCAAATCATTCTTCTCGAGAAGATCGCCAACCTGGGCAACCTGGGTGACGTGGTCAAGGTCAAGGACGGCTACGCACGCAACTTCCTGATCCCGGGCAAGCACGCGCGTCGCGCCACCGAGGCCGCGATCAAGGAGTTCGAAACACGCCGTGCCGACCTGGAAAAGGCCGCTGCCGAGAAGCTGGCCGCCGCGCAGGCGCTGCAGGAGCAGCTTTCGGGCAAGGTCGTGCGCATCAGTCAGAAGGCCGGTGTCGACGGCCGGCTGTTCGGCTCGGTCACCAACGCCGACATCGCCGAAGGTCTGACGAAGATGGGCTTCGCCACGCAGAAGTCGCAGGTGCGCCTGCCCAACGGCCCGCTGAAGGTGACCGGCGAGCACCCGGTGTCGGTGTCCCCGCACACCGACGTGGTGGCGGAAATCACCGTGCAGGTGATTGCGCAGGCCGACTGAGCAGGTTAGTCTGACCGTCCCGCCAGAAGGCCGGCTTGCCAAGCCGGCCTTTGCGCATTCTGGCCCGGCACTTGTCCCCCGCTTGTGCCCGGGCTGTCCACAGACTTGAGCACAGGGCGACCATGTCCGCCACCTTCGAATCCCGCGACAGCGGGCCGCGCGACGAAGAGGTCGCGCGGCTGCGCGTGCCCCCCAACTCGAACGAGGCCGAGCAGAGCGTGCTCGGCGGCCTGCTGCTCGACAACCTGGCCTGGGACCGTGCCGCCGACCTGCTGAGCGACAGCGACTTCTATCGTTACGAGCACCGGTTGATCTATGCCGCCATCGGCGCGCTGGTCAATGCCAGCAAGCCGGCCGACGTGATCACCGTGTTCGAACACCTGCAGAACGTGGGCAAGGCGCAGGAAGCCGGTGGCCTGGCCTACCTGAACGCGCTGGCGCAGAGCGTGCCCAGCGCGGCCAACATGCGGCGCTATGCCGAGATCGTGCGCGAGCGCGCGATCTTGCGCAAGCTGATCGCCGCCAGCGACGAGATCGCCACCACCGCCTTCAACACCCAGGGCCGGCCGGTGTCGCAGATCCTGGACGAGGCCGAGGGCCGCATCTTCAAGATCGGCGAGGAGGGCTCGCGCAACCGCCAGGGCTTCCAGGGCATCGACAAGCTGGTGACGGCGCTGATCGACCGCGTCAACGAACTGGCGGAGAACGGCGCCGAGGAAGTGACCGGCGTGCGCACCGGCTTCTACGACATGGACCGCATGACCGCCGGGCTGCAGAAGGGCGACCTGATCGTGCTGGCGGCGCGCCCGTCGATGGGCAAGACCGCATTCGCGCTGAACATGGCCGAGCACGTGGCGGTGTCCGAAGGCCTGCCGGTGCTGGTGTTCTCGATGGAAATGGGCGCGGCGCAGCTGGCACTGCGCATGGTCGGCTCGCTGGGCCGCATCGACCAGCAGCACCTGCGCACCGGCGCGCTGCGCAACGAGGAATGGGAGCGGCTGGCCGAAGCCGTGGACCGTCTGGGCCGCGTGCAGCTGTTCATCGACGAGACGCCGGCGCTGAACTCGGCCGAGCTGCGCGCGCGCGCGCGGCGCATGGCGCGGCAGTTCGGCGGCACGCTCGGGCTGATCGTCGTCGACTACCTGCAGCTGATGAGCGGCAGCAGTTCCAGCGAGGAGAACCGCGCCACCGAGATCGGCGAGATCTCGCGCGGCCTGAAGGCGCTGGCCAAGGAACTGCAATGCCCGGTGATCGCGCTGTCGCAGCTGAACCGCAGCGTCGAGAGCCGCACCGACAAGCGGCCGATGATGAGCGACCTGCGCGAATCCGGCGCCATCGAGCAGGATGCCGACGTCATCATGTTCATCTACCGCGACGAGTACTACAACAAGGACTCGAAGGAGCCGGGCGTCGCGGAGATCATCATCGGCAAGCAGCGCAACGGGCCGGTGGGCACGCTGAAGCTCACCTTCCTGAAGCCGCTGACGCGCTTCGACAACCTGGC
>CAYUPF010000045.1:0-21153 GCA_964446545.1 uncultured Rubrivivax sp.
TCGAGCTGACCGGCACGCAGGGCGTGGAGTTGCTGATGTGGCTGGCCACGCGCGGCGCGCTGGGCGAGCAGGTGCGCAAGGTGCATGCCAACTACCACATCCCGATCTCCAACACCGCGGCAGGCACGATGGTGCTGGAGAACGCGGCCTGACGCGGCGACGAACGCCAGCCACTGCGGACGCGAAGTGGCCGGGCATGCGCCGTTTGGTGGTTCGGCAGTCGCCTGATGCGATGCGTCCGGCCTGCGCAGTGCGGGCGTTCGCGGGCGTGACAGGGCAAGAGCACGTAGCGGCACGTACTCATAGCCCAGGCCAGCGAGACCTACGTCTTTTGTTCGTAGAAGGGGCGCGGAGTCAGCTGCGCAATGTCTTGGGGTATCGCGTACGACGGGAGCATCCATACTCGTGCACTTATCGCGCGCGCGTTCGGTTTCTTCCCAACTGTACGCATGCTCCAATGACATGATCTGTCGCCAATGCACCCTGCGGACGTGCCAGAGTCGCTCGGACACACCGCCTAATCAATCACGACATGCCTCCTGCCACATCCATCATTGCGACCGAAGATAAGACTCGTACCGATCTGTGGGAGAGCTTCTTGACCCGGTGGCCGCTGCAATCGCTGCCGGCGATGACGCTGGAAGACTATGCACAGGCCGGTAACAAGGACAGCTTTGTCTACTGGCTCGAAAGCCGCACCGAAGATCTCGGCTCGATATGGGGCGGCTCTTCGTTCAAGTTCGGCGTCTATTCGCGCAAGGATCAGAGCGAGAAGGCTGCTTCCGGTGGTGCGCAGTACAACCCGACGCATGCTTGGTTGAGCAAGTATGGCCAGAGTGCGCAAGAAGCCTTCG
The DNA here is from genome assembly GCA_964446545.1 of uncultured Rubrivivax sp. Taxonomy (GTDB): domain Bacteria; phylum Pseudomonadota; class Gammaproteobacteria; order Burkholderiales; family Burkholderiaceae_C; genus Rubrivivax. The sequence goes on from CAYUPF010000045.1 coordinate 855, forward strand.
ACCGGGTCCGTACCATCATCGTGGCGGTGGCGCAGGCGGCAATGTCCGGTGATCTCGATGCCATCGAGGCTGCCGATATGGGCGACACCACCAAGTGGAAGATCGCCTTCCTGTACCAGGATCGCGAGCATCCCTGTGTGCTGAACATCTTCTCGCGTGCCGCGCTGCAGGTTTTGCCCGGCGTGGATGTCAAGGCCAACTGCGCGCAGATGCATCACACACTGATGACGGCCAAGCCCGCCGACGAGTCCTTGCTGGCTTATGGCCAACGTCTTTGGGGAGAGGCTGAAAGGGTATTGAATGCAGGAGTCAAGAACGACGATGCACTGCGATATCTGCAGCACTACCCCGGTCTCACGCCGATCAAGCCGCCTACCGAAAAGCATGCCGGCTTTCGCTGCCGCGACGGGCGTGAGCTCTGCCTGATGCGAAGCCGCAAGACACCGGTGATCTATGCGCAGCCAGGCGAGTGGTTCGATTCGATATCGAAGCCTCGTTATCACTACACACTCAAGGGGCCCTCGGACACGCGCAGCCATGGCTGCCTGCCAACGCACCATCGCTGGCTACGCCGAGCCCAGCGCTTGCCATTACCGTGCGGAGCTGGGAGGATCTAATGGAGCTGTGCGAGGCCTACACCGGCGAGGCACCGCCGCCGACGGTGGCTGACGGCAAGCCGGCCACCCCAAACACCGCTCCCGATGTTGCCCCCGCTGCCGACAGGCCGCCGTTGAACCGGATCTTCTACGGTCCGCCAGGCACTGGCAAGACCTACGCTACCGTCGATGCGGCACTGGCCATCGTCGATCCCGGCTTCCTGGCACAACATCAGGGCGACCGCGGTGCACTGAAGCGGCGCTTCGACCAGCTGAGCCAAGAGGGGCGCATTCGATTCGTGACATTCCATCAGAGCTTTAGCTATGAAGACTTTGTCGAGGGCTTACGGGCCGAGACAGACGATGTGAGCGGCCAACTGCGCTACGAGATTGTCGACGGGGTCTTCAAGACCCTGTGCCAGACCGCCGCGGTGCAGGTGACGCAGCAATGCGCAGCAGAGGAGCAAGGGTCCTTCGAGATTGGCGGTCGGCGCATCTGGAAGATGTCGCTGGGCAACACGCTCGGCAGCGATTCCGGCATCTACGAGGAGTGCGTTGCCAATGGCTACGCACTCCTCGGCTGGGGCGGATCGACAAATTTCAGCGGCTGCAAGAGCCGCGCCGAGGTGCAGCAGCGCTTTGCGAGCGCTGGCATCACGCTGGCGAACCCGCAGACCGACTACGGTGTGACCAGCGTCGTGGCTTTCGTGACGCGCATGAAGGTGGGAGATCTGCTGATCATCAGCGATGGCAACTTCAAGTTTCGAGCCATCGGCGAGGTCTGCGGCGACTACGCGTTCAAGCCTCACTCCGAGTACGAGGACGACTACTCGCAGATGCGGCCGGTGAAGTGGTTGCGGCAGTATCGGCCCGCCCTGCCGCACACGGAACTCATGAACAACCAGTTCAGCCAGATGACGCTGTATGAGTTGAGGCCCGGATCCATCGACATTGCCAAGCTGCAGGCCTTGCTGGGCGGAGCCGCACGGCGCTCCGCTTATGGGACCGGCTTGACGCCGGGCGCCGTGCCGGAATCGGGCGAAGACCGAAGCCATGCGTCTCAGGCCAACGGCCACCTGACGTCCGGCGCGAGGGTGTTGATCATCGACGAGATCAATCGCGGCAACGTCTCGCGAATCTTCGGTGAACTGATCACCTTGATCGAACCTTCTAAGCGGGCGGGAGCTGCGGAGGCACTGGAGGCGGTGCTGCCCTATTCCAAGACCCGTTTCGGGGTGCCGCGCAACGTCCATCTGATCGGCACGATGAACAGCGCTGACCGCTCGCTGACTGGAATCGACGTCGCACTGCGCCGTCGCTTCGTGTTCACGGAGATGTCGCCCCAGCCCGAGCTGCTCGAGGGCCTAGTGGTGGAAGGCATCGACATTGCTGCGCTACTGGAGGTGATTAACCAGCGTATCGAAGCACTCCTCGACCGCGACCACCGCCTGGGCCATGCCTATTTCATGCCGCTGAGCCAGGAGCCCACCCTCGACAAGCTGGCCGAGATCTTCGGCAGCCAAGTGCTGCCGCTTCTGCAAGAGTACTTCTTCGACGATTGGCAGCGCATCCAGTGGGTGTTGAACGACCATCGCAAGCTAGATGAGGACTTCCGTTTCGTGACGGCACGCGAACTAGTCAGCGTCGACCTTTTCGGCGAGGCGGTGAACGTCAACCGTCGGGCGCAGCTTTGGCAGGTGAACGAGGATGCTTTCGGCTGCGTGCAAAGCTACCTGGGCGTCATCAACCATCTGGACGCGGTTGAGTGACGGACGGCAGGAGCGGTCACACCCTGGTCAGTGTGCGCGAGCATGCTTGGCTGAGCACGGAGCCTGTAGTTGCCTCGCTCGACTCCGCTCAGGTGACCGAGTCGGCTTTCGACCATCTATGCGCGTTGAGTGAATCGTTCTCCAGGGGCGGTGCGCGCCTAGCCCAGCTGGACGGTCGCCGCCGGCTCAAACTGGACAACTATGTGGGCGTGGTGCACACGCCCTGTGGCACGGTGCTGGAAATCGTGCCTAAGCACCACGCGCAGGACCGCAGCTTGACCGGGACACGCGCACTGCTGCGCAAGTTGCTGCTGGCACAGCTGGACCTTCCCACGCGCGAAGTCGGGCCGGCGTCACTGGCGCCGTTCGACGCGCCGCTGTCCGAATGGGTAATGCGGCGCTTTCTGGGAGAGTTGGATGCGTTGGTGAAGCGCGGGCTGCGCTTCGACTATCACAGGGTCGAGGATGAACTGCCCTTCTTGCGCGGACAACTGGACCTGATGGCCCAGCTGAGCCAGCCGCCGGGCAAGGGCCATCGCTTCCATGTACGGCACGAGATCTACATCCCGGACCGTGCTGAGAATCGGCTGCTGAAAGCCGCACTGGAGCAAGTGCGTCTGGCCACCCAGTTACCCGAGAGCTGGCGGCTCGCGCAGGAGCTGAGCTTCCGACTGGCCGAGATTCCGGCCAGCCAGCGGATTGCCAAGGACTTCGGCGCATGGAGTCAAAACCGCCTAGTGGCAGACTACCGCGGCGTGAAGCCCTGGTGCGAGCTCATCCTGAACCGATTGATGCCGCTGGTCGTCTTGGGCGAGCATCGGGGACTGAGCCTGCTGTTCCCGATGGAAAAGTTGTTCGAGGGTTTTGTGGCGACCTGGCTGCGTAAGCAGCTTGCGCCGGGGCTAGACATCCGAACGCCGGCACGAAGCCTAGCGCTGTGCACCCATCAGGACCGCCCAATCTTCTACCTGGAGCCGGACATCCTCATTGGTGGTAAGACGCGGCGTTGGGTGATGGACACGAAATGGAAGCTGCTCGACGCCAGCGATCGAGCGAACAAGTACGGCCTCGGCCAAGCTGACTTTTACCAACTGTTTGCATACGGGCAGAAGTACCTTCAGGGCAGCAGCACTATGGCGCTGATATACCCGCGGACCGAAGCATTCAGCGTACCGCTAGCGCCATTTGACTTCGGCGGCGGGCTCAGCCTCAGGGTGCTGCCCTTCGATCTGGATGAAGAGCAACTATTGGGAGCAGACGAGTTCGAGTTGCCTTGGCGAACAGCGATACCGGGCAGAGCTGTCGGGCGGGCGAACGGTCGCGTTGGTTGACGCCGACCGAGGTTCGTGCTGCAACGACCCCAGTTGTCGCTTCTCAGTTTGGCTGTTGGCGCCTGAAAGCTGAGCCGCGGCAAAGGTTCGCCTATCGCCGCCGTCGGCGGAGCAAGAGCGTTGTGGCATGCTGTCCACCGCCCATGATCTGCATTCGCGACATCGACCACAGCGTGCTGCGCGTCGCCGACCTATCCGTTCGACGAGGCCGGCATCTGCCGCAACTTGCGGCGCATGGGGTCAAGACTGGCGCGACGGCGCGGCGCAATGATGTCGAAGGCGAAAGCCTGTCGATGTACATCGACCCCGAAGGCAACATCATCGAGTGCAGGGGCCGCCCGACATAAGATGACGCGCCGGCCACCGCCGCAGGTGTGAAGCCATGCAGTTCAAGGACTACTACCAGACGCTGGGCGTGGCACGCGATGCCAGCGCTGACGACATCAAGCACGCCTACCGCCGGCTGGCGCGCAAGCACCACCCCGACCTGAACAAGGAGGCCGACGCCGAAGCCCGCTTCAAGGAGATTGGCGAGGCCTACGAGGTGCTGAAGGATCCGGAGAAACGCGCCGCCTACGACGATGTCGGCAAGCGCTGGCAGCCGGGCGCCGAGCAGCCGCCGCCGGACTGGAACAGCGGCTACGAATTCCGCGGCGGCGAGGCCGATTTCGGCGGCTTCGGCGGCGAGCACAGCGACTTCTTCGAAGCGCTGTTCGGCCGCCGCGGCGCACAGGCGCATCGTCGTGCGCCGCCGCGCGCACAGGACCACCATGCCAAGGTGGTGATCGACCTGGTCGATGCCTACCGCGGCGCCAGCCGCGGCATCCGGCTGCAGGTGCCGACGCTCGACGCGCAGGGCCATGTCACGCTGAGCGAGCGCGCGCTGGACGTGGTCATCCCGGCGGGGGTGCGCGAGGGCCAGCACCTGCGCCTGGCCGGGCAGGGCGGCCCGGGCTTCGACGGCGCGCCGGCCGGCGACCTGTACCTGGAGATCGCCTTCAGGCCGCACCCACGCTTTCGCGTCGACGGCCGCGATGTCTATCTGGACCTGCCGGTCGCGCCCTGGGAAGCCGCGCTCGGTGCCGAGCTGGACGTGCCGCTGCCCGAGGGCAGCGTGCAGCTGACGCTGCCGGCCGGCTCGGCCCAGGGGCGCAAGCTGCGCCTCAAGGGCAAGGGCATCCCGGGCAAGACGCCGGGCGATCTCTACGTGGTGCTGCAGGTCGTGCTGCCGCCGGCGCCTGCCAGCGATGTACAGCGGCAGGCGTGGCGCGAGCTGGCGCGCCTGCAGCCCTTCAACCCACGTGCCGATCTGGGGGCGACATGACGACGACGCGCTTGAGCCTGCTGCAATGCCAGGTGGTGGAAGAGGACATGCAGATGTCGCTGGCCGAGCTGTGCCAGGCCTGCAATACCGAGCTCACGCTGGTGCAGCAGCTGGTCGAACATGGCGTGATCGAGCCGCAGGGCGGCACGCCGCAGGCCTGGGTCTTCGCCGGTGCCAGCCTGCGGCGCACGCGCGTGGCGCTGCGCCTGCTGCACGACCTGGAGCTGAACCTGCCCGGCGCGGCGCTGGCCGTCGACCTGCTCGACGAGATCGCGCGGCTGCAGCGCGCCCTGCAGGCGGCGCAGACGTCCCGCTGAGACTGCGCTGCGGCCGGCTACGGCGCGAAGAAGGACCAGACCAGGTCGCCCAGCGGCGGCGTGTCGAGTTGCGGCCCGAGGACGAAGCTCGGGAACGGCATCGGCTTCGCGCCGGCCCAGTGGTGGCCGAGGCCGGCAATCGTGTACGCCGCCAGCCGTGTGCCCTGCGCGCAGCGTTGCCAGCGCAACGCGCTGACGCCGGCGGCGGGCGTGCCCGCTTCGGGCTCGCCGTCGCAGTGCAGCCGCTGCGCCCATTGCCGCACCGTCGCCGCCTGCGCCGCTTTGCGGTGCACCACCGGTATCCACACCAGCCCGCCGTCGACCGGGTTCAACGGGTCCGCCGTGCCGAACACCAGCAGCAGCGGCGCCGGCCGCGCCACACCCTCGGTCTTGACGCGCGGCGCGCTGGCCACCGCGGCAAAGCCGGCGAAGGGGTAGCGGCTCTCGATCGCCAGCCGCTGCACCATCGAGCCGCCGTTGGAGAAGCCGGCGACATAGACCGCATCGGCGCGCACGCCGAAGCGCCGCTGCGCATCGGCCGCCACCGCTTCGACGAAGCCGACATCGTCCACCGCCGCGGCGGCGCTGCCGGGCGGCGCCAGCCCGTCGTTGAAGGCGATGCCCAGCGCCGCCGGGCTGGCCAGCACGAAGCCGGCGCGGTTGGCGACACGCGGCAGGTCGGTGTAGTCGAACATCTGCTGGGCACGCATCGACGTGCCGTGCAGCACGATCAGCAGCGGCAGCGCCGCGCCGCCGGCGTGCTGCGGCGGCAGCTGCACCAGATAGCTGCGCTGCTCGCCGCCGTGCACGAGCGTCACCGTCTCGGCGGCCGGCGCGATGGCATGCAGCGCGGCCAGCGCCATCGCCGCAAGGAGCCGGCGGCCGGCGCGGTGGCTCATGCTGTCGCCTCTGCGCTGGCGGCGCGCGTGTCCGGCCAGGCTGCCGGGTCCAGCCGGTACAGCCGGGCCAGCTCGCCGTAGACCTGGGGCGCCTCGGCGGCCAGCGCCTGCGGCCGCTCGAAGAAGGCCTCGGTGGCCACCGCGAAGTATTCGGCCGGGGCGCTGGCGCCATAGGGATCGATGGCCTGCGAAGGCTGCTGCTGCAGTCGCGCGAATGCGGCGTCCATCACTTCGGCAAAGCGCGCCCTGGACGCGGCATTGGCGCGCCAGGGCTGGCCGTCGGCCTCGCCGCCGTCCTGGTCGACTTGGTGCGCGAACTCGTGCAGCACCACGTTGCGGCCATCGCCGGCGCCTTGGGCGCCGGCCAGCACCTCCGACCAGGCCAGGATCACCTGGCCCTGCCCCCAGGACTCGCCGGCCAGTGCCTGCGGCTGCACATTGAGCACGCCGCCGGGCAGCCACTGGCGCCGCGGCACGACGAAGGCTGCGGGATAGACCAGCACCCGGCGCAGCGGCGGGTAGCAGGCATCGCCGGGCTGGCCCAGCAGCAGCAGGCAGGCCTGGGCCGCGATGGTCACGCGCACCTCGTCGTCGACGACCTGCCCGCCGCAGCCGATGATGGGCTTTTCCGCGATGAAGACCTGGATCAGCTGCTGCAGCCGCGCCCGCAGCGGCGCCGGCAGCCGCGCCGCCAGCGGCACGCGGCGCTGCAGGATGCGCGACCAGGCCGGCGGGAACGGGCGGGCCCGCAGGCGCGCGCGGCGCTTGCGCGCCCACCCCGGTTGCAGCAGCAGCGCCACCGCGGCCGCGATCAGCAACAGCACCAGCGCGGCCAGCAGAGGATCGCCAAACATCGGACGCAGGTTGGGCGCGGTCGGCAGGCTTCAAGACCCAAGGGTTAACACCATGCGCTTTGCGTTGCATCAAGAACCGATGGGTTCTATCATTTACCGACCGGTCGGTTGAATTTGATAGCGAGGAGACCAGATGCCCGAAGCCGATGCGTCGACGCCGCAGCAGATTGCCGACCGCGTGCGCGAGGGCATGTTCCGCAACGACCGCGCCTCCAAGTGGCTGGGCATGCAGGTGCTGCAGGTGGGTCCCGGCCATGCGCTGCTGCAGATGACGGTGCGCGACGAGATGCTCAACGGCCACGACATCTGCCACGGCGGGCTGATCACCACGCTGGCCGATTCGGCCTTTGCCTTTGCCTGCAATTCGTACGACGAGCTCACCGTGGCCTCGGGCTTTGCCGTCGACCTGCTGGCGCCCGGCCGCCTGGGCGACGTGCTCAGCGCGCGCTGCCACGAGGTGTCGAAGGCCGGCCGCACGGGGGTCTACGACTGCGAAGTCAGCAACCAGCATGGCCAGCGCATCGCGGTGTTCCGCGGCCGCTCCTACACCATCAAGGGCAAGCCGGCGGTGGCCGGCTGAAGAAAGCACACGGAGACATCGATGCCCGTCAAACACCCCGAGCCCGGCGACCTGGAGACGATCGAGCGCGCCAGCCACGACGAGCTGGCCTCGCTGCAGCTGCAACGGCTGAAGCGCACGCTGCAGCAAGCCTATGAGCATGTGCCGCACTACCGCCAGGTCTTCGACGCGGCGGGGGTGCATCCCGCGGACTGCCACTCGCTGGCCGACCTGGCGAAATTCCCTTTCACCACCAAGAAGGACCTGCGCGACAACTATCCCTTCGGCATGTTCGCCGTGCCGCGCGAGCAGGTGGTGCGCATCCATGCCAGCAGCGGCACCACCGGCAAGCCGACGGTGGTGGGCTACACGCGCAAGGACATCGATACCTGGGCCGACCTGGTGGCGCGCTCGATCCGCGCCGCCGGCGGCCGTGCCGGCGACATGGTGCACGTGGCCTACGGCTACGGCTTGTTCACCGGCGGGCTGGGCGCACACTACGGCGCCGAGAAGCTGGGCTGCACGGTGATTCCGATGTCCGGCGGCCAGACCGAGAAGCAGGTGCAGCTGATCACCGACTTCCGGCCCGACATCATCATGGTCACGCCCAGCTACATGCAGGTGATCGTCGAGGAGATGCTGCGCCAGGGCCTGAACCCGCGTGCCAGCTCGCTGAAGGTCGGCATCTTCGGCGCCGAGCCCTGGACCGAGGCGATGCGCCACGACATCGAGGTGCGCGCCGGACTCGACGCGGTGGACATCTACGGCTTGAGCGAAGTGATGGGCCCGGGCGTGGCCAGCGAATGCGTGGAGACCAAGGACGGCCCGGTGATCTGGGAAGACCATTTCTACCCCGAGATCATCGACCCCGAAAGCGGCGCGGTGCTGCCCGACGGCGAAGAGGGCGAGCTGGTCTTCACCACGCTGACCAAGGAGGCGCTGCCGGTGATCCGCTACCGCACGCGCGACTTGACGCGCTTGCTGCCACCGACGGCCAGGAGCATGCGCCGCATGGGCAAGATCGTCGGGCGCAGCGACGACATGCTGATCATCCGCGGCGTCAACGTCTTCCCGACGCAGGTGGAGGAACTGGTGCTCGAGCACGGCCAGCTGTCTGGCCAGTACCAGCTGGTGGTCACGCGCCAGGGCAACCTCGACGAGGTGCAGGTGCTGTGCGAACTCGACCCCGTGCATGTGGCCGCCGACCGCGCGGTGGTCGCCGGCGCGCTGCAGCAGCGCATCAAGACGCTGATCGGCATCAGCACCACGGTCAGCGTGGGCGCGCCCGATTCGATCGAACGCACGCTGGTCGGCAAGGCGCGCCGCGTCATCGACAAGCGACCGAAATGAACCACCCCCGTAGCGCCTGCGGTGCGCCCCCTCGAGGGGGGCGAGTCGGCCCGGCAAAGCCGGTTCCGCAGCGTGCGCTCGGGAAAACCCGCTGCTAGGAGCTTCCATGTACACACAGGCGATGGACACGATGGCGCGCGAAGGCGCTGGCAAACTGGAACGCGTGCTCAGCGCCGACGAGCAGGCGCTGCAGCAGCGCTTCGACGCGCGCATCGACGCCGGCGACTTCATCGAGGCCAAGGACTGGATGCCCGACAACTACCGCAAGACGCTGCTGCGCCAGATCAGCCAGCATGCGCACAGCGAAATCGTCGGCATGCTGCCCGAGGGCAACTGGATCAGCCGCGCGCCGACATTGAAGAGAAAAGCCATCCTGCTGGCCAAGGTGCAGGACGAAGGCGGCCACGGCCTGTACCTGTATGCCGCGGCCGAAACGCTGGGCACCAGCCGCGACCAGATGATCGACGCGCTGCACTCGGGCAAGGCCAAGTACAGCAGCATCTTCAACTACCCGACGCTCACCTGGGCCGACATCGGCACCATCGGCTGGCTGGTCGACGGCGCGGCGATCATGAACCAGGTGCCGATCTGCCGCTGCAGCTACGCGCCCTATGCGCGCGCGATGATCCGCATCTGCCGCGAGGAAAGCTTCCACCAGCGCCAGGGCTACGACAGCCTGCTGACGATGATGCGCGATGGCACCGACGCGCAGCGCGCGATGGTGCAGGATGCGGTCGACCGCTGGTGGTGGCCCTGCCTGATGATGTTCGGCCCGCCCGACGACCAGAGCCCCAATTCCGCGCAGGGCATGCGCTGGGGCATCAAGCGCGTGTCCAACGACACGCTGCGCCAGAAGTTCGTCGACGCCACCGTGCAGCAGGCCCAGGTGCTGGGCGTGACCTTGCCCGATCCCGACCTGAAGTGGAACGAGCAGCGCCAGCACTGGGACTTCGGCGCCATCGACTGGGACGAGTTCTGGCGTGTGGTCGGCGGCGACGGGCCCTGCAACCGCGAGCGCCTGGCGATGCGCGTCAAGGCCTGGGACGACGGCGCCTGGGTGCGCGAAGCCGCGCTGGCCCATGCCCGCAAGCAGCAACTCAAGGAGGCCGCATGAGCACCACGAGCAACGCGCCCGGCGCCGGGCCGTCCCAAGGCGGGCGCGACCCCCACGGGGGGTCGGCCGCCGTACCCGGCGGACGGGGGGCACCGTCCAGCGAATGGCCGTTGTGGGAAGTCTTCGTGCGCACCAAGGCCGGCCTGGACCACAAGCACTGCGGCAGCCTGCATGCCGCCGACCCGAAGATGGCCGTGCAGATGGCGCGTGATGTCTACACGCGTCGCCAGGAAGGCTGCAGCGTGTGGGTGGTGCGCAGCGACCAGATCGTCGCCAACGATCCGGGCGACAAGGACATGTATTTCGACCCGGCGGAGGACAAGGTCTACCGCCACCCCACCTTCTACAAGTTACCCGATTCGGTCGACCACATGTGAGGGCACGATGCAAGCGTCCATCCACCTTCCAGCCGACCCGAAGCTGCAATACCTGCTGCGCATTGGCGATGCCTGCCTGATCCTGGGGCAGCGCCTGGGCGAATGGTGCGGTCACGCGCCCATCGTCGAAGAGGACATTGCGCTGAGCAACATGGCGCTGGACCTGATCGGCCAGGCGCGCGGCGTGCTCAGCTTGGCCGGCGAGCAGTGTCCGCAGGACTACGACGAGGACCAGCTCGCCTTCCTGCGCGACGAGCGCGACTACCTGAACCCGACGATCGTCGAGCTGGAGCGCGGCGACTTCGCCTTCACCGTGCTGCGCAATGCGATGGTCGCTACCTGGCTGAAACTGCTGTGGGAACGGTTGCGCGATTCCAGCGATGTCGAGCTGGCCGCCATCGCCGGCAAGGCGCTGAAGGAGGCGCGCTACCACCAGCAGCATGCCGCCGACTGGGTGGTGCGGCTGGGCGACGGCACCGAAGAATCGCGCCAGCGCATCGAGGCCGCGCTGGCGCGGCTGTGGCTGTACACGCCCGAGCTGTTCGAGGACGACGCGGTCGATACCGCCGCCCGCGCCAGCGGCCTGGGCCCGGCAGCGTCGGAGTTGCGCGAACCCTGGCTGGCCGAGATGTGCGAGATCCTCGGCGAGGCCGGTCTGGCGCTGCCCAAGGACATGGCCTTTCGCAGCAGCGGCAAGTGCGGCGTGCACAGCGAGCACATGGGCTACATCCTGGCCGAGATGCAATACCTGCAGCGCGCCTTTCCCGGAGGCGCGTGGTGAGCACCGCCGTTGTGGCCACGCGCGTCGACCAAGCCTGGGCCGTGCTCGATGCCGTGCCCGACCCCGAGGTGCCGGCGATCTCGGTGCGCGAACTGGGCATCGTGCGCGAGGTGCTGGACCACGGCGGATCGATGGAGATCGTGCTCACGCCCACCTATTCGGGCTGCCCGGCCACCGAGGTGATCGAGCGCTGCGTCATCGACGCCATCGACGCGGCCGGCCTGGGCCCGGCGCGGGTGACGATGCGCCGCGCCCCGGCCTGGACCACCGACTGGATCAGTGAGGACGGCAAACGCAAGCTGCGCGACTACGGCATCGCGCCGCCCGGACCGGCGGCCGACGGCACGGCGACCATCCGCATCGTCGGCCGCCGCCCCGGCGCAGTGCCCTGCCCGCGCTGCGGCAGCGCGCGCACCGAGCGGCTGTCGGCCTTCGGCGCCACCGCCTGCAAGGCGCTGTACCGCTGCGTCGCCTGCCTCGAACCCTTCGAGCACTTCAAACCGATATGAGCGCGCCGGGCCGTTCCCAAGCGCTCGCCCCGGAGCGCGTAGTGCGGAGGGAAATCCTATGACTGCCCCGCTGTTCCACGACCTGCGCGTGCGCTGCATCGAGCCGGACACGGCCGAGGCCTCGATCGTCAGCTTCGACGTGCCCGACGAACTGCGTGCGGTCTTCGGCTTCACGCAGGGCCAGTACCTGACCTTGCGCAAGACCATCGATGGCCAGGACCTGCGCCGTTCGTATTCGATCTGCGCCGGCGTCGACGACGGCGAACTGCGCGTCGGCGTGCGCAAGGTCAAGGGGGGCGTGTTCTCGCACTGGATCAACGAGCATCTCAAGCCCGGCGATACCCTCAGCGTGATGGCGCCGCAGGGGCGCTTCTTCGTGCCGATCGAGCCGCAGGCCAGGCGCCACCACGTCGGCATCGCCGGCGGCAGCGGCATCACGCCGATCCTGTCGATCATGAAGACCGTGCTCGGGCGCGAGCCGATGAGCCGCTTCACGCTGATCTACGGCAACCGCATGCTGCGCTCGACCATGTTCAAGGAAGAGCTGGAGGACCTGAAGAACAAGTACATGACGCGGCTGGTGCTGCACCACGTGTTCAGCGACGACCCCACCGACTCAGCCCTGAACATGGGGCTGATGAACCGCGACAAGATCGCCGAGTTCCTGGCCGGCGTGCTGCCGGCACAGACCATCGACCAGGTCTACGTCTGCGGCCCCTTCCAGATGAACGACGAGGCCGAGGCCGCGCTGCTGGCCGCCGGCGTGCCCGAGGACCGCATCCACATCGAGCGCTTCGGCGTCGCCACGCCCGCCGGCCAGCCGGTGGGCGCGATACTGCACGAGGCGCAGCCGGGCGACGCCGAACGCTCGCGCATCGTCATCGTGCGCGATGGCATGCGCCGCGAGATCGAGTTCAGCAAGGACCAGCCGAGCATCCTGGACGCGGCTTCCGCGGCCGGCCTGGAAGTGCCGTTTTCCTGCACCAGCGGCGTGTGCGGCACCTGCCGCGCCAAGCTGGTCGAGGGCGAGGTGCGCATGGAGCGCAACTTCGCGCTCGACAAGGCCGAGGTCGCCGGCGGCTTCGTGCTCACCTGCCAGGCGCATCCGCTGACCGAACGCGTGGTGCTCTCTTTCGACGAACGCTGACATGAAGCCCCCGAGCTCACTTCGTTCACGCCCCCCCGAGGGGGGCGAGTCGGACGGAGAGCAGTCCCTGCGGACTGTTCTTCGCCTACGAGCGCCAACAGCGTCCTCGCTGTTGGCGCTCAGTACCTTCGGAACGGCCGGGCGGTACTGATGGCCCGAGGACGCGCCCGCGGCTACGACGACCAGCGCGAGGCCATCGTCGCGCGCGCGGCCGAGCTGTTCGCGCGCCAGGGCTACCACGCCACGTCGATGAACCAGCTGGCCGAGGCCGCCGGCTTGTCCAAGGCCACGCTGTACCACTACTACCGCGACAAGGACGCGCTGCTGGTGCGCATCGCCGACGGCCATGTGTCGCGGCTGCAGGCACTGGTGGCTTCAACGCGCGCGCTGGGCCTGAAGCCTCAGGCGCAGTTCCGCGAGCTGGTGCGCCGCATCGTCGAGGAATATGCCGATGCGCAGCACGCACACCGCGTGCTCACCGAAGACGTGAAGTTCCTGCGGCAGGCCGACCGCCAGCGCATCCTCGACAAGGAGCGCGAAGTGGTGGCCGGTTTTGCCGCCGTGGTGGCGGCGCTGCGCCCCGAGCTGAAGCAGGCTGCGCTGGCCACGCCGATGACCATGCTGCTGTTCGGCATGATCAACTGGATGTTCACCTGGATGAAGCCCGAGGGCGCGCTCGACTACCAGGCGCTGGCGCCGATGGTGGCCGAGCTGTTTCTGGGCGGGTTGCCGGCGGTGCGGCTGCCGGCCGCCGTCGCCGCTCAGGCTGTCAGCTGAGGCGCCTGCTCGAACTGCTCGTTCAGCCAGGCGACGAACTCCTGCACATGGGGCCGCCGGGCCACCTCGGGGTTGAGCAGCAGCACGTGGCGGTAGCCGGCCGGCATGCGCAGCTCGGGAAAGGGCATGACCAGGTCGCCGCTGGCCAGGCAGTCCTGCAGGAAAGGTGAGCGCACCAGCGCCACGCCCTGGCCGCGCACGGCGGCCTGCACTGCCTGGTCGACGAAGTTGAACACCAGCTGCCCGGCCACCGGTTCCACCGTGCCGGCGCCGGCAAAGTCGAACCAGGTGCTCCAGTTCAGCCGCAGCGCGCCGGGCACGCCGTCGTCCAGGTCGAGCAGCGGCCACCGCACCAGCTCGGACGGATCGCGCAGCCGCCGCCCCTGCAGCAGGCGCGGGCTGATGGCCGGCGCGAGCACGTCTTCGATGAGCAGCGTGGCGTTCGGTGACAGCTTGCTCGTCGGCACCCAGCGGATGGCCACGTCCACGTCCTCGGCGCGCAGGTCGACCACACGGTCCGAAGCATCGAGGCGGATCTCGATGCCTGGGTGCTGCTGCTGGAACAGCGCCAGCCGTGGCGCCAGCCACAGCGATGCGAACGACGCATAGGTGCTGAGGATCACGCGCTGCCCGCCGCCGACGCCGCGGATGCTGTCGACACTGCGATCGATGGTATGCAGCGCCTGCTGCACCGCCTGCTGCAGCTGCTGCCCTGCCGGCGTCAGCAGCAGCGCCCGTGTCTTGCGCACGAACAGCGCCTTGCCGACCTGCCGCTCCAGCGTGGCGATCTGCCGGCTGATCGACGATTGCGTCAGGTTCAGCTCGACCGCCGCGGCCGTGAAGGACAAGTGCCGCGCCGCCGAGTCGAAGCCGCGCAGCGCCGCCAGCGCGACCGGCCGGCGCTTGCCGGAGGTTTTGTTCATGCCCGACAATACATGCGTTTTGTGCATGCATCAACTGCGATCTTTTCGTTTGTCGCAACGGGCTCCAAGGTGTTGAATGGCGTCCAGGACAGCGCATGGAAGCAGGACATGAAGGCAGCAACACCCCATATCCGGACCATCGACCTCGGCTACGAGCAGATGATGGTCTTCGACGGCGGACGCGGCGAGAGCGTGCGTGTGCTCTTTGGTGCCACCTGGCTGACGCAGGAAGGCGAGGCCGGCGACGCCGTGCTGCGGCCGGGCGCGGAGCTGGCATTGCACGACGGACGCTCGCTGATCCAGGCGCTGGAGCCGGCGCGCCTGCAGATCCTGAGCGAGCCCGCGCATGGCCGTTCCTTTATGCGTGCGCTGCTGCGACGGGCTCGGCGCTGGATCTCGCGGCTGCAGTTCGGCCCGGCGACGCCCGAGCCGGCCTGCTGAGGCGGTGGCGGCCGGCGGGGCGCTGCAGCGACGTGCGCCGCGCCGCAGACTGCGGCGTTGAGGCAGTGCTTGTCGGCGCCTTGCACTGAGCGCCCAGAGGCGGGCGTCAGGCCGCAGCGCGCGCCGCCGTCTTCCGTGCCGGCGCCTTGCGCACCACGGCCTTCTTCGCGATGGCCGTTGGGCTTGCCGCCTTCTTCACCGCGGCGACCTTCTTCACCGGCGCCGCCTTCGTCGCCACGGTCTTCTTGGCCGGAGCGCGCTTGTTCGCCGGGGCGCGTGCGGGTTTGACGGCGGCCGACCCTCCCTTCCACGTCAGCCGCACCTTCTTCGCCAGCGCCACCACCTTGGCGATGTCCTCGTCGCTGTAGACGCCCTTGACGCCGGAGATGGCCGACAGCTTCATGCCGTGCTTCAGGCCCAGCTTGTAGATCTCCTTGACCTTCTCCCATTCGGTGTCGCGGCCGATGGTGAAGACCTCGAAGCGGCCCTCCAGCGCCAGCACGATGGTCTCGGCCAGGCAGGCGTAGATCACGTTCTTCGGCAGGCCGATGCTCTTCATGCCCTTGACCTGCGTGGGCAGCTCGATCTCGCCCGATTCGATGACCAGCACGTCCGGCCGCTTGGCCACTTCCTCGGGCGGCAGGTCCAGCGGGCGCGCCACGTCGGTGATGACGCAGCCGGGCTTGACCTTGGTGATGTCCAGGATCTTCTTGCCCGCACCCGAGGTGCTGGTGACGATCATGTCCATGTCGCCCAGCAGGCTGTCGTAGTCGATCGAGCACACCACGTTCGCATCGGGCGTGTCCTGCAGGATCGAGCGCTTCAGCTCCTCCAGCTTCTTCATGTCGCGCCCGGCGATCACCACCTCGTCGAAGGCCATCGCCAGCAGCCGCGCGCTGACCGAACCGATCGAGCCCGACGCGCCGATGACCATGGTCTTGGCGGCGATGCGCTTGCCCTTGGGCGGCAGCGGCACCAGCCCCATGCGCTTCATCGCATCGGCGGCGGCCCACAGCGCGCCCGAGGCCGAGTAGCTGTTGCCGGTGGTGATGGGAATGGTGGCGCGCCGCGCCACGGTGACGCCGGCATCGCCCACCACCTTGGTGAAGGCGCCCAGGCCCATCAGCTGCGCGCCCATCTTCTCGGCCATCGCGGCCGCGGCCAGCAGCCGGCGGTAGGTGAATTCGGGGCTGTGCGACAGCATCTCCTTGGGCGTGCCGCCGACGAAGAGCAGCCAGCCCTCGGCCTCGGCCCCGGTGGGCGAGACGATGTTCTCCATCTTGCAGTACACCTGCGGCGGGATGTAGGCCGCCAGCTGCTCCACCTTGTCCATCACGATCTTCGGCGTGGCCTTGGGGATCGGGAAGCCCTTCTTGATGAACTCCTGGCTCAAGGGGTGCACGACGAAGGCAAAGCGCCGGATGTTGCGGAACTTGCCGGTGGGGTGCAGCAGCCGCGGCTTGATGTCCAGCTCGGTGATGATCTCCTCGAACTCGTCGTCGGCCAGCTCGTTGGCGTTGCGCCCCAGGTGCGCCAGGATCATCGCCTCCAGCGTGGCCACCCCCACCACCTTGCCGCCGAACAGGTTGGGCGTGACGTCGATCACCAGGTTGACCTTGCACTGCTTGTAGAAGGCCAGCTGGTCGTCGTGCACGGCCGAGGTGATCAGTGTCTTGCCTTCGAGGTTGGCCACCGAGCCCACTGCCTTGATCTCGCCGAAGGTGCCCACGATCACGTGCGCGCCGGCCACCGCATTGGCCACGCGCATGTTCTTCAGCCCGGCCAGCGATTTTTCCAGCAGCCGGAAGGGCTTCTGCCCCGCCACCAGCTCGTTGCCGCGCGCGTACAGCTCCAGCTGCGCCAGCGAGCTCAGCAGCAGCGGCGAGCCGGCCTGGAACACCGGGTCGGCGAAGCTCAGGTTCTTGGTGTACTCCGACAGCGCCACCGCGATCTCGTAGTTGCGCATGCCCGACAGGAACAGCACCTTGTTGTTGTTGAAGTAGCCGCCCAGCTCCTTCTGCACATGGCGCACCGCACGCACCTGCAGCAGCCGGCGCAAGGTGGCGCCGGTGGTTACCGGCACGCGCGTCACCACCTTGGTCAGCTTCTCGGTCTCGCGGTTGACGATGGTGCGCAGCCCCACCTGGTAGTGGTCCGAGGTCTCGCCCACGCCGATGGCGTCGGCATTGGCCTGCTGGCGGCGCAGCATCTCCCAGGCCTTGCGATGGTCGCCGTCGGCGCCCATGCGCTTGACGTCGTAGCGTTCGCCGAGGAAATCGGTCTGGAACTCGAAATCCTGCTTCGACGCACCCAGCGTCACCGTCACGACCTTCTTCATGTCTTGTCTCCCGGTTGGATCGATCTTCAGGCCGCGGTCTTCGCTGTGCGGCGCTTTTTGGCGGCTGGCTTGGTGGCCGGCTTCGGCGGCAGCACCTGGCGGATCAGGTCCTCGCAGATGCGCTGCGTCATGTAGCGCGGCACCGGGTAGGTGTTGCCTTCGGCGCAGGCCGCCTTGGCCAGCGCGGGGATGTCCTGCTCGCGCAGCGCTTCCAGGTGGCGAGGGATGCCCAGCTCGTCGTTCAGCTGCTGCACCGCGTCGACGAACTTCTGCGCCAGCACGTCCTCGCTTTCGCCTTCGTCGCCGGCACGTGCGCGCACGGCCAGCAGCGCCAGCCGGTCGGTGATGGCCGGCAGCGAATAGCGCAGCACGTGCGGCAGCAGGATGGCGTTGGCCAGGCCGTGCGGCGTGTGGTACTTGCCGCCGAACTGGTGGGCGATGGCATGCACGTAGCCGACGTTGGCCCGCGTGAAGGCGAAGCCGGCATAGGTGGAGGCCAGCGACATCTTCTCGCGCGCCGCCAGGTTCTTGCCGTCGCGGTAGGCGAGCGGCAGGTTCTCGAAGATCAGGCCCACCGCCGACAGCGACATGCCTTCGGAATAGGGCGTGGTCCAGCGGCCGACGAAGGATTCGACCGCATGCGTCAGCGCATCGATGCCGGTGGCCGCGGTGATGTGCGGCGGCAGCCCGGTCATGAGCAGAGGGTCCAGCGCCGCCATCTTCGGCACCAGGCGCGGGTCGATGATCACCAGCTTGGCCTGGCGTTCGGGGTCGGCGATGACCGCGGCCACCGTCACCTCGGAGCCGGTGCCGGCGGTGGTGGGCACGGCATAGATGCGCACCGGGTTGTTGAGCCGCGACTTCAGGTAGCCGGCCAGCTCGCGCAGCGACTTGTTCGGGTTGGCAATGGCCGCGGCGATGGCCTTGGACGCATCCATCGACGAGCCGCCGCCGAAGGCGACGATGGCATCGCAGTCATGCTGTCGATAGAAGTCGACGCCGCGTTCGACCAGCGGGATGGGCGCGTCCGGCGTGATCTCGTCGAACACCACGTACTGCGCGCCACCGGCACTGAGCGCATCGGTCAGCGGCTTGAGCAGACCCAGCTTGGCGATGACGGCGTCGGTGACGATGAGGATCTTCGCGTGGCCGAAGCCGGCGACGGCCTGGCCCAGCCGTGCGCTGGATCCCGGGCCGACCAGCAGCGTGGGTTGCGGGATGGGGATGAAGCGCGTCAGCTTGCCGGCGCCCTTCATCAGCAGCTCGAGGCCGGCGGCCCGGGTCGATTCGGGAATGAAGTCCAAGATCACGCCATGTCTCCTGCTGGTCGCGCTGCAACCGCGCTTGTTCGCCCGCATTCTGCATGATGCCGGTGCGCCGGCCGCCCTAATCTGGCGCCGCGCCTTGCGCCACCAGCACCGCGGCCGCCAGGTCTTCCAGCGCGGTGCCCACCGACTTGAAGACCGTGCGCTGCGGCGCCGCGCGCCGCCCTGGCGCGCTGCCGCGGCACAGTTCGGCCAGTGTGCCGGTTTGTTCCGCCCCGATGACGCCGCGCGACAGCGGGCCGAGCAGGTCGCCGCTCTTGTGCAGCGCCTCGCCGGTGTCGACGAACAGCTCGGCGCCGGCAAAGCAGGCGTCGTCGGCTTCGCGCATCTGCGGCGTGAAGCTGCCGATCAGGTCGAGGTGGCATCCCGGCGCCAGCCAGTGCCCCTGCAGCAGCGGCTCGGTGGCCAGCGTCGCGCAGCTGACGATGTCGGCCTGCGCCGCCGCCGCCGCCAGATCGGCTGCGGGCTGTGCGTCGAAGCCCTCGGCGCGCAGCGCTTCGGCCAGCGCAGCGGCCTTGTGCGGCGCACGGGCCCACACCCGCACCTGCTCGATGGGCCGCACGCAGCGGTAGGCCGCGGGCAGCTGCCGCGCCACCGCGCCCGCGCCCACCACCAGCAGCCGGCGCGCATCGCCGCGCGCCAGGAACGACGCCGCCAGCGCCGAGGCCGCGACCGTGCGGCGCGTGGTCAGCACGCTGCCGTCGATCAGCGCCAGCGGCGCGCCGCTGCGCGCATCGAAGAGCAGGTAGCTGGCATGCAGCGCCGGCAGGCCGTGCGCGGCGTTGTGCGGCGCGATGTTGACGATCTTCACGCCATAGTGGCGCAGCGCGGCATCGGCCGACGACCAGGCCGGCATGATCAGCGAGGTGCAGACCGAGCCACTGGCGTCGGCGAGGGCGTGCACCTGCCGCGGCGGCAGCTCGCAGCCGGCGGCGAAGGCCTGGCGCAGCGCCGGGATCAGCCGCGCGAAGGGCAGCGCGTCGCGGGTGGCGCTGGCGTCGAAGATCTGCATCGAAGAGCCTTTCAGCGGTGCATGCAAAGATGCAACAGCGGTGCCGAAACGAAACCGAAAGTCGATGCCGCAGCATAGGCGATGCGTCCTGTGCGGCCCAGGCCACAGGCTTGGCGCCCATTCGTGGAATTTGTGCGCGTGCCGCGGCCGGCCGTGCGCTGCGGCCTGCCGTTCGCACCTATGCTCGCCGCACTGCTTGGGCCGGACATTTCATTCATGGGCGAACTTGTGACTTGGCTGCTGGCTGCAGCCGCGCTGGGCCTGCTGGCCGGCGGGATGGTCTGGCGGCGTCGCAGCGACGCGCGGCGCGCCGAGGCCGAACGCGAGACGCAGCGCCGCGCCGACGAAGCCGCCGGGGCGCAACGCCTGGCGGCCGAACGCGCCGCCGCCGAACAGGCCGAGCGTGAGCGGGTGGCCGCCGCCGAACGCGAGGCGCAACGCCGCGCGGCCCTGCTCGCCGAACAGCAGCGCCAGGCGGCCGAAGCGCAGCGCGAAGTCCAGCGCCGCGCGGCCGAGCACGCCGAAGCGCAGCGCCTGGCCGAACAGCACGCCGAAC
>CAYUPF010000045.1:21253-24262 GCA_964446545.1 uncultured Rubrivivax sp.
CGCCGCGCGGCCGAGCACGCCGAAGCGCAGCGCCTGGCCGAACAGCACGCCGAACAGCAACGTCTGGCGGCCGAGCGGGCCGAGGCCGAAAGTGCTGCCACCGAACAGGCCGAACGTGAGCGTCTGGCCGCGGCCGAACGCGAGGCACAGCGCCAGGCCGAGCTGCGCGCCGAACAACAACGACTGGCGGCCGAGGCGGCCGAGCGCGAGCGCATCGCAGCGGCCGAACGCGAAGCACAGCGCCTGGCTGCCGAACGGGCGGTGCCGTCCCCGCGGCCGGCGGCGAAGAGCGCGGCGCAGACGCTGGTGCTGGTCGCCGACGATTCCAAGGTGGTGCGCATCAAGACCGGCCGGCTGCTGGCGCAGCACCAGTACCAGGTCAGCTATGCCAGCGACGGGCTCGACGCGGTGCAGCAGCTGCAGGCCAAGCTGCCCGACGTGGTCATCACCGACGTGGAGATGCCCGGCATGGACGGCTTCGAGCTGACGCGCCACATCCGCGCCAACCCGCAGACCGCGCCGCTGCCGGTGATCATGATCACTGCCGCCGACGACCGCCACCGCGAGCAGGCCGACTCGGCCGGCGTCAGCGTGCTGCTGGGCAAGCCCTACCCGGAGGATGCGCTGATCGCACACATCCGCCTGGCCATGGGGCAGGACGAAGCCGAAACCTCGCCGACCTGAGTCACTGCGTCGATCCTGCTATGGTGAGCAACCGCCGCTCACCAGGAACCGTGCCATGGCCGATCGCTCCACCCGCCGTGCCTTCCTCAAGACCTCGGGCGCGCTGTCGGCGGGCTCGCTGCTGGGCGCCGGCCTCGGCGGCTGCGCCTCGCCCAACCCGCTGCCGATGCCGCTGAGCCAGGCCGAGCAGCTGCAGCTGACGTCGGTGCAGGCGGTCGAAGCCGTGCGCAGCGGCCGGCTGTCCTGCCAGAACTACGTGAACACGCTGCTCGCGCGGGCCGAGGCGCTGAAGGATCTGAACGCACTGATCGCCATCGATGCTCCCGGCGCGGTGGCGGCAGCGCGCCGCGTCGACGCCATGCGCGATGCCGGCTTGACGCTGCCGCGGCTGGCCGGACTGCCCATCGTCGTCAAGGACAACATCAACACCGCGGCCTTGCCCACCACCGGCGGCACCGCGGCGCTGCGCGGCGTGCAGCCGAAGGCCAATGCGCCGTCGCTGCAGCAGCTGCTGGATGCCGGTGCCATCGTCATCGGCAAGTCCAACCTGCACGAGCTGGCCTTCGGCATCACCAGCACCAACCTCACGCCCTTTGCCGGCGCGGTGCAGAACCCCTACGACCGCACGCGCATCCCCGGCGGCTCGTCCGGCGGCACCGCGGCGGCGATCGCCGCGCGCATCGTGCCCGCCGGGCTGGGCACCGACACCGGGGGCTCGACGCGCGTGCCCGCGGCGCTGTGCGGCATCGTCGGGCTGCGCCCGTCGGTGGGCAACGGCGGCGCGCAACGCCGCTACACCGACACCAACGCGGTGGTGCCGATCAGCCACACGCGCGACACCGTCGGCCCGATGGCACGCACCGTCGCCGACGTGGCGCTGCTCGATGCGGTGATCACCGGCACACCGCTGCCCAAGGCCGCGCTGCTGCCGGGGCTGCGCATCGGCGTGCCGGCCTCGTTCTGGGCCGGCCTGGATGCGCAGCTGGCTGCCGTCGTGAACCAGGCGAAGGACAGGCTGGCGCGCTCCGGCGTGGTCTTCGTCGACGTCGACCTGCCGGGCCTGGAGGCGCTGAACAACAGCGTGTCCTTCCAGCTGGCCTTGCACGAACCCATCGCCGACATCCCGGCCTACCTGGCGGCCGTCGGCGTGAGCGGCATCACGCTGGCCGACATTGCCGCCCAGGTGTCCAGCCCGGACGTGAAGGGTGCCTTCGGCGCGATCCTGGCCGATGCCTTCGGCAAGGACTACGACGCCGCGCTGCGTGTGCACCGGCCCAGGCTGCAGGCGCTGTATGCCGACTACTTTGCGGCCAACCGGCTGGATGCGATGCTGTTCCCGACCACGATCCTGCCCGCCGTGCCCATCGACCTGGCGGCCGGCTCGGGCAAGGTGTCGATCAACGGCGGACCGCTGGTCGACACCTTCGGCAGCTTCATCCGCAACACCGACCCCGGCAGCAACGCCGGCATCCCCGGGCTGTCGCTGCCGGCGGGCCTGACGGCCGGCGGGCTGCCGGTGGGGCTGGAACTGGACGGGCCGCTGGGCAGCGACCTGCAGCTGATCGCCATCGCGCTGGCCTTCGAGGCGGTGCTGGGGCCGCTGCCGGCGCCGAGGCTGTAGCTCAGGCCACGCGCTCGGCCAGCGTGATGCGGTGCAGCAGCCGCGCGTGGCCGTCGTAGCCGCCGGTGGCGGCATGGATCACGCAGCGGTTGTCCCACATCAGCAGCATGCCCGGCTGCCAGCGGTGGCGGTAGACGAAGTCATCGCGCACCTCATGGCGGAACAGCTCCATCAGCAGCGGCTGCGCGTCGGCATCGGCCATGCCCTCGATGCCGATGGTGTAGCCGGGGCTGACATACAGCGCGGTGCGGCCGGCCTCGGGATGCACGCGCGCGATCGGGTGCGTCTGCGTGGCCAGTGCGCTGTCGTCGTAGCGGATGGCCATCGAGCGGCCCTTGTCGCGTTCGCCGTACATGCCGTCGCGTGCATAGCCGCGGCGCGCCGAGTGGATGCCCAGCCTGCCCTGCAGCAGCGCCTGCATCGCCGGCGACAGCGCCTCCCAGGCGGCGTATTGGTTGGCGAAGAGCGTGTCGCCGCCCAGCGGCGGAATGACGTTGCCGTACAGCAGCGTGGCCTGCGGCGGCGGCGCCAGGAAGCTCCAGTCCGAATGCCAGGTCTCGGCGAAGATCTTGGTGGTCTCGTCGGCATCGCGCCGCACCTGTGCGATGTGCGGGTGGCCCGACACGCTGCCGAAGTAGGGGTCGATGCCGAAGGGGCCGAAGTGCAGCGCGACGCGCTCAAGGTCCTCGAGCGACAGGTCCTGG
>CAYUPF010000046.1:0-16632 GCA_964446545.1 uncultured Rubrivivax sp.
CAACATGTGCATCAACGGATGGGACGCGTCTTCCGAATCGTCGCCTGCGGGCGCAGGTGGCTCAGTAGCAGTTCCTGAAACGTGGGATTGAGGAACTCGCTGACGGCGCCCCTGCGCGCCGCCAGGTCGCAGGCAACCAGCCAGGCCTCGTTGATGACATCCTGGAACTGATGTTCTCCGCGGGTATGGCGCGCGATGCGCCGCAAGTCCTTCTTCCGCTGAGTGACGAAGCGCTCGAATGCGGGGTCTTGCGAATGAGCCATGAGGTCTCCCGTGCTTCAGTCTTGCCGAAGGTCTCCCAACAAGGGTGCAGCCACGGCTTCTTCGGCGATGGCCAGGCCATGGCGCTGCATCGCCGGGGCCAACGCGGCATCCCACGACGCGATGACGTGGGCGTCGGCCAGATCGCGCCGCGTGTGCGATGCGCTTGCGGTCGCGGCTTCGTAGTCCAGGGCTCCGAAACGCCAGGGATATGTCTCCCAGGTACGCATGACGTGGTTGGCGATCCGGATGCCGGGCCAATCGAAGTCGCCGTGATAGCGCAGACGAGCACCGGCTTGCGCCAACTGGGTGAGCAATGTTCGCTGCGCCGCCGCTGGCATGCCGTCGGTGCAGACCAGCGGGGCGCAATGCAGGCCCACCCGGTCGGCGGCGATGGCGACCAGGTTGGGGTTCTCGCACACGAAGACCACCAGGTCCGCCACCGCCCATCGTGGCGGCGTGCGCAGCAGCCGGCGCAGCGACAGGTAGGCGGGTTCGCCAGGTGTGCACACGGGCGTCTCGTCGGTTTGAACGGGCAGATTCAGCAGCAGAGCCGGCCGTGCCAGTTCATTGACCAGCACACCGGCCCGCGCCCAGACGTCGCGGATGCGCTCGTCGGGAGCGCTGTCGGGCGTGTCTTCCGGTAGGTCATTGGGATCGCCCGCGCCGGATCGACCCTTTTCGATCTGACGCCAGGCGGCCAGCACCAGCGTTGCGGTGGCTTGGCCGTTGTCCAGCGTATGCGCGTTGCCCAGCGCTTCGGCGGCCAGTTGAGCACGCGCCACACCATCCGCCGGCAGGCGGCGCAGCACGGCATTCGCACATTCGAGCATATGCTCGGCGACCAAGATGTCTTGCCGGGCCAGGCGCTTGAGCAAGCCGAGCGCGGCCGGCGCCTGCAAATAGCTGGCGAGCGCGGGATGCGTGCAGGCTGCGACCACGGCGGACCAGCTTAGCCGTGCCGCGGCGCGCGCCGACGCGAGATGAACGATGGGGCCGTCGAGTTGTTCCAGCGCCTCTCGCAGCGAGCCCGCGATGTCCGCATCGCGCAGACTGGCGTCGAGCAGCTTGACGTCGATCTGCATCGATTTCGCATCTCGAGGCGGACGCCCCGTCAGCAGCGCCAACGCCTCACGTTCCGCGACGCTCAAGGAACCCAGGCGAAGCGTGCCGGACGGCGCACCCGACGCAGCTCGTTCGAAATGTCTGCGTAGGCGTTGGCGCAATGCTGCCAGCTCGTCGCTACCCAGCAGCTTGTGCAGGCGTGGGTCCATGCGATTCATCAGGCAAGCTCCGTGCTGCGCACTACGGTATTCGCCTTGGGAGCGGCCCGGCGGCTCATGCCGGTGCAAACCGCCGGTCCGGATCGTCCTCGCGCCGTTTGGCGCGGCCGTCCCAGGTCCAGCGCGAGACGTACACCGCGTCGATGCCTTCGCGCCGCTGCAACTGGCAGATCGACACGCCGGGCAGTTCGGCGTAACACGCCCATTCGCGTTCGCTGGTGATCACGAAGTCGAGGTCGAACTCGCGGATCAGCCCCATGCAGTGCGCCCGCGCCGCATCGTCGATGCCGGCGAAGGCCTCGTCGAGCAGCATCAGGCGTGGCGCGTGCGGGTTGCTGCCCTGGCTGTAGAAGCTAGCGATGGCGGCGAAGAGCGGTACCGTCAGGCCCAGTGCACGCTCGCCGCTGGAGGCTGGGCCCGAGAGCTTGCGCCATTGGCCGTCCTGCAGGCGTTCGACGCGGAAGCGATGCCAGCGGCGGTAGTCGAGTGCACGCGCCAGCTGATCGACCATGCTGCCGCTGGCAGCGTCATCCATGGACTTTCCCAGATCCGCATCGGAGCGCTCGCGCTCGGTACTGATGCGCTGCTGCAGCATCGTGCCGACGACGCGCCGGTCTTCGGCCGACCAGAGATCGGCGCTGGTGTTGAGCAGATGCCGGCGCGCCGCTTCGAGCCCGACCGGCGCGCCTTCGTCTTCACCGAGCGCTTGCCATTGCAGCCGGTAGCGCACGCCGGTGGAGGTCGGGCGCTTGTGCAGCTCCCGGTTGATGGCCTGCACCTGCGTCTCGGCGGCGCGCAGCAGGCGCTGGACTTCGGCGGCGATCTCGGCCTGCAGGTAGTTCTCGAGCACCTCGCTCTCTTTCGCGGTGAGCAGCTCGCTGCGCTGGTGGATGTCGTCGGCCAGGCGCAGCGCGAGCTGGTCGGGGCGCTCGGGGCGGTTGTGAAAGATGATGTGCACGACGAAGCCCCAGTCGCTGGGCTCGGCCGGCGCCTGGTGGCCGAGCGCGCTCAATGCGCGCTGCAGCTCCTGCAGGTCTTCGGCGATCTGCCGCTGCACGCGGGTCCAGCCGGCTTCGTCATCGCGGATGTGCGCGAGCGCCTGTTCGATGCGGCGCGCCAGGGTCAGCGCCGGGTCGATGGTCCACGCGCTGCGCAGGTCGGGCAGATCGATGTCGGGCAGCGCGGACGACAGCAGGCTGCTGTCGGCGAAATGCTGAAGGCGTGCGACGGCCATGGCGCGGGCTTCGGTGCGCTGGGTCAGCATGCTTTCAGCGGCTTCGCTCTTGGCGCTGGCGCGGGCGCGGGCTTCGCCGGCGAGGCGGCGCGCTTCGGCGGCCGCACGTTGGTTCTTCTCGGCAGCCTGCACGGCCTGGCGCGCTTCGGCCAGTTGCCGGCGCAGGTCGTCGACCTGCGCGCCGACGGTCTCCTGCAGCACCTCGAAACGCGCCCGGGCTTCGTCGGCTTCGATGCGGCTGGCGGCGAGCCTTTCTTCGCGCTCTTGCAGCTGTGCCAGCGCCTCGGCTTCGCGCGAGCGCTGCAACAGCAACTCGGGCTGCGCGCGCCGCCATTCCTGCGCCGCCTGCACCAGCCGGTACTGTGCGTCGGTGAAGGCCTGCAAGGCAGCTTCGATCGGGGGCAGCGCATCGGCGGCCGGTGGCAGGCGCATGTCGGCGGCGTCGCGCTGCAGGCGGTCGTGTGCGGCATGCTGCGCTTGTTCCGCGTCGCGGCACTGGGTTTCAGCCTGGTCCAGCCGAGTGCGGGCGGTTTGGAATTCACGGGCGCAAGCTGCGGCGTGGGTCAGCGCCTGGCGCAGTGGCTGGTCGGAAGGCGCGCTGCGCCATTCGTGTTCGGCCTGGCGCCGGTCACCTTCCAGCTGTTCGAACTGCGAGGCCACGGCCGCGCTTTCGCCGGCCAGGCCGGCCAGGCGTTGCGCAATGAGTTCCAGGCGCTGGCGGCGCGCCATCGCGCGGGCGGCATGGCCGACATAGACCGCTTGCGCTTTGCTCCAGGCGCCCGCCAACGTGCCGAGGCGGAAACGCCCGTCGGGCGCGACCCAGGCTTCGGCGGCATCGTTCGCGTCGCTGCCGCAGGCCACGCTGGCGAGCAAGCGTTCGACGGTGGCGGCCTGCATCGCGGCTTCGGCGGGCAGGTCGGCGCGCAGCCAATCCGCCAGCGAAGCGCCGGATGAGGCAGGGCGCTGGACCCATTGGATGTCGAGCCAGGGGTTGTCGCTTTTGTCGGCGACGAGCAGCGCGCCGTCGGGCGTGATCCAGGCGTCGAGCAGGCCCGAGGCCTCGAGCGCGGCCTCCAGACCGGCGCGCTGCGCGCCGTCCACGTGGTCATGGAAATCGACGAGCTGCCACAGCGGCGCGCCGGCAAGCTTGCCGCGGCTGTCGGCGCTGCGCGTGTACGGCAGCGGCGGCACGGCATCGCGGCCGGCGCTCAGGTGCTCGCGCTCGGCTTCGAGTTCTTCACGCTCGCGTTGCAGCGCATCGCGCTGCGTGCCGAGCGCGACCTGGCGCGATGCGTGACGCACGCTGGCTTGCTGCTGCGCTGCCTGCAAGGCCAGCCGGGCGGGGTTGTCGCTGTCGGGCTGTGCGAGCAGCACCCAATCGTTCAAGGCTTCCAGCGCGCCGTCGTCGTCGAGGCGAAGCTGCACCAGGCCCGCGCAGTGGTTCGTCCAGGCCTCGACCAGCGCCTGCCCGGCTCGTTCCACCGCGGCATCGGCCTCGCCGCGGCGTTCTGCCGCCTGTTCCAGCTCTCCCTGGCGCTCGCGCTGCGCCTCTTGCCGTTGCGCCAGTGCCAGGCCGGCTTGCTGCATTTCGTCGTGGCGGCGGTGCAGCAGCGCCAACTGGTCGCGGCGCGTGGCCACTGCACTGCGCAGCGCCGCCGGCGCCGCGTCGAACTCGCGCGCGGCGAGCTCGGCCAGCACGGGGGGCGCCAGCGCGGCCAGCGGGTTGTTGCCGAACGCTGACGCCACGCCGGCGCTGTAGGCGTGTTCGGCGCCCTCGTCGCGTACCGCCAGCAGCGCCTGCTCGGCTCGTGTCGCGCGCTGCGCGGCTTGCCGGCTGGCCTGCTGCTCACGCTCCCAGCGGCTGCAAGCCTGGCTGCAGTCGGCCTGCTCCGTCGTCACGGCCGACTGGCGCTTGAGGGCATCTTTCTCCGCGCCTTCGAGCCGGTTCGCATCCTGGTTGATCGGGTCGGACTGCAGCGTCTCCAGTCGCGTGCGTTGCGCGGCCAGCGTGCGCTCGGCCTGCTCCTGGGTCTGCTGCGCCTGCGTCTCGTCGGCCGACGCGGTCTGCAGGCCGGCTTGCGCCTGGTTGCGTTCCTGGCTGGCGTTGTCGAAATCGGTCTGCGCCTGGCGCAGTTCGCGCGCCTGGCGGCGCGTCAGCATGCCCGCGTAGACGCGGTAGCGCTGGTCGAAGCGCTCCACCGCCTTGGCCAGGCCCTTGAGTTCGTCGAGCTGCCGGCGGTCTTCCTCCAATTGGTTCAGCGCCTGCGCCACGTCGGTGAGCAGTTCCTGCGGCAGCGGCGGCAGCGCCTCGGTCAGCGCGTGCGAGAGGCCGGCCTCGTCGGGTTTTTTCGATAGCTGCGGCTGGCGCAGCTGGATCAAGGTGTCCATCAGCGCGTCGTAGCGCCGGGTGCCGAGGTGGAACAGGCGTTCGTCCACCGCGCGGCGGTAGCTGGTGGCCGACTCGAACACCTGGCCCTGGCCGTCGAGCGCATCGCGCAGGCGCTCGCGCGTCAGCACCACGCGCTGGTCGTTGGTGAGCCAGAGGTCGCGGCCGATGCGCGGGCCACCGTCATCCGCCTGTTCCAGCATGAAGAACCAGCTCTCCACCTGGGCGCGCGCGGCCACCGCGGACAAGCCCGCGCCCAGCGTGAGGTAGCGTGGCGTGCCGTCTTCCGCCACGCGGCCAAACTCGATCCAGGCATAGCCGATGCGCCGCGGGTAGCTGTTCATCAACAGGTTCCACGCCATCTTCTTGCCGCTGTCGCCGTCGGGTTCGATGCGCGACGAGCGCAGTTGCGCGTCGAACAGGAGGGGCAGCGTCAGCGACAGCACCTTCGATTTGCCGGTGCCGTTGTTGCCGCGCAGCAGCAGGTGGCCGTCGCGGAACCAGAACTCCTCGCTGTCGTAGTGGAACAGCTCGACCAGGCCGAGCCGCAGCGGCTGCCAGCGTTGGCGCCCGGGTTCGGGCAGCGCAGGGCGGTCGTGGGGCTGCCGGGTTTCGGGTGCGGTGTCGAAGATGTCGTCGTGCATGCGTGGGAGCAGCGGAGTCAGAACAGCGAAGCGCTGGGTTGACGGCTGCGGGCCGGCGCCGGCTGCACGTCGGCGTCGCCGAGTGCAAAACGCGCGATCGCAGGCAACGTGCGGATGCGGTCCGCGTCGCGCTGGATGAGGTCGAGTTTGCGCAGCCGCTCGAGCGCGGTCTGCGCCAGTTCCCGTTCCGCGCCGGGCTCGCGTGCCGACTTGCGCCAGAAGCGGCCATAGCGCTCGGTGGCGCCGCGCACGAAGGCGGCGACTGCATCTTCGGTGGCGACCGCGTGGGTGCCGTCTTCGCGCGCGCGTTCGGCCAAGTGTTCGGCGACCAGCAGCGTGACGTGCGCCTCGGTGCCTTCGGCCGGCATTGCGACGTCGGTCAGTGTGCCGGCTTCGTCGGTGAGCGCCAGGCCTTCGGCGCGCTGCTCGGCGACCAGGCCGGTGGCCTCGCACAGGCGGGCGGCCATCACGCCGCGCTGGTTGGCGAAATAGGCCTGCGTCTCGGCGTCGAGGGCGTCGGCGTAGACCACGGGGTCGTCGAGCAGGCGGCGTGCCAGCGCGTGGCGCAGCGCCGTGCGCCGGCCTTCGTCGCTGTCGGCCACGTGTTCGGCGACGAGCGCACGTTGCCGCGCGTCGAGGGTCACCGGGGCGTCTTCGGCGGCCCAGGTGGAAGGCCCGCGTACCGCGGCGAGCATGCCGGCCAGCATCCGGCGCTGGATGTCGTAGAGCGCGTCGGACTGTGTGCTGCCGGTGGTGTCGTGCACGAACCCATCCTCGTCGCCGGCCACCCGCTGCAGCACGCCGAATTCCAGCAAGCGGCGGCAGACGGCGACCAGGTCGCGCCGCTCGGCCGCGGACCGCAAGGTGAAGCTGAACTGGCGCGCCTGGAGCGTCCGATCGGCCGCCAGCTCCATCACGCGTTCGCCGAGCAGGTGCAGCGTGATCTGCGGGTCGGCACGTTCGAGCACGGCGCAAGCCAGGCACAGCAAGACGTAGCGGCGGCGGTCGAAGTCTTGCAGGCCGCGTGTGGCGCTCATCAGGTCGGCCGGGCGCTTGTACAGTCGGGCACCTTCGCGTTCGACCTGCAGCACCCAGCCCGCTTCGCGCGCGAACCAGTCGCGCAGCTTGTCGGCCTGGCGGCGCACTGCGGAGAAGTCTTCGTGCGCGGGGGACATCAGCGGCTGCATCAGCAGGGCGCGCAAGCCGATACGAAACTCGTCGCGCTGCTGGCGCGCTTGCAGTTCGCCGATGCGCTGGCTGCCGGGGGTTTGGCGGCTTGCCATCACTCAAATTCCATGGCCGGGGTGATCGTCAGGCGATGATCCCGGCCCGCGAACACGCCGGCCGGCGTGACGATGTGCGCCAGGCTGCCGTCATTGAGCGGCTCGAGCCGGATGTGCAGCAGCCCGTCGCCGGTGTGGCGTTCGACGGCCGCATCCGGCCCCGGTTGTTCGGCCAGCGCCTCGCCCAGCAGATTCAGGAACAGGCCGAACGCGTGCGTGTCGAGCTCACCGAGTTCCGACAGCCGCGTTGCGCGGCCCGTCGCCAGGCGCCGGCGCGCGGCATCGACCTGCCGCGATTCTTCGGCCAGCTCGCCGGCCATGCGTCGGCGTTCCTCGCTGCGGTCGCGCACCTTGGCCAGCGGCCCGCGCGGTGCCGCCTCGCCATACTCGCGCAGGCGCGGGTTGATCTGCAGCGGCGGCGCATCGGCCCAGCGGGTGCTCGCCGGCAGGCTGTCGTCGGCCTGCGGATTGAGCGAGAAATGCCGCGCCGGGTTGAGTGCGAACGCCGCCCGCGCCAGCCGGTGCGCCTCGGTCTCGTCGGCGCACGCGGCGAACCAGCCGGCGAGCATGCGCAAGTCGGCCGAGCGGTCGCTGCGGCCGCTGCGCCGTTCGTTGATCGCCGCGATCGCGGCCAGCAGTTGCGGGATCGCGGCCCGCACGCGGGCGCGCAGCAGTTCGGCCTGCGGCGGCTCCTGGCCGGTTTGCAGGAACCAGCCGCGCAGGCCTTTCCAGCGTTCGCGCCAGGCCTGCCAGCGGCGGAACTTCTCGTCGGCCAGGTCCTGCTCGCCGCCCGGCGCGGCATCGCGGGCTTCGCGTTCCGCGACGCGCAGCAGCACCGGGTCGATGCGCGGCGAGAGCGCCTGCACCAGGCGGGCGATGGCATCCGAGCGCCGCACCAGGTCGCCCATGAAACGTTCGAGGTAGTCGATCAGCCGGCGTTTGTAGCCGACCACCGAACCGGCTTCGGCCTGCTGCAGCTCGATGCTGCGCGCGACGCCGGCCATGAAGGCTTGCGCGTTGTCGGCCAGGCTCTCGAAGACGCGCACCAGGTCGCGCAGGATCTCGTGCACCTTGGCGGTGTCGGGCCCGTCGCCGGCCGTGTCGGCATCGATCAGGTGCTGCAGCGCCTGCAGCCGGCTGGCGATGTCTTCGAGCGCGACGGTCTGCAGCTCGGCGCGGTGCTGCAAGGTCTGGAAAAAGACCGCCAGCGCGGCCTCGACCGCTTCGCCGCCGAGCGACAGCCGGTACAGGAACTTGGCGCGATAGAAGTCGCTGAGGGTAGCGACGCGCGCCGTGTCCGGCTGCGACTGCAGATTGCCCCAGTCGGCCAGCTGCGTCAGCGCCGCATTCACCTCTTCGATGCGCGGCGGCGCGCCGGCCCACGACGCCTCGGCCAGCACCTCGTCGGGCCGCAGCTGCAGGCGGTACTGCCGCTTGGCGGCGGCGAACACGCCCATGATGCGGCGGTAGAAGGCGGCCTTTTCGGCGCTGACATGGCGGAACAACTCGGCCGGGTCGTTCGGCGTGGGCAACTGGTCAGCCATGCCGCACCTCGGTCACACCATCGGTAGCGAGATGGACCCACCTGGCGCCGCGACCCTTTCCGGTCGAAGCGATCAGTCCTTGCGCCTTCATCGCCCGCAGCACCAGGCGCACCATGTCCCGGCTGACGCCGGGGCAGGCTTCTTCGATCTCCGAGATGGAAAACGGCTGCCTGCGTTTGAGGGCTTCCGCACGAACGCGGTCGCCCTTGCGGCCTCGTCCGTGGGCGAGGGTGCCCACACGCCGCTCGAATTCCTTGTACGAACGCAGCAGCGCGCCCCAGAAGTAGTCGAGCCAAGGCTTGACGTCATGCTTGCCTTCGTGCCACCCCTGCGAGCTGGCTTCCAGCGCCTCGTAGTAGCCTTCTTTCGACTCCTCGAAGATTCGCTCCAGGCTGATGTAGCGGCCTACGGTGTAGGCGAACTTGTAGAGCAGCAGCAAGGTCAGCAGGCGCGACATGCGCCCGTTTCCATCAGGGAAGGGATGGATGCACAGGAAATCCAGCATGACCAGGGGAACGAGCACCAAGGGATCGGCCCAATGCCGGTCCAAGGCCGAGGCATAACGCCCGGTCAGCTCTCCCATGGCGATCGGTGCGAGCTGCGCCGCCACGGGCTGGAAACGCAGCCGCGTGCGGCCATCGGGGTGGCGTTCGATGATGTCGTTGTTGGCGGCCTTCCATCGTCCGCCAGGCTGTGGCATGTAGCGATAGAGCATGGTGTGCAGCTGCAGAACCACCCCCTCGCTGAATGGCATCTCGGCAGCGGCCTCGTGGATCAAGGCCAGCGCGTCGCGGTAGCCCGCCACCTCCTGCTCCGAACGACTCTTCGGTACGGTGTTCTTGATGACCAGCGACCTCAAGCGCCCGGGCGCCACCACAACGCCTTCCAGGCGGTTCGACGACTCGGTGGATTCGAGGACGGCAATCTGTCGCAGATCGGCGAGTGCTTCAGGAGACTGCGCGGCGTAGAGTTGCTGCTTGCCTTGGTACTCTCCCAGAGTGCGCAGCGTCGCCAGCTGCAGGCCGTCGTAGCGCAGGGCGGCGAGGAAGTCGGGGGTCAGCGACTGCATGCCTCCAGTGCCGGAAGTGGAAATGGGGTAATTGTACGGGTAAATTGGGGAATTTTTGTATTAATTACCCTATTAATGGGTGCACTGCAGTTCCATGTTTCCGCCAGCGAAGCATGCAGGTTTGTGGATCTCGGAAACAAAGGAGGAATGAGCCTCCGGCTCAGCGCCTTGGCCGCTTGAAAGCGGCGCGGGCACGCTCCACCTCGGTGCGCAGCACGCAGTCGGCAGCATGGTCGTTGACCAGGCCCATCGCCTGCATGAAGGCATACACCGTGGTCGGGCCGACGAACTTCCAGCCGCGTTTCTTCAGGTCCTTGGACATCGCCACCGACGCCGGCGACGTCGATACCGTCTGCGGCTGCGCCGGAGGCGGCGCCTCGTGGCGCCACACATAGGCCGCCAGCGAACCCTCCTGCGCGATCAGCGCCTGCGCGCCGCGCGCGTTGTGGATCGCCGCCTCGATCTTGCCGCGGTGGCGCACGATGCCGGCGTCCTGCAGCAGGCGTTCGATGTCGTGCGCGCCGAAGCGCGCCACGCGATCGATGTCGAAACCATGGAACGCGGCGCGGAAGTTCTCGCGCTTGTCGAGGATGGTGCGCCAGCTCAGGCCCGACTGGAAGCCCTCCAGGCACAGCTTCTCGAACAGGCGGCGGTCGTCAGCGACCGGGAAACCCCATTCATGGTCGTGGTAGGCCAGGTATTCGGGCGAGGCGGCGCACCAGCGGCAACGCAGGCGGCCATCGGGGCCGGGCAGGGTGGTGGTCATGGGCAGGACGGTAGGTATGGGGCCGAGCGATTCTTCCACCGGTCAGCGATCCGAGGGAACCGGGTGCGCCCGGTCCGGTCAGACCTGAGGGCGGGCAGCAGCTGACCCGCAGTGGAGGGGCACAACCATGCAAGTCATCGATCGTTCGACCCAGGATGCGCCGGCGCGTGTGCTGGCACTGCTGGTCGCGGCCAACGGCGACATCCAGGCCGACGAACTATCCATGCTGGAGCGGCTCGATGCCTTCGGCCGTCTGGGCGTGAGCCGTGGGCGCTTCATCGAGCTGGCGCAGCGCTGCCTGGACGAACTGGGCAGCAACCTGCGCGAACAGTCGTGGCTGCGCGTGACGGATCTGATCTACGTCAACGGGTTGCTCGATGCGGTCGACGACGAAGCCTTGCGCATGCTGGTGTGCCGCCTGTGTGCCGCGGCCATCACCGCCGATGGGCGTGTCAGCCGCGAAGAACGCATGCTCTACAACCATGCGCTGGCGCGCTGGCGCATCAACTCGCAGCAGGTGTCCGAGGCCATCCGCCGCGACCCGATGCATTGACCGTCCGGGCGCCGCCGCGCCCGGTCAAGGCACAATCGCTGCCGGCTGGCGGGCAGCGCGTCGCTGTGGCCGCGATCACCGGTCCACGCACCCGCGATGAGCGACGAGCAGCAACTGAAGGACGAACACGGCATGCGCCTGGCGCTGGACCAGGCGCACAACGCGCTGCTGGTCGGCGAGGTGCCGGTGGGTGCGGTGATCCTGCGTGACGGGCAGGTGATCGCCACCGGCTACAACCGGCCGATCACCACCCACGACCCCACCGCGCATGCCGAGATCGTGGCGCTGCGCCATGCCGCGCAGCTGCTCGAAAACTACCGGCTGCCCGAGTGCGAGCTCTACGTCACGCTGGAACCCTGCGCGATGTGTGCGATGGCCTTGCTGCACGCCCGCTTCAAGCGCGTGGTCTTCGGCGCCGCCGACCCCAAGACCGGCGCTGCCGGCTCGGTGCTGGACCTGTTTGCGCAAGCCCGTCTGAACCACCAGACCACGCTGCAGGGTGGCGTGCTGGCACCGGCCTGCGGCCAGCTGCTGCGCGACTTCTTTGCCGAGCGCCGCGCGCGGCAGCGCGCCGAGCGCGATGCAGCGGAGGCCCCCGCCATTGAGACCATCCCCACCGGCGAGGCCGTGGAGCTGGGCCCGTCCATCGACCCGGAGCCACCCTCGCGATGACCCGCCTGTGCCTGTTCAGCCCTTCGGGCGTGACCGTCAACGCCGCGCCGGTGCGGCTGGCCCTGAAGCGCCTGCGCGCGATGGGCTATGACGCCGTGCTCGATGCCGCCGCGCTGAAGCGCTTCCAGCGCTTCAGCGGCGACGACGACACGCGGCTGGCGGCGCTGCACCGCATCGCCAGCGAAGCGCCTTCCATCGCCATGGCAGTGCGCGGCGGCTACGGGCTGACGCGGCTGCTCGACCGCATCGATTGGCCGCTGCTGGCGCGCAGCGTCGAGGCCGGCACCCGCTGGGTGGGGCTGAGCGACATCACCGCGCTGCAGCTGGGGCTGCTGGCGCACGGCGGCGGCATCAGCTGGGCCGGCCCGACCGCGGCCGAGGACTTCGGCCGCAGCGACGAGGCCGGCGGTGTCGACGACGTCACTGCCGCCTGCTTCAGCGAAGCCATGAGCGGCGAGTTGGAGGCGGTGGGCTTCCGCACCGAGGTCGGCTTCGATGGCCTGGACCTGACAGGCCGACTGTGGGGTGGCACCCTGGCGGTCGTGATGTCGTTGCTGGGCACGCCGCACTGGCCGCGCATCAAGGGCGGCGTGCTCTTCCTGGAAGACGTGAACGAGCAGCCCTACCGCGTCGAGCGCATGCTGCTGCAGCTGCATCAGGCGGGGGTGCTGGCCGCGCAGAAGGCGGTGCTATTGGGGCACTTCACGGTGCAAACGAAGTCGCCATTGGACCGCGGATTTTCCCTCCGCGTGGCGGTGCAGCAGCTGCGCTCGGTGTGCGACACGCCGATCCTCACCGGCCTGCCTTTCGGCCATGTACCGACCAAGGTGAGCTTGCCGGTGGGCGCGCGCGTGCAACTGGCGGTGCAGGGGCGCGAGGCCTTCGTTGGCTGGCACGATTAGCCGGGCGCTGGTCTGCTGCGGCGTGGCGCTGCTGTCGCTGGCGGGCTGCAACAACAACCCGCTGCCGGCGGAGCTGTCGGCCACCAACACCGCGGTCAGCGCCGTCATCGAAAGCTCGCCCAGGCACCTGGACCCGGTGGCTTCGTACTGGAGCAATGACACGCCCTTCACCTACCAGATCTACGAGCCGCCCTACGGCTACCACTACCTGCTGCGGCCCTTCAAGCTGGTGCCGAAGACGGCCACCGAGGTGGCCACGCCCACCTACCTGGACAAGGATGGCAAGCCGCTGCCGGCCGATGCGCTGGGCGAGCAGGTGGCCGAGAGCGTGTACGACATCCACCTCCGGCCGGGCATCCTGTACCAGCCGCACCCAGCCTTCGCCAAGGACGAGCAGGGGCGCTTTCGCTACCACGCGATGCGGCCAGGCGAACTCGGTTCGAGACGCACGCCGCTGGACTTCGAGCACAGCGGCACGCGCGAACTGGTGGCCGAGGACTATGTCTACGCGCTGAAGCGCCACGCCACGACGCGCATCACCACACCGATCTACGGGCTGTTCGCGGAGTACGTGCTGGGGCTCAAGGACTATGGCGAGCTGATCAAGGCCGAGGACCGGAAGCTGCGCGCCGGGCTGGACCCGACCAGCCTGGACAAGCCCTTCCTCGACTTCCGCCGCTGGCCGCTGGCCGGCGCCAGCGCGCCCGACGCGCACACGCTGCGCATCCGCATCCAGGGCAAGTATCCGCAGTGGAACTACTGGATGTCGATGAGCTTCCTGGCGCCGGTGCCTTGGGAGGCGGATGCGTTCTACGCCCAGCCGGGCATGGCGGCGGTGGGCCTGAGCCTGGACACCTGGCCGGTGGGCACCGGCCCGTACATGATGACCGAGTTCATCAAGGACCGGCGCCATGTGCTGACGCGCAACCCCAACTTCCGCGGCGAGCCCTATCCCTGCGAAGGCATGCCCGGCGACAAGGAGGCGGGGTTGCTCGACGACTGCGGCAAGACCATGCCCTTCGTCGACCGCTTCGTCTCCACGGTCGAGCGCGAGGCGGTGCCGTTGCGCGGCAAGTTCCGCCAGGGCTTCTACGACATCGAGGTCTTCGAGCGCACCGACACCGGCATGGACTACCTGGTGGCGATGCAGGACTCGGAAGAAGTGCGCCAGGAGTACGAGGCCAAGGGCTTCCGCCTGCCGCGCTTTGCCGACGTGAGCAGCTGGTACATCGGCTTCAACATGCTCGACCCGACGCTGGGCTGGGGCGACACGCCCGAGCAGCGCGAGCGCAACCGCAAGCTGCGCCAGGCCATCTCGATGGCCTTCGACTGGGACGAGTTCTCGAAGATCTTTCCCAAGAAGGCCGGCGAGACGGCCATGGGCCCGCTGCCGCAGGGCATCTTCGGCTCGCGCCACGGCACGCCGCAAGGCCACAACCCGGTGACGCACAAGCTGGTCGACGGGCACGTCGTCAAGCGCGGCCTGGACGAGGCGAAGGCGCTGCTGGCCGAAGCCGGCTACCCGAACGGGCGCGATGCCAGGACCGGCAAGCCGCTGGTCATCAACTACGACTTCTACGCGCCGGCCACGCCCGAGCGCAAGCCCGAGATCGACTGGGTGGTGCGGCAGTTCGCCAAGCTGGACATCCAGCTCGAGGTGCGCGCCACCGACAACAACCAGTTCCAGGACAAGGTGCGCAAGGGCAACTACCAGGTGTTCTGGCTGGGCTGGCTGGCCGACTACCCCGATGCCGAGAACTTCCTGTTCATGCTCTACGGCCCGAACGGCAAGACCCATCACGACGGCGAGAACACCGCCAACTACGCCAACCCGGAATTCGACCAGCTGTTCGCGCGGATGAAGCTGCTGGACGACGGGCCCGACAAGCAGGCGCTGATCGACCGCATGGTGCAGATCGTGCAGCAGGACGCGCCCTGGAGCTTCGGCTACTTCCCCTATGCCTCGGGCGCGGCGCAGTCCTGGGTGCACAACTACAAGCCGGCCGTGCTGATCCGCGACCACGGCAAGTACCTGCGGCTGGAGGTCGATGAACGCGTGCGCAAGCTGGCCGAATGGAACCGGCCGGTGTGGTGGCCGATGGGGCTGATCGGCCTGGCGCTGCTGGCCGTGGTTGTGGCGCTGTGGCGCAGCCTGCGCCGACGCGAGCGCAGCAACGCCCGCGGCGAGGTATTGGCCTGATGGGCGGCTATCTGCTGCGCCGCATCCTCTACGGCGCGCTGGTGCTGCTGGGCGTGAACCTGGCGACCTTCTTCCTGTTCTTCACCGTCAACACGCCCGACGACATGGCGCGGCTGAACATCGGCGGCAAGCGCGTCAACCAGGAAGTCATAGCCAAGTGGAAGGCCGAGCGCGGCTACGACAAGCCGCTGTATTTCAATGAAGCGAAGACGGGCAGCGAGAAGCTCACCGACACCATCTTCTGGGAACGCTCGGTGTCGCTGTTCGCGCTGGATTTCGGCCGCGCCGATGCCGAAAGTGCCGGCGACATCGGCCATGAGGTGGCGACGCGCATGTGGGTCAGCCTGCAGCTGGCGCTGCCGCTGTTCGTGCTGCAGCTGATCGCCAGCACGGCCTTCGCGCTGCTGCTGGCGCTGTTCCGCCGCAGCCGGCTCGACTTCTGGGGCGTGGTCGCCTGCGTGCTGATGCTGTCGATCAGCAGCCTGTTCTACATCATCGTCGGCCAGTATTTTTTCTCGCGCGTGCTCAAGCTCGCGCCGATTTCCGGCTACGTGGCCGGCTGGGAGGTGGCCAAGTTCCTGGTGCTGCCGATCGGCCTGTCGCTGCTGGCCCGGCTGGGCGGCGAGGCGAGGCTGTACCGCGCCATGCTGCTGGAGGAGCTGGGCAAGGACTACGTGCGCACCGCGCGCGCCAAGGGCCTGTCGGAGATGGTGGTGTTGTACCGGCATGTGCTGCGCAATGCGCTGATCCCGATCATCACCAGCGCCGGCAGCTACCTGCCCTATGTGTTCCTGGGCAGCCTGGTGTTCGAGAGCTTCTTCGGCCTGCCGGGTCTGGGCGCCTATGTCATCGAGGCCATCACCCAGCAGGACTTCGCGGTGGTGCGCACGATGGTGTTCCTGGGCTCGCTGCTGTACATCCTGTCGTACATCCTGATCGACGTGGCCTACACCTGGGCCGACCCGCGCGTGAGGTTGGTATGACCCCCCCCGTAGCGCCTTCGGCGCTCCCCCCCAGGGGGGCAGCGCCAGCGGCCCGGCGAAGCCGGTTCCGTGGTGACCGCTTGGAGCGGTCCCTCGGTCGTGTCGGTTCCGGTAGGCCCGGTTGACATGCCGAAATTCGTGCTGCTGTGGACCGACGCCGCGATGTGGCTGCTGGCCGTCGCGCTGCTGCTGTACGTGCACATGGTGCTGCGCCGCCCTGGTCTGAAGGCCAGCTGGAAGAAGGTGTTCGGCGACGCCGGTGCGTTGGCCGCGTCGGTGGTGCTGGCGCTGTGCCTGGGGCTGACCTTGCTGGACAGCGTGCACTACCGGCCGCTGCTGCCGCCGGCGGCGGGCAGCGAGGCAGCCGGTCCGGCCTACGACACACGCACGCGCTCGCTGCTCGATGTGCTGCTGGTGCGTCTGGTGAATTCGCGCGAAGCCACTTATTCGCGGCCGCTGTCCTATGTGGGTTTCACCAAGGAGTCGGTCGAGGTCGACGGGCAGGTCCGGCGTGTCGCGCCACGGCTGCAGTTCGGCGGCGCGCACCTGAGCGACCCGGCCACGCAATGGCTCGGCGACCTGGCCTGGCGCAGCGCACTCGGCTTGCTGTTGGGGGCGCTGGCTGCCGCGCTTCTGTCGCTGGCGCTGCTGGCCTTGGCGGCGCGCGGCCAGCGGCCACTGCGCGCGGGCATGGCCGCGGCCTGGCGCGGCGAAGGCGGTGTTCCCTGGCGTGCGGCCTGCGGCACGCTGCTGGCCATCGGCGCGCTGGCCGGCGCGGCAACGCTGCTCGCTACTCGCTACCACGTGCTCGGCACCGACCTCACCGGCAACGACGTGCTCTACCAGGCGCTG
>CAYUPF010000046.1:16732-23753 GCA_964446545.1 uncultured Rubrivivax sp.
CTACCACGTGCTCGGCACCGACCTCACCGGCAACGACGTGCTCTACCAGGCGCTGAAGAGCATCCGCACCGCCTTCGTCATCGGCACGCTGGCGACGGTGGCGACCTTGCCGCTGGCGGTGGGCCTGGGCATCGCCGCCGGCTACCTGCGCGGCTGGGTCGACGAGGCGATCCAGTACCTGTACACGGTGCTGTCCTCGGTGCCCAACGTGCTGCTCATCGCCGCCTGCGTGCTGATGGTGCAGGTCTTCATCGACCAGCATCCAGACGTCTTCGAGACCGGCGCCGAACGCGCCGACCTCAAGCTCTTCCTGCTGTGCGCGGTGCTGGGACTGACCGGCTGGGCGGGCCTGTGCCGGCTGCTGCGCGGCGAGACCCTGAAGCTGCGCGAGCTGGAATACGTGCAGGCGGCGCAGGCCTTCGGCGTCAGCCACGCGCGCATCATGCGGCGCCACATCTTTCCCAACGTGGCGCACCTGATGCTGATCGTCACGGTGCTCGACTTCAGCGCGCTGATCCTGTACGAGGCGGTGCTGTCCTACGTGGGCGTGGGCGTCGATCCTTCGATGCACAGCTTCGGCGGCATGATCAACCTGGCGCGCAGCGAGATGAGCCGCGACCCTGTCGTGTGGTGGTCCTTCGCCTCGGCCTTCGGCTTCATGGTGACGCTGGTGCTGGCGGCCAACCTGTTTGCCGATGGCGTGCGCGACGCCTTCGACCCGCGCACGCGCGCGGTGCGTCCGCGGCTGGCACAGCGCAGGGCCGCGCGATGAGCAGCGGCACGCTGCAGCTCGATGAGCTGAAGGTCGAGCTCGATGCCGATGCCGGCATCGTGCGCGCGCTGGACGGCCTCCGCCTGAGCATTCAACGCGGCGAGACCTTCGCGCTGGTCGGCGAAAGCGGCTGCGGCAAGAGCATGACGGCGCTGGCGCTGATGCGCCTGCTGCCCGACAACGGCCGCATCACCCAGGGCCGGGTGCTGCTGGACGGACAGGACCTGCTGGACCTGCCCGAAAGCGCGATGCGCCGCGTGCGCGGCGCGCGCATCGGCATGATCTTCCAGGAGCCGGCCACCAGCCTGAACCCGGTGATGCGCGTGGGCGAGCAGATCGTCGAGGCCATCGAGGCGCACACGGCGCTGCGCGGCGACGCGGCGCGCACCAAGGCGCTGCAATGGCTGGGGCGCGTGGGCATCGACGAGCCCGAACGGCGCATCGACGACTATCCGTTCCGCCTGTCCGGCGGGCAGAAGCAGCGTGTGATGATCGCCATGGCGCTGGCCGCGGAGCCCGACTTTCTGGTGGCCGACGAGCCCACCACCGCGCTGGACGCCACTACGCAGGCGCAGATCCTGGAACTGCTGCGCACGCTGCAGCGCGAGCGCGGCATGGGGCTGCTGCTGATCACCCACGACTTGGGGCTGGTTGCCGGCATGGCGCAGCGGGTGGCGCTGATGTATGCCGGGCAGATCATCGAGGTGGCGCCCACCGACGCCTTCCTCGCCGCGCCGCTGCACCCCTATGCACGCGCGCTGCTGCGCGCCTTGCCCGATGCGGCGCGCCGCGGCCAGCCGCTGGTGTCGATCGCCGGCACGGTGCCTCCGCTGTGGAGCCGCTTCCAGGGTTGCCGCTTCGCCGCGCGCTGCCCGCAGGTGATGCCATCATGCACCGCCGAAGCGCCCGCGCTGATCGAAGTCGGTGCGCAGCGCCAAGTGCGCTGCCTGCTGCACGGGCCCGGCGCACCGGTGGCCGCAGGGCAGGGCGCGACCGTGCTTGCGCCCGCCGCCGTGACGGCTCAGGAACCCGCACCGCCGCTGCTGCAGGTGCGCCAGCTCGGCATCAGCTTCGTCGCCCGGCGCGGCCTGCTGCATCGCAGTGCCAGCCCGACGGCGGTGGTGCATGGCATCGGCTTCGAGGTGGCGCGCGGCCGCACGCTGGCGCTGGTGGGTGAATCGGGCTGCGGCAAGACGAGCACCGGCAAGGCCATCGTGCAACTGCTGCGCGGCCAGGCCCACGTGACCGGGCAGGCACTGCTGGAAGGGCGCGACCTGTTCGCGCTGCAGGGCGAGGCTCTGCTCGCCGCGCGGCGCGACGTGCAGATGATCTTCCAGGACCCGTTTGCGTCCCTGAACCCGCGCATGCGCGTGGCCGAAGTGCTGGAAGAAGGGCTGGAGACATTGCACCCCGAGCTGGATGCCGCGCAGCGCCGCGAACGCATCGAAGGCCTGAGCGAGCGTGTCGGCCTGAGCCGCGACGCGCTGCAGCGCTTTCCTCACGAATTTTCCGGCGGCCAGCGCCAGCGCATCGCCATCGCACGGGCACTGGCGGTGCAGCCGAAGCTGCTGGTGTGCGACGAGCCGACCTCGGCGCTGGACGTGTCGGTACAGGCGCAGATCCTGAACCTGCTGCGCGAGCTGCAGCGCGACATGGGCCTGAGCTACCTGTTCATCACGCACAACATCGGCGTCGTCGAGTACATCGCCGACGCGGTGGCGGTGATGCAAGCGGGCCGCATCGTCGAGCAGGGCCGCTGTGAAGCGGTGCTGCAGCAGCCGCAGCAGGCCTACACGCGCGAGCTGCTGGCGGCGGTGCCGCGCATCGAACTGCGTGTGTAGGCAGAAGCTGAACGTTGCTGCGTTGCAACTCCTGACGCCGTTGCGTGCGCCCGCCGATCATCCCGACACCGGGAGACGCTTGCTGCCCAAGGCCCGTGGACAGGTGTCCGGGTCAGGTGCCAGGGGCTAAGGGATGCCCCGAGGTTGAGGCGCCGCAGCGCCGCAGAGAATCGGCGTACACGAAAAGAGGGCGCGCAGCTGCAACAGCCTGTTCGCAAGACTGGCACGTTTCCCGCTCGCGTGATCCATGGAGTCCGTCACCCCAGGTTTCAAAGGCACCCGTCCATGGACAAGAAGACCGAGCTATGCAGGGCATTGATGCTGGCCTTCGGCGGCACGGCAGTGCTGGGGCTGCCGCCCTTGGTGGCCCAGGCGCAGCGCGTCGAGGTCACCGGCTCGTCGTTGCGGCAGATCAGTTCGGAGACCGCGCTGCCCGTCACCGTGCTCAGGACCGATGAGCTGGCCAAGGCCGGTGTCACCAATGCCGAACAGGCCATGGCCTTCATCACCTCGAACCAGTCGACGCTCAACTCGGCGTCGTCGATCAGCGGTTCGAATGGCGGGGCCTCCTATGCCGACCTGCGTGGCCTGGGCGCCGGGCGCACGCTGGTGCTGGTCAACGGCAAGCGCATGATCAACAATCCCTACGATGGCGGCGTGGGCACGGCCGTCGACCTGAACACCATCCCTTATGGCGCGGTCGAGCGCATCGAGGTGCTCAATGACGGCGCGTCGGCGATCTACGGCTCCGACGCGGTGGCCGGCGTGATCAACTTCATCACGCGCCGCGAGTTCCAGGGCCTGACGCTGGAAGGCTCGCTGTCGCAACCCACCCAGTCGGGCGGCGGTCAGAGCTACGACGTCGGCGTCACCGGCGGCATCGGTTCGCTGACCGAACAAGGGTGGAATCTGTTCGGCTCGATCGGCTTTCGCGGACAGGCGTCGTTGCGCGCCACCGATCGATCGTTCTCGAACACGGCCTACATTCCTGGCCGGGGCGTCGACCTCACCTCGGGCGT
Source organism: uncultured Rubrivivax sp. (assembly GCA_964446545.1). GTDB lineage: Bacteria > Pseudomonadota > Gammaproteobacteria > Burkholderiales > Burkholderiaceae_C > Rubrivivax. The sequence continues at coordinate 20,365 of CAYUPF010000046.1, forward strand.
GGCGTCGCCGGCCAACTACTTTCAGGACCAACTCGTCGAGACCTTCAACCCCAGCCACCCGCAGTGCGATCCGCCGAACTCGTTTCCGGCGTCCGGCGACTTCTACTGCGGCTTCGACTACGTGCGTTTCACCGACACGGTGCCGCAGCAGTACCAGTTGAACATGATGGCCAAAGGGTCGTATGCCATCGACAACGACAACACGGTCTCGCTCGAGTACCTGCAGGGCAACAACAAGCTGACAACGCGCATCGCGCAGACACCGTTGATCGGGGTGCCGATGCCCAACAGCAACCCTTTCTATCCGGGGGGCCCTGGCTTTGGAGGCATCCCAGGCACTCCGGCCAACACCTTTCCCGGCTTCGATGCGAACAGCGATGTCTACCTGCTGTGGCGTACGACGCAGCTGGGGTCGCGTGTCGATGTCTTCGACACCAAGACCGACCGTTTCCTGCTCGATTGGCAGGGCTCGCACCAGGGCTGGGACTATTCGGTCGCCGCGCTCACCGCCAACTCGAACAGCAAGCATTCGTTCAACGGCGGCTACGTCAACAGTTCGGCCATGGATGCGGGCGTCGCGGGGCAGCCCATGCAACCCGGTGACCCAACGCCGCCCTGGCTGAACCCCTTCGGTGCGCAGACACCCGAGGGTCTGGCCTACATGAAGAACCAGCAGATCCTCGGCCAGGTCCAGGAGGCCGAAGGCAGGCTGTGGGGCGTGAAGGCCGATGCCAGCAGCGAGATCTACAAGCTGCCGGCGGGCCCGCTGACCATGGGCGTAGGTCTGGAGTACTACCGCGACAAGGTCGACTACACCAACAACTTCGCGCTCATCCGCGAGGCGGCCAGTTCCGGCCTGGAGAATGCCGTCGACTCGTCCGGCTCGCGCAACTGGACCGGCGTGTTCGTCGAGTTCAACATTCCGGTGGTGAAGACGCTGGACCTCAACCTGGCGCTGCGCTACGACAACTACAGCGACTTCGGCGGCACCACCAATCCGAAGGCCGCGTTCCGCTGGACGCCCGCCAAAGAGCTGCTGGTGCGCGGCTCGATCAACACCGGCTTTCGCGCACCGTCGCTGTTCGAGACCTACTCGCCGCCGTCGACGACAAACACCGCTGGCCAATACAACGACCCGGTGCTGTGTCCCGGCGGCGCGGTCGCCCCAGGAGGCGTTTCGGCGCGCGACTGCGACACGCAGTTCGATATCCAGGCGTCCGGCAACAAGAACCTGAATCCCGAGACCTCTACCGCGTGGGGCATCGGCCTGGTCTTCCAGCCGACGCCATCCAGCACCTTGAGCGTGGATTACTGGAACTACACGATCAAGGAAAGCATCAACTCGCTCGGCGAGGAGGCGCTGTTCAACGACCCCAGCAAATACGCCAGCAGCTTCGTTCGCTGCAGCCAGTTGACGCCTGCCGAGGAGGGCGCGATCGACCGCTGCAGTGGCCGCGGCGCATCCGATCCGCTGGCCTTCATCGCCGACCCGTATGTGAATCTGGGGACCTTCAAGACCAGCGGGCTCGACTTTGCCGCCGCTTGGCGCAGCCAGGCCACGGACTACGGGCGCTTCTCGGTGGGCTGGCAGGCCACCTACGTGCTGCAGTACGAATACCAACTGGAGGCTGGCGGTGTGTACAACAACAACCTCGGCACCTTCTTCAATGGGCAGCCGATTACACGCTATCGCCAGGTCTTGAACCTGGGCTGGCAGCAGGGCGCGTGGCTGGTCAACCTGATCAACCGCTATTCGAGAGGTTACGAGGATCAGAACTTCGTCGATCCGCAGTACTACAACCGCGTCGGCTCGGTGAACACCTGGGATCTTGCGGCGACGTGGACGGGGGTGAAGAACCTCAGCGTGACCGCGGGCCTGACGAACCTCTTCAATCAGGATCCGCCGTTCTCCAACACCAGCAGCAGCACGCAGGTCGGCTTCGACTCGCGCTACGGCAACCCGATCGGCCGTGCCTTCCTGCTGCGCGCCGTGTACGCCTTCTGAAGCCTACTTCGGCGCCATGCGAATCGCGCCGTCCAGCCGGATCACCTCACCGTTGAGCATGTCGTTGGTGATGATCTGGTGCACCAGCTTGGCATAGTCGGACGGCGTGCCCAGGCGGCTGGGAAAGGGCACGCTGGCGGCCAGCGCGTCCTGCACTTCCTTGGGCATGCCGAAGAGCATCGGCGTGCCGAAGATGCCCGGCGCGATGGTCATGTTGCGGATGCCGTTGCGCGCCAGGTCGCGGGCGATCGGCAAGGTCATGCCGACCACGCCGCCCTTGCTGGCGGCATAGGCGGCCTGGCCGATCTGGCCGTCGTAGGCGGCCACGCTGGCGGTGCTGATCATCACGCCGCGCTCGCCGGTGGGCTCGGGCGTGTTCTTGCACATCGCTTCGGCCGCCAGGCGAATCATGTTGAAGCTGCCCACCAGGTTGACCATGATGGTCTTGCTGAAGTGGCCCAGCGGATGCGCGCCGTCCTTGCCCACGGTCTTGATCGCCGGCGCGATGCCGGCGCAGTTGACCAGGCCCATCAGCTTGCCCGCGCCGGTGGCTGCGGCCACCGCGGCTTGGCCGTCGGCCTCCTGGCTGACGTCGCACTTGACGAAGAGGCCGCCGATGTCGGCAGCGACCTTCTGGCCGGCTTCGACCTGCAGGTCGGCGATGACGACCTTGGCGCCATTGGCAGCCAGCATGCGCGCCGTGCCTTCGCCCAGGCCTGATGCGCCGCCAGTGACGATGAAGACCTTGCCTGCGATGTCCATGGGATGCTCCTTGTACTTGGTGGGGTTCAGGCCAATGCCGCGAAGGCGCGTTCGGTGATCTGTTCCACCGTGCCGCTGCCGTCGATGCGGCGGTAGCGCGGCGCCTGCGCGTCGCCGCCGGCCGCCCAGGCCGAGTAGTAGTCGACCAGCGGCCGCGTCTGCGACTGGTACACCTGCAGCCGCTTGCGCACCGTTTCTTCCTTGTCGTCCTCGCGCTGCACCAGGTCTTCGCCGGTGACGTCGTCCTTGCCTGCCACCTTCGGCGGGTTGAACTTGAGGTGGTAGGTGCGCCCCGACGGCAGGTGCGCGCGCCGGCCGCTCATGCGTTCGATGATCGCTTCGTCGGGCACGTCGATCTCCAGCACCACGTCGAGCTTGACGCCGGCGCTCTTCATCGCCTCGGCCTGCGGAATGGTGCGCGGGAAGCCGTCGAAGAGGAAGCCCTTGGCACAGTCGGGCTGCGCAAGGCGTTCCTTGACCAGCCCGATGATGATGTCGTCGCTGACCAGCGCGCCGCTATCCATCACCTTCTTCGCCGCCAGGCCCAGCGGCGTGCCGGCCTTGACGGCGGCGCGCAGCATGTCGCCGGTGGAGATCTGCGGAATGCCGTACTTCTGGCAGA
>CAYUPF010000047.1:0-8491 GCA_964446545.1 uncultured Rubrivivax sp.
TGGCCGATGGCATGGCCGTGAGCCTGCCGGTCCTGATCAGTCGCAAGCGCGATCCGATGGCCGCCGACCACTACACCGTGCGGGTCATGCCCGCGCTCAGCCGTGCGATGCATGAACTCGGCGGGCGCAGCGAGGCCGACCTCGCGGCCATGCCTCAGACTGAAAGGCTGGCCGCGATCCGGCTGCTGCGTCTGTATCTCGTGCACGGCCAGGTTCGCGCACCCTTTCTAGGGGGAGACGCAGTCGCCGGGCTTGCCTACATTGCACGCTCCTCGACAGGAGGCTGGCATGGCGGGAACGGCGGACAAGGCCTTTTTGCGCGCCTTCAAGTGGTTCAAGGCGACGATCGCGCATCTCGAATCGCAAGTCCCGCTGGCTGCGCTGCGCACCCCGCTGGGTGACGCGCTGCGCACCCGGCTCGGCCTCGAGCTGAACCAGTCCGAAGCCACGGTCGACCCCAGCGCCTTTGCCGCTACGCGCGCGGCGGCCGAGTCGCTGGCGCTGGCGACGCTGGTCACCGGCGAGACGCTGGCCGCGCTGAAGACGCTGGGCGAAGTCATCGCCGACCTGCAGGCCGGCAACGCCGACCTCGGCGACCTGGTCAAGGTGGTGCGGCAGATCGATCGCATCCTCGGCGCCGACCCGGGCAAGCCGCCGTCCGCCTATTCGATCGCCAAGCTGCTGCTGATCGTTTCCGGCGACGCCGACGAGCCCGAAAACCGGCCGCCGGCGCGGCGCCTGGTGCACATCCTCAAGGGCGAGGATCCGGCCGGCAATGCGCTCGGCGACGCCGCCGTGGCCGAGCCGCAGGCGGTCATCGGCCTGGCGATCATGGCGGTGGGCACGGTGATCGACCGCGCCTTCGGCAGCGATTCGGGCGATGCGGGCATGCCGAAGGCGGCGCCGCCCGCGCCCACCCGATCGAGAGCGCGCGCGGCGTCGCGCGCTCCGGCGCTCATCCCGCTGCCGAACGACCAGGTCACGAAGGACTTCGAGCTCGCCAAGTCGGCCGACGCCAGCAAGAAGCTGCTGCTGCAGCTGGGCTACGACAGCGCCGCCAATCCGCAGCGCCTCTATGCGCGGCTGCGCAGCACGCTGGCCGCCGAGCAGGGCGTGGGGGAGCAATTCGTCATGGCCTTCACCGCCAGCGACGAGGTGGTGCTCGGCTTCGAGTTGCCGGCGCTGCAACCCCTGCCGGCGTCGTTGCCGAAGCCCACGTTCAGCGGCAACGTCGAGTTCGGCATCCGCTTCGGCCGCAAGAGCAGTGCGCAGCCGCTGCGCCTGGGGCCGGCCGACGGCACGCACTTCGCGATCGGCGAGCTCAGCGGTGCGATCCAGCTGAAGAACCTGGAGCCGCGGCTCGAGTTCGACCTGAAGGACAGCAAGCTGCTGCTGAAGATCGGCGACGATCCCTTCCTCGGCGCGATCATCGGCGAGCAGATCGAAGTCGCGCTGAGCTTCGGGCTGATTGCCGACACCGCCGGCGGCCTGCGGCTGAAGGATGGCACCGGGCTGAAGGCGACGATCCCGCTGGAGGCGATCCCGAACTCGCCGGTGCAGATCCCCTTCCTGACCTTCGAGCTGACCAAGGCCGACGGGCTGAACAAGATCGAGGTCGAGCTGTCGGGCTCGTTCCAGGTGCAGATCGGCCCGTTCCAGGGCTCGATCGACCGCCTGGGCACGAAGCTGAACCTGCACAACCTGCTCAACGGCGTGGCCGAGGCCGGCTGGGGGCTGAAGCCGCCGTCGGGCGCGGGGCTGGCCATCGATGCCGGCGTGATCAAGGGCGGCGGCTTCCTGCTCTTCGACCCCGACCGCGGCGAGTACGGCGGCATCCTCGACATCCGGCTGATGCAGATCGGCGTCAAGGCGATCGGCCTGCTCGGCACGAAGAACCCGCAGGGCTGGTCGCTGCTGCTGATCATCGCCGCCAACCTGCCGCCGATCCAGCTCGGCTTCGGCTTCACGCTCACCGGCCTGGGCGGGCTGATCGGTGTCCAGCACACGATCGACAAGGATGCGTTGTCCAGCGGGCTGGCCACCGGTTCGCTCGACAGCTTCCTGTTTCCGCAGAACCCGGTCGCCAACGCGCCGCAGCTGTTCAACCAGCTGCGCGTGATCTTTCCGTTCAAGGCCGGCGGTTTCATCATCGGGCCGATGCTCGAGCTCGGCTGGGGCACGCCCAGCCTGGTGATCGCGCGCGTCGGGTTGCTGATCGAGCCGAGCCAGATCGTCTTCGTCGGCCAGGTCATCGTGCAGCTGCCGCCGCTGGTCGACAAGAGCCTGGCGATCCTGCGGCTGCAGGTCGACTTCGCCGGCGGCGTGGTCTTCGACCCGCTGCAGATCTGGTTCGACGGCGTGCTGCGCGATTCGCGCGTGCTCTTCATCTCGCTGCACGGCCAGTTCGCGTTCCGCGCGATCTTCGGCGACAAGCCCAGCTTCCTGATCAGCGCCGGCGGCTTCCACCCGCGCTTCACCGACATCCCGCCGGGCATTCCCGCGCCGTTCCAGCGCGTCGGCTGCGAGTTCTCGATCGGCATCGTCGGCATCAACTTCGACGGCTACTTCGCGGTCACCTCGGCCACAGTGCAGGGCGGCTCGGCGCTGCGCGTGTGGGGCGACGTCGGCATCGCCAGCTTCGAGGGCGGCTTCGAGTTCAACGCCATCGTCTACCTGGTGCCGAAGTTCCGCTTCGAGACCGACATCCACGTCTTCGCCGGTGTCGAGGTCTTCGGCATCGACTTCGCCAGCGTCGACATCTACGGCCTGCTCGCCGGCCCGGGGCGCTGGCACATCATCGGCCGCGCCAAGGTCCACACGCCGTGGCCGCTGCCCGACTTCAGCTTCCACGTCGACGAGGAATGGGGCGACGACCGCGAGACCATCGTGCGCAGGATCACCTTGGTCAGTGCGCTGAAGCCCGAGTTGGAGAACCCGGTCAACTGGTCGGCGCAGCTGGCGCAGGCGGGCGACGCCTTCGCCAGCTTCGCCAAACTGCCGCCGCCAGGCGCGAACCAGAGCGCGCCGCTGATCGCGCATCCGAACGCGGTGCTGCAGTTCGTGCAGAAGCGCCTGCCGCTGGCGAAGAAGCTCGACAAGGTCGGCTCCGATTCGATCGAAGGCGAACGCGAGATCGCCATCGACAAGCTGCTGTTCGGCGCGATCGAAAAGGCGCCGGACAAGACACTGACCGACAACTTCCCGGCCGCGCAGTTCCTGAAGATGAGCGAGGACGAGTTGCTCGGCAAGCCCTCCTTCGACCGCTTCACCTCGGGCCTCGAATCCGGCCAGCGCGACTACCAGTTCGGCGCCGCGGTGGCCGAGGTCTTCGACTACGAGGAAGTCAACCTGTCGATCGACAAGAGCGGCGTCGGCTTCATCGCGCTGCCGGGGCTGAGCTTGTCGCAGCACCGCTCGTGGGCGCTCGAGCTCGGCGCCGCGGGCCGCGCGCCCCAGCGGCGCAAGCAGATGCTCAGGCCCGAGCAGCAGCTCAAGCTCGCCGTCAACCCGCCGGCGCTGGCGACGATCGACACCGCGCTCGGCACGATGAGCGCCACCGCGCTGACCGGCATGGCCGCGAGTTCGTTCTTCCACGCCGAAGACGCGGCCGCCGGCGCGCAGGTGGTCGAGCAGTTCGAAGCCGCGTTCTGAAGGGCAAGCACATGGCCATCTCCTATCAGTTCCTGCCCTGGGTGCGGCGCGGCCTGACGGTGGCGCTGGACGCCGCCGACAACCTGGGCAACCTGCCGGCGCGCGCCACCGCGGCGATCGGCGTGCGCCTGGCCGGAGCGCATGCCGCCGAGGCGATCACGCCGGTGGCGATGCAGCTCTACGGCCCCGGCGACGTGGTCGCGATCGACACCACGCTGGTGGTGCGCACCGACCCGCGGCCGGGCACGACCAACTTCGAGCCCAACTACCTGGCGATCGTCGACTTCGACCCGCCGGACCTGCCGTGGATGCTGACCCCCGCGCGCGCCAATGCCGACGACCGGCTGCGGCCGTGGCTAGTGCTGATGGTGCTCGAGGTCGCCAAGGTCGGCCGCCCCCGGCTGCAGGGCGCGGCGCCGCTGCCGCAGATCCGCGTGCCGGCCGTGCACGTCAAGGACGAGCTGCCGTCGCTGGCCGAATCGTGGTCGTGGGCGCATGCGCAGGTGGTCAGCGAGAAGGCGTCCGGCGATGTCGCCGGCATCCAGGCCGACCTGCAGCACGACCCGAAGAGCAACGTCTCGCGGCTGGTGTGCCCGCGGCGGCTCAAAGCCGACACCGACTACCTCGCCTGCGTGGTGCCGGCCTTCGAACCCGGCCGCCTGCGCGGGCTGGGGCTGGCGGGCGACGGCTCGGGTGCGGCGATGCAGACGCTGGCGCCGGCCTGGGATCCTGCGGTGAATGCCGACGTCGTGCTACCGGTGTACTACCACTGGGAGTTCTCCACCGGGCCGGCCGGCGACTTCGAATACCTGGCGCGCAAGCTGCGCAGCCCGAAGAAGTGGAAGAACGACCCGGCGGTCAGCGCGCTGCTGGGCAGCATCGGCACCTCGCCGATGAGCGTCGACGACCTGATCAACGGCAACACGCCGGGCCTGGTGACGACGATGGAAGGCGCGCTCGTGCCGCTGAGCTACCAGCCCGGCCAACCTGCCGAAGCCATGCACGCGGCCAGCCTGGGAGTGATCGTCAACACGCCGGCGAGCCAGGTCGACAACCCGGTGGTCGACGAGCCCGACGGCACGGTGCGGCGCATCGAGGTCAAGCCGCCGCTGTACGGCGCCTGGCACGCGAAAACGCACACCGTCACGACCGCGCAGGAACCGAACTTCTGGCTCGCCGGCCTGAACCTGAACCCGCGCTACCGCGGTGCGGCCGGCTACGGCGCCGAGGTCGTGCGCAGGTTCCAGGAGGACTACGTCGACGCCTGCTGGGACCAGATCGGCGAAATCCGCAAGGCCGAGATGCTGTTCAACCTGACGCGGCTGGCGATCGAAGTGCAGCGTGCGCTGAAGATCAAGCACCTCGACCCGTTGCCGCCCGAGCGGCTGATGCAGGTGATGGGCCCGGCGCTGCCGCGCATCGAGGCCATCACCGCGCAGGGCGTCGTCGCCTACAAGGTCAACGGCAAGACGGCGTCGCTCGGGGGCCAACTCGACCGCTCGAGCATGCCGGCGGCGTTGGTCGACAGCGCGCTGCGGCGCGGCGCCAGCCCGCAGCGGCGCGCGCTGCGCGTGGCGGCGATGCGCGCCGACACCTTGAAGCAGCTGCCGGCGCTGTCGGCCAGCTACGTCAAGACGATGGCCGCGGCCAGCGCCAAGCCCGCGGCCTTCGCGGTCAATGCCTTCCTTGCCGATGGCATCCTGGGCACGCATCTGTTCGACGGCGTGGCGCTGCCCGGCGCCGACGATGCGCGCGTCGACCTCGCTGCGCGAGGCTTCCGCGGCCGCATCTCCGCCGGCCAGGTGCGCGGCGCGCTGGCTGCGGCCGCCAAGGCCAAGTCGCTGGTCGCCGCGGGCCGCGGCGTGGCGCCGCCGCAGGTGCGTCCCGGCCAGACCCAAGGCGTGTTCACCGACGTGCACGTCGAGCGCTTCGGCGCGCTGGCCGGCAGCGCGCAGGCGCTCGGGCCCGCCGACCTGGGGCTGGTGGCGGCGCAGGTCGAAGCGCTCGGCCGCCGCGGCGTCGAAGGTTTCCTGATCGAGGCGCACAAGAGCGGCGGCGCGCTGCAGTTCAGCGCCTTGCAGATCGACGCGCGCAGCGGCGCGCTGCGCATCGACAAGCCGCTGCTGCGCTTCAACCGCCAGCGCGTCGCCTCGCGACCGGAGGCCCGCGCCGGCAGCGCGCTGGCCGGCGCGGCGCTCGGCTCGATGACGCGCGTCGATGCGCGCAAGTTCGACAACCTGAGCCTGGTGGCGAACCTGCCGCCGAATTCGGTGGACCTGCAGGGCGGCAACGCAGCGGTGCAGTTCGGCGTCAGCGCCGGGCTGGAGATCACGCGGCTGACCGAGCCGGCGCCGGAGCGCAACGTCGTCAGCATCACCTTGCCGCCGGCGATCCGCCAGCGCGCGGTGCTGAATGCCTTCGCCCAGGCGACGCGCGGCGTGCAGCAGGCTTGGCGCGAGCCCTTCGAGGCGATGCGGGTCGCGGTCGAGGTGGTCGACTTCCCGCTGGCGGCGTCGGCGCAGGTGGTGCGCGCACGCACCCTGCCCGACCTGACGCTGAAGGCGCGGCTGCAGTCGCAGGTGGCGCTGGCCGGCAGCAGCTTCGACAAGCCCAGCGCCTTCGTCGCCGCGCACCTGCTGACTACGGCCGATGCCGCGAAGCTGCGCTTCGTGATCCCGCGGCTGTTCGACCGCGTCATGGCCTTCCCGCACCTGCGCGAGCCGATGTACGACGCGCTCGCGCGCTACGACCAGGAAGGCTTCATGCCCGGCATCGGCAACCTGCCGCCCGACCTGATCATGCTGGTGCAGGTGAACCAGTTCTTCATCGACGCCTTCATGGTCGGCGCCAACTTCGAGATGAACCGCGAGCTGCTGTGGCGCGCTTTCCCCACCGACCTGCGCGGCACGCCGTTCCAGCGCTTCTGGGACCGCGTCAAGGCGCGCAGCGACGGCAGCCTGGACAAGCTGCCCGACGTGGAGCCGATCCACCTGTGGGGCGCGCAGCCGCTGGGCAAGCGCACGGACCCGAACATCACCGACCCGGACCGCGTCGCGCTGTTGATCAAGGGCCGGCTGCTGCTGCGCTACCCGAACACGCAGGTGTATGCGTGGAAGCGGCGCAAGAACGTGCCGGCCGAGGAAAGCAAGCTGCTGAAGAACGCCGCAGGACTGCCGCCGAACCCGAAGACCGACATCCAGACGCCGGTGTTCGCCGGCTTCATCCGGCCCGACATCACCTTCTTCGGCTTCGACATCGACAAGGACGACATCGCCGACTGGTGCTTCGTCGTCGAGGAGCAGATGAGCGAGCCGCGCTTCGGCTTCGACGTGCCGGTGCCGCCGCCCGATGCCGGCGCGCCGAAGATCGGCGCCCGTTCGCGCGCGTCGCTGAGCTGGGCGCGCGAGCAGTTCGCGCTGGGGGCTGCCGCCACGCCGGCCTTCAAGGCGCTGAAGGAGCGCGGCTTCAGCCCGTGGAAGACGCTGTCGTGGTCGCATGTCAAGGTCGAGGCCGGCATGCACCTGTCGATAGTCAATCTGGCCGCGCTGGGCACGCCGGGCGGCGCGCCTTTCGCGTCCTTCCCCGGGCTGACGGCCACGCCGACGGCGGCCGAGATCGCCCAGGCGCTGCTGCAGGAACCCTTCCGCGCCTACTGGGAAGGGCCGGATCTGGCGACCTGAGGACACGCAGCCAGGAGAACCCCCATGCCGCTGCTCGAACTGAACCGCAATCAGATCACCCGCGCACGCGCTGCCTACGCGCAGCAGCGCGACGACCAGCGCGAAGCGCGCGTGCATCTGCATGCCGCGCAGGCCGAATTCGACGCGCTGCGCCGCGGCGGCGCCGACGAGCGCACGCTGGCGCGCGCGCAGTCGCGGCTCGATCGGCTGGCCACCGAGGCCCGCGGCAGCGTGAGCACGACGCTGGAGCGGTTGCGCGGCATCCGCGGGTTGTCGGACGCTTTGCTGGCGCAGCGCGACCCCGCCCTGCTGTTCCAGGCGCTGGATGCGAAGCACCCGGTGCTGCTGATGCCGGTGTCGATCCAGACGCGCTATGACGACGCGACGACGAAGCTGATGATCCGCATCTACCCCGACGTGCTGCACGCGGTGCAGCACGAGCCGGGGCTGACGCCCAAGGAAGTCGACGCGGTCAAGCGCTATTGGGCGCAGCGCTTCGCGACGCCGGCCGACAGCGAATCGCCGTGGCGGGAGCTGGCGCTGCTCTACGGGCCGATGCGCGCGGCCTACCTGGTGCGCACGGTCGTGCCGGGCAATGCCGCGCAGCTCGGCAACGACGCCGCGCTGTTGTTCGACGACGCATCGATCCCGCTGGCCTCGCCCGACGCGCGCGAGCAGACCGCGGCGGCGCTGCCGGACCGCTTCGTCGCCGTCGGCTGGCGCGGCGGCGTCGAGGTGCTGCGCAAATGGGGCAGTGCGGTGGACGACGTGTTGCCGATGTCGCCGCTGTTCGACCCGCTGCTGGCCACCGATCCGGCGCAATGGGATCCGTTCGGCGGCGACCGCGCCTGGCTCGTCGACTATGCCGCGGCCGAAGACGCCGGCATGGCGATCACCGTGACGCAGGCCGACCTGAAAGCCGGTGCGACCCTGCTGCAGGGCCTGGACCGGCTGGTCGTGCTCGGCGTGGACTGGACGCAGACGCCCGAGTCCGCCGCCGCGCTGGTGGCCGACCTGCTGCACAACCACGAGCATGGCCAGGGGCTGAAGTTCGTCGCCCAGGGCACGCCGACCAACAACACGGCAGGCGCGCGCGCCGGCTTCGCGTCCGACGCCAGCGATGTCGCCGCGGCGCTCGACCCGGTCGCCGCCGACGCGCA
>CAYUPF010000047.1:8591-23700 GCA_964446545.1 uncultured Rubrivivax sp.
TGGCTGCGCAACTTCTGGGAAGCCGCGGTGCCGCGCGTGCCGACGATGCGCAACCCCGGCGCCGACACGCTGCACCAGGTGCTGGCGATGCAGCCCTGGTCGGTGGCCAAGCGTTTCCTGCAGGTGGCCGGCCCGACCGCCGTCGAGAACAACCCCGAGCTGAAGGAAGTGGCGTTCGCGCAGCGCCTGCTCAACGGCTTCATGATCGCCGACCTGCTGAATCGCTGGCCGTCGAAGCTGCCCTTCGTCGCGCTATGCGGCGTGCTGCCGAAGCCGCACTCGCTCGACGTCGTCGCCTGGGTGCAGCGCGATCCGGCCAACCCGAAGCAGGAGCTGGCGCCGGCGGGCAAGCTCGCGCGCGACTTCATCGCCGCGCTGGTGCAGCTGCTGTCCACCGCCGGGCAGGACCCGCGGGCCGCGCTGCTGCAGATGCAGAACGCCGAGAGCCTGCTCGAGGCGCTGCTCGCCTTCGCCGCCGACGAGGAGGTGCTGGCCAGCGGGCGCAAGCTGTTCTACAGCCACCTCGACAAGTCGCCGCTGCTGTCAGCGGCGGTCAAGGCCAGTGCGCGGCACATGCGCTACACCGAATACGTCGGCGTCGACAGCGCCACGCTGGTCGGCGACCAGTTCCAGGTCGGCCACGCCAGCGCGGTGCTCGGGCTGCAGTTGCTGGGCACGACCGGCGACCAGTCGGTGGCGCAGTTCATCGGCGCACACCTCGGCGGCGCGGTGCTCACCTGGCCCGAGCAGCTGAAGAACATCGCCACCTTCCGCGAGAGCCTGGCCTTCTTGCAGCAGCGCACGGTCGGCGAGCTCGACCTGGCGCTGCGCACCACGCTCGATGCGGCGGCGCACCGGCTCGACGCCTGGATCACGTCGCTGGCGACCAAGCGCCTCGACGGCATGCGCGAGCGCGCGCCGACCGGGCTGCACCTGGGCGCCTTCGGCGTGGTCGAGAAGCTGATGCCCGACGCCCGGCTGCGCGACCAGCGCACGGCCGACAGCATGGGCTACGTGCACGCGCCGTCGCTGCAGCAGGCCACCGCGGCCGCGGTGCTGCGCAGCGGCCACCTGGCCAACCGCGCGCACGCGGCCGGCGCCTTCGACATCGACCTGCGCTCGCGCCGCGTCAAGCGCGCGAAGCGGCTGCTGGAGGGCGTGGCCAACGGGCAGGCGATGGCCGCGCTGCTCGGCTACCGCTTCGAGCGCGCGCTGCGCGACCACGACCTGTCGCAGCACATCCTCGACTACCGCCGGCAGTTCCCGTTCAAGCCCAGTGGCCCGGGGCCGCAGACCGACGAGAACATCGCCGCGCGCGATGTCATCGACGGGCTGCGCCTGCTCGCCGAATACCGCGACAAGGGCATCGACGCGATCTCGCCGGCCAGCGTGCCGGCGGCCGACCGGCCGAAGGTCAAGGTCTTCATCGACGACCTGGCCGACCTGCTCGATTCGGTGTCGGACCTGCTGCTCAGCGAAAGCGTCTACCAGCTGGTCGGCGGCAACCTCGACGGTTCGGCGGCCGCGATATCGGTGCTGGACAAGCAGACGCGCCCACCCGAGCCGCGCGTGGTGCAGACGCCGCATTCGACGCGCGGCTACACGCAGCGCGTGGTGGTCGCGCTGCAGAGCATCAACGCCGGCGCCTGGGCGCCGCTCAACGACCTGGCGGCGCAGGTCGAGCCGCGGCTCAATGCCTGGCTCGCGCGTCTGCTCGGCGACCCGGCGCGCTACCGCTTCCATGCGCGCGTGCTCGAACGCGTGGCCACCGGCGAGCTCTATGACGGCCGGCCGCAGTTCCGCTGGCAGGACCGCAACCAGCCGCTGCAGGCCGGTATCGAAGAGCTCGGCTTGTCGCCGCTGGCGCTGGTGCTGGGCGGCGAGCCGCAGCAGCACGGCGGGCAGAGCGCGGTGCAGGAACGGCTCGGCGCGGTGCTGTCGACGCAGCTGCGCGCCGAGCTGGGCGCCGACGCCGAGCGCATGGCCATCGTGCTGGAAGGCGATGCACCGGCGGATGCGCCGGCCGGCACGCTCGGGCTGGTGGCCTTCGAATCCTTCTGCTGGCTGCTGCGCCGCCTGCTGGAAAAAGCGCGCGCGCTGCGCCGCATGGACATGGTGCTGGCGCGCGACGGCATCGAGACCGACGCGACATTGAACGACGGCGACTTCGCCGGCGTCGACCTGGCCGAGCTGCAGGCGCGCGTGGCGATCGCCGACGCCCGCGCCGCGCAGGCGCTGGCCGCGCTGGCGGCCAGCGTCGCCGCGGTGCCGGACGAGCCCGACACGCTGGACGCGCAGGCGCCGGCGACGCTGGCGCTGCTGGCCAGTCTGCAGGCCGCGCTGGCGCAGGCGGCGGCGTTGGGCTGGCGCAGTGCCGGCGCGAGCCAGCCGGCGGCCGACGGCAACGCCCAGGGTACGCAGGTCGCGCCCGGCGACACGGTGGCCGCGGCGCACGCGCGTGCCGCAGCGCTGCATGCCGAAGTCAGCGCGCGGCTCGCCGCGGCGCCGGCGCCCGACGGCAGCGAGCGCTTCGGCGAGCAGGCGCGCCTGTGCATCGAGCGCGTGCGCGCGATCCTGGGCGCGTCGTTCCCGCTGCTGCCGGCCTTCACGCTCGGCGGCTACGCGGGCGAGCTGAACGCGTCGCTGGTGGCGCGCGCGACGCTGCTGGCCGGCGACGACTTGGCCATCGCCGGCTGGCTGCCCAAGCTCGGCTGCGTGCACGAAGCCGCCGGCATGCTCGCCGACGTGCTCACCGCCGCCGAGGCGCAGGGCCTGCCCACCGCGGGCGGCGATTTCAAGCTGCTGCAGATGGGCGCACCCGGCATCGCGCCAGTCAAGCGCTGGGGCGCGTTGCCGCCGGACGCGGCCGACGACCTGCGCGGCGTGGTGGCGGTGGTCGCGCATGCACCGGGCGCGCTGGCTTCGGTGGCGCCGGCCGACGCGCTGGCCGGGCTGTTCGTCGACGAATGGAGCGAGTCCATTCCCTCGACCGAGGAGACCACCGGCCTGAGCTTCCACTTCGACGCGCCCGGTGCGCGCGCGCCGCAGACGATGCTGCTGGCCGTGCCCGCGAACCCGGCAGCCGAGCACTGGAGCTTCGACGAACTGCTCGGCGTGGTCGACGAGGCGCTGGCGCTGGCGCGGCTGCGCGCGGTGCGGCCGCAGGATCTGCAGGGCCTGGGCAATTTGCTGCCGGCGCTGATGCTGTCGAACAACTTCAGGCGCGACGTGCCGTCGCTGGACTTCGCGACGCTGCTCGAGAAGAACCTGGGCTCGATCCGCGCCGCCTACGGCCAGAACACGGCGAAGAGTTTCATGACGATGGCCGCCGGCAAGGCGATCGTCAGCGAATAGCGGAGCAGCGAACATGGCCTACAAGATTTCGGCATCGGCCGCGATGGTGACGGCGCTGGACCTGAAGGCCTTCAAGCCCGACCCTTCGGCCACGGTGTGGTCGCGGCTGGAGCCGCTGCCGACCTCCGACGACGTCGGCCTGGGCCTGCAGGCGCCGGTCGCCGACCCGCTGTGGATGCTGGCACGGCAGTGGCAATTCAACGAGCTGCAGGGCGAGGACGCCGGCAGCCCGGTAGGCGCGCAGCTGCGCGTGCTCGGCGTGCCGCTGTCGCGCCTGGTGCACCCGGGCGGCGCGGTGCCCGATGTGACCTTGCCCGCCGGCGCGCCGCCGATCGAGGCGCTGGTCGAACAGGAGCGCGTGCTGGCCGCGCATGCCAAGCTCAATGCGCAGGCCGGCCAGCACCTGATGCGCATGCTGCGCGCCGCAGGCCTGGCCGCGGCCATCGACGTGCTGCTGGCCGCCTATCGCGCGGCCATCGCCGACCCGGCCGATGCGGCGGCCGACAACGCCGGCTTCGTCTGGCACCGGCTGCTCGACGGCCGTGCGATCGACGCCCAGCGTCTGGCCACCGACCTGCGCCCGGTGGCCGCCGACGATGCCCAGGCCGATGCCTTCGTCGCCGCGCTGGGCCTGCCCCCGGCGAGCCGCGCGGTGCTGCAGCAATGGCTGCGCTGGATCGACGAACTGGCGCTGGACCCGCGTACCGAAAGCGGCGCCAGCCCGTACTGGAACCCGCAGCGCCTGGAATACGCGTTCGGCCTGCGCAGCGACGGCGTGCAGCCCGAGCTGCGCGTCGAGGCCGACGAGTACCTCGACGGACGGCTCGACTGGGACGACTTCGTCGTCAGCTCGGCGGTGGTGCCCGGTCAGCCGATCGCCGGCGCCGCGGCCATCGACTGGAAGCCGAAGCGCCAGCCGATGCCGGCGATCGCACGCTACCCCGGCATGCCGGCCGATCGCTACTGGGAGTTCGAGGACGGGCAGGTCAACTTCGGCGCGATCGGCGCGGCCAAGAGCGATCTGGCGCGGCTGGCGGTGCTCGAATACGCGCTCGTCTTCGGCAACGACTGGTACCTGCTGCCGCTGACGCTGCCCGTGAATGCGCTGTATAAAGTGGCCGAGTTCAGCGTGCGCGACAACTTCGGCATCGAGGTGCCGATCCCGCCGTCGCGCAACCTGGACGGCACGCAGTGGACGATGTTCGAGATGTCGGTCAAGGCCAGCCCCTTCGCGCCGCGTCCGCGCCTGGACGACTGCCTGTTCCTGTGCCCGGCGCTGCACGCGCAGCAGGGCCCGCCGCTGGAGCACGTGCTGATGATGCGCGACGAGATGGCCAACATCGCCTGGGGCATCGAGAAGAAGGTGCAGGGCACCTCGGGCGAACCGCTGGACCGCCGCTTCGAGAGCACGCGGCTGTCGACGACGCAGACGCTGCGCGCGCCGCTCGGTGCCGTCGCCGCGCCCGGCGCGCCGCTGCACTACACACTGCAGACGCCGGTGGCCGCGAACTGGATTCCGTTCCTGCCGGTCAAGCGCGAGGGCGCGACGCCGTTGAACTGGTCGATCCAGCTGCAGCGCGGCGTGGTCGTGCAGCACTACCAGGTCGATGCCCAGCGCCTGGCCGAGCCGCGCAACGCCGAGTACGCGGCCGTGATCACGCGGCTGCGCCACATGCCGTTCGTCGAGCCCAAGCCCGAGCAGGCGGGTCTGCAGGGCTTCATGGTCCACCCGTGCGGCGAGATGCTGCGCCTGACGCCGGCCGACCCCGCGTCGCGCTTCAGCACCGACTTCCTGCGTCTGGAGGACGAGGAGGTGCCGCGCGACGGCATCGAGCTGAAGCGCGCCTTCAACTACGCGCGCGACGCCTCAGGACGCGCGCTGCTGTGGATCGGCCGCAGCAAGACCACGGGGCGCGGCGAGGGTGCGAGCGGGCTGAGCTTCGATCGGGTGCGGCGCGCCGGCCGGCATTGAACGCAGCGGCCACGATCCGCTGTGTGGGCCGCTCTTGGCTGTTGCCACAGGGAGCCCTGGTACGAAGGGTCGGCTCGACGCCACATTTCCGACGCTGGATGTGCTCGACTCGAACGCACCCAACGGGTCGGGACCGGAAGATCAAGGCCCCTCCGCGGACACGTCTGGCGTTCTTCCTCGGTGCGCGGCCCGTTGTCACCGCCCAGTAGCGATCATTCCAGGCCGACAGCAGCCGGGAGCAAGGTGAGGCAGGTTGAAGAGGCCGGTTCGCTGTTCGGCTGATGGGCGGGCTACAGCACCGCGCTCTTCAGGTCAGGAAAGACCTTGCCGACCTTGGCCAGCACGTAGTCGCCGTAGCTGCCTTCGAAGGCATGCACGCTGGCGCCGTCCCAGCGGGTGGTGTGATCGTCAATCTCGGGCGTGCGCAGCGGAGCGATGCGCACCTCGAAGTCGGGGTCGAAGAACAGTGGAAAGGACAAACGGTCGCGGCCGCTGGTGTTGATGCGCACGCGGTGCGGCGTGCTCCTGTAGTAGCCGCCGGTCATGCGGTCGAGCATGTCGCCGATGTTGCAGACGAACGATCCGGCCAGCGGCGGCGCCTCGATCCAGCCCGCGGCCGTGCGCACCTGCAGGCCGCCGACATCGTCCTGCCGCAGCAGCGTGAGCAGGCCGTAGTCGGTGTGCTCTCCGACGCCGTGCAACGCGTCCACACCCTGCGGCACCGGCCGGCTCGGATATAGGAAGATGCGAAACAGCACCAGCGGATCGGCGGTGACGTATCGGGCAAAGTGGTCTGCCGGCAAGCCGAGCGAACCTGCGATGCCGGCCATCACGCGGTGACCGAGCGCCGTGAGCTCGCGCATGTACGCGAACACCGTGTCGCGAAAGCCCGGCAGCACCTCGTCGCCGGGCAGCAGGTTGCGGCCGTGCAGCGGCACGCCGGCGCGCACACGCGGGTGATCGTCGTTCAACTCGGTGCCCAGGTACAGGCCTTCCTTCCAGTCGGGCCGGCCCGAGGTGAGCTCGCCGCCCAGCGGGAACCAGCCGCGCCAGGCACGCCCGCCCAGTGCCATCGCGTAGCGCGCCTTCACGTCCTCGGGCAGCGCGAAGAAGCGGTGGCTCAGGCCTTCGAGCCGCTGGCCCAGCGCCTCGTCGATGCCGTGGCCGACCAGGTAGAAGAAGCCATGCTCGCGGCACGCGCGGCCGATGCCCGCCGCGACTTCGTCGTCGCGGGCGGACAGGTCCACCACCGGCAGAGTGCTCATTGCAACCAGTCTACGCAAGGTAGGCATCGAAGCAAAGCAACGCGTCGGCGCGACCACGATGGTTGGCGCCTCTTTACGTTGAGCCGTTGCGTGACATCGCCGGAGATGTCATCATTGCGCATGCGGGTGGTGCTGGATACGGATGTCGTGGTCGCCGCGATGCGCAGTCCGTCAGGCGCGTCTTCCGCGTTGATGCAGGCTGCTCTGGATGGTCGGATCCAACTGTTGGCAAACGTGGCCTTGATCCTGGAGTACGAGGCGGTCTGCAAGCGCGAAGAGCACCTGAGCGCAGCCGGCCTGGATGTGACGCAGGCAGGCATCTTCGTGGATGCCGTGGCTGCGCTGGCCGAGCCGGTGGAGTCTCACTTCATCTGGCGACCGCAGTTGAAGGATCCGTCGGATGAAATGGTCCTGGAGGCCGCCGTCAACGGCCGGGCCCAGGCGATCGTGACCTTCAACCGCCGTGACTTCGGAACCGTGCCGGAACGATTCGGGCTTCGCATCCTGCTGCCCAGGGACGCCTACAGGAAGGTCTTCATATGAGCGACACGTCCACCTATCCGCTGCGCCTGCCCAAGTCGGTGAAGGCTGCCGCCGAGAAACTGGCGCGCGAGGAGGGCATCAGCATGAACCAGTTCGTCGCCACGGCGGTGGCCGAGAAGCTGGCTGCGATGCAGACCGCGGCATTCTTCGACGAACGTCGGCAACGAGCCGACCTGGCGGCGTTTCGCAAGCTGCTCAAGCGCGCTCCAGGCGATTCACCACGGGACGGCGACGAACGACCGGCCTGATCGGCGAGGTTGAACACGTCGCTTGAGGCCTGCGAGCGGCTGCTCAGGAGAGCCTGCGCGGCGGCGTTCGTCGAGCAGAAACGAGAACGATGGCAACAAAGCGATCATTGGTCTTCAGCGTGCGGCCATGAAGGAATCTTCGATGAGCGCTGCTTGAATGTCGGCAGCTCGGCCGATACCCGCCGCTCGTCTCCTCAAGTCGGTCGGCAGCCCTCGACCCAATCCCGAGGTACAGATTGCGGAGTTCGTGGCCCAGGAACTGCCGTTCGACGCAGAGTGTGGAGCAAGGTGATAGCGTCGCTTCGGGTCCGGTGAGTGTCCACATGACCGCCAGCATCGCCTTTAATCGCGGCGACGACATACAGTTCAGGAATGGCTACTCGAGGACCACTCTGGGAAAGTAGAACGAGACCACCCAGTTCGGCACGTCGACTATCGAACTGATGCCCAGATCCGCGCACACACTGCAAAGCATCTCGGCACGCTCAGCAACCACTTCGAATAAAGACAGCCAACATGAACCCGATCCTCCGCACCGTAGTCGCCGCCGGCATGGCACTCGCCAGCGGGCTGGCTGTCTCGCAGGGCAATTGGCCCGACAAGCCGCTCACGGTGATCGTGCCTTTCCCGCCGGGCGGTGTAGCCGACACGGTGGCGCGGCCGGTGGCCGAGGCTCTGGGGCGTGAACTGGGGCAGCAGGTGGTGGTCGAGAATCGTGCCGGCGCCGATGGCGCCACTGGTATCGGTGCGGCGGCAAGGGCACCGGCCGACGGCTACACGCTGCTGATGAGCCTGTCGATTTCGATCCTGCCCGAGGCTGACAAGATCCTCGAGCGTCGGCCGCAGTTCACGCTCGAGCAGTTCAGGCCGATCGCACGCTTCACCGCCGACCCGACCGTGCTCGTCGTGCGCAGCGATCTGCCGTGGAAGACCTTCGCCGAGTTCGTCGCTGACCTGAAGACGCAGCCCGGCCGCTACAACTATGGCAGTTCTGGCAACAACGGCACCATGCATGTGCCGATGGAGATGCTGAAGGCTTCGGCCGGCATCAGCCTGACACATGTCCCCTACACCGGCGCCGGCCCCGCCGTGTTGGCGCTGCTCGGCGGCCAGGTCGACGCGTTGTCCACCGGCCCGGCCAGCGTGCTGGCGCACATCAAGTCCGGCAAGGTGCGGCCACTGGCACATTGGGGCGATAAGCCGCTGGTGTCGCTGCCCGACGTGCCAAGCTTGAAAAGCGTCGGCCAGCCGGTGCAGTTTGCGCAGTGGTCGGCGCTTTTCGTGCCTGCGGGCACGCCAGAAGCCATCGTGCAGAAGCTGCGCGCCGCGGCGAAGAAGGCCGCCGCCGACCCCGTGGTGGTGCAGACGATCAGTCGCGCCGGCAGCCCGATCGAGTACCTCGATGCGCCGGAGTTCCAGGCCTATTGGGACGCCGATGCCAAGGTGATGAACGAGGCCGTGCGACGCATCGGCAAGGTGCAGTGACGAGGCCTCGCCTGTGACCTGGTCGATCGTCGCGCGCGACGCGCACGGCCACTTCGGCGTCGCCATCGCCAGCCGTTTCTTCGCCGTCGGTGCGCTGTGCGTGCACACCCGGCGCGGTGTCGGCGCGCTGTCGACCCAGGCGCTGATGAATCCGCTGTACGGGCCGGCCGGGTTGGCCTTGCTGACACAGGGCCATGCGCCGGCCGCGGTGGTGGCGGCGCTCACGGCCACCGACACCGGCCAGGCGCAGCGCCAGCTGCACGTGCTCGGTGCCTACGGCGCCGGTGCCGCACACACCGGGGCTTCGTGCATCGACTGGTGCGGGCACGCGCTGCACGAGGACTTCAGCGTCGCAGGCAACATGCTGGCCGGCCCGCGTGTCGTCGAGGCCACGGCCGATGCCTTCCTGGCTGCCGTGGGCCGCCCGCTCGCCGAGCGGCTGCTGGCCGCAGTGGCCGCCGGCGAGGCTGCCGGCGGCGACAAGCGCGGCAAACAGTCGGCCGCGCTACGCATCCACGGTGACGAGGACCACCCGGCGCTGGACCTGCGCGTCGACGACCACGAGGAGCCGGTACGCGAATTGCATCGCCTCTACGACGTGAGCCTGCAACGCTTCCAGCCCTTCATGACTTGCCTGCCCGGTCGCCACGATACGGTGGGTGAACTCGACCGCGGCAGCATCGAGGCTGCCATCGACCGCTTCCACGCCGCGCGCCGCGACACCTGACCATGGCGCTGCTCGAAGTTGGCGATCTGCGCACCGTCTTCAGCACCGACGACGGCGAGATTGCTGCCGTCGATGGTGTGAGCTTCCGCGTCGACGCCGGACGCACGCTGGCCATCGTTGGCGAATCGGGCTGCGGCAAGAGCGTGACCTCGCTGTCGATCATGGGCCTGGTGCAAAGACCCGGGCGCGTCGCTGGCTCGGTGCGCTTCGAAGGGCGCGAACTGGTTGGTATGGCGCAGCGCGAACTGCGGGACCTGCGCGGCAACGGCATGGCGATGATCTTCCAGGAGCCGATGTCGTCGTTGAACCCGGCTTTCACGGTCGGCCAGCAGATCGTCGAAGGTCTGCAGCGCCACAAAGGCCTGGGAGCGAGGCAGGCCGGTGTTCGTGCACTGGAGATGCTGCGCCGCGTTCACATTCCGGCGCCGGAACAGCGCTTCCACGACTATCCGCACAAGCTGTCGGGTGGCATGCGCCAGCGCGTGATGATCGCCATGGCACTGGCCAATGAGCCTCGGCTGCTGATCGCCGACGAACCGACGACGGCGCTGGACGTCACCATCCAGGCGCAAATCCTGCAACTGATGCACATGCTGCAGCAGGACAGCGGCACCGCGGTGATCCTGATCACGCATGACCTCGGCGTTGTCGCCGAGGTCGCTGACGAGGTGCTGGTGATGTACGCCGGCCGTGTCGTCGAGAAGGCGCCGGTGCAGGCTCTGTTCGACGAACCGCAGCACCCCTACACGGTGGGGTTGCTGGGGTCGACACCGCGCCTGGACATCGAGCAGGACCGGCTGGCGTCGATCGAAGGCCAGGTGCCTGACCCCCTGCGCCGACCGCCGGGCTGCCGCTTCGCCGACCGCTGCCCGTTTGCCGATGAGCGGTGCCGTGCCGCCGAGCCGCCACTGCGCGATCTCGCGCCCGGCCATGCGTCGGCCTGCTGGAAGGCCCCGCTCGACCCCGATGTGCTACTGGCCCGCCCCTTGCACGAGGCCGCGGCATGACGACGCCGCTGCTGCAGGTGACCGGGCTGAAGAAGCACTTCCCGGTGCGCCGCGGCCTGTTCGGGCGCGTCAGCGGCGCGGTGCGCGCGGTCGACGGTGTCGACTTCACGCTCGCGGCTGGGCAGACTCTGGGTGTGGTTGGTGAATCCGGCTGCGGCAAGTCCACCCTCGGGCGCCTGGTGCTGCGGCTGATGGACGCCAGCGCTGGGCGCATCGTCTTCGACGGCCGCGACCTGGGCACGCTGGACGCCAGCACCTTGCGCGCCCAGCGCCGCGCGATGCAGATCATCTTTCAGGACCCGTTTTCGTCGCTGAACCCGCGCATGACCGTCGGTCAAATCCTCTCCGAGCCGCTGCGCCTGCACGACCTGCACTTGGGACGGCACGATCAGCGCGTGGCCGAACTGCTCAACACCGTGGGCCTGGCACCTGAGCATGCGGCGCGCTACCCGCATGAATTCTCTGGTGGTCAGCGCCAGCGCATCGGCATTGCGCGTGCGCTGGCGGTCGAGCCGCGGCTGATCGTCTGCGACGAGGCCGTCTCGGCACTCGACGTGTCGGTGCAGGCGCAGGTGGTCAATCTGCTGCAGGACCTGCAGCGCCGCTTCGGCTTGGCCTACATCTTCATCGCCCACGATCTGGCGGTGGTCAGGCACATCGCGCAACGTGTGGCAGTCATGTACCTTGGCCGCATCGTCGAGCTGGCCGATACGCGAGCCCTTTATGCCGAACCGCGTCACCCGTACACGCAGGCGCTGCTGGCCGCCATCCCGCGGCCGCAGCCGGGCTGGGCGGGCGGGCGAGCCGTGCTGCAAGGCGACGTGCCGAGCCCGAGCGCGCCACCGCCGGGTTGTCACTTCCACACGCGCTGCCCACACGCGCAGCCGTTGTGCCGTGCCAGTCCGCCATCATGGCAAGACGATGCCGGCCGTGGCGTCGCCTGCCACTATTGGCGCGAGATCAAGTCGGCAGGCGTTGCCGTCGCCAGCGCACCGCCGAACCCGCGCTTAACGCGCCTGCAGTCGGCGTTCAGCGCCGCGCCGGCGCTCTGAGGCCGCGCATCACCCCGTCCGTCCAACCAAGCAGGAGAACCGCACATGAAAACGAACTTCCGTATGCTGCTGTCGGCTGTCGCGCTGGCGTTCGCCGCCACCGCCCAGGCGCAGACCCTGCGCATCGGGCTGGCCGAAGACCCCGATGCGCTCGACCCGACGACCGCACGCACCTTCGTCGGCCGCATCGTCTTCGCCGCGCTGTGCGACAAGCTGGTCGACGTCGACGAGCAGCTGAATATCGTGCCGCAGCTGGCGACCAGCTGGGAGTGGTCGGCCGACAACAAGGCGCTGACGATGAAGCTGCGCAACGACGTCGTATTCCACGACGGCGAGAAATTCGACGCCGCGGCCGTCAAGTTCAACATCGAGCGCCACAAGACGATGCAGGGTTCCAACCGCAGTGGCGAGCTGCGCCCGGTGACCAGCGTCGACGTCGTCGACCCGAACACCGTGCGCTTCAATCTGGCCGCGCCGTTCGCGCCACTGATGGCGGCGCTGGCCGACCGCGCCGGCATGATGGTGTCGCCGAAGGCGGCTCAGACCGCGGGTACCAGCTTCGCCGCCAAACCCGTGTGTGCGGGGCCGTACCGCTTCGTCGAGCGCGTGGCGCAGGACCGCATCGTCTTCGAGCGCTTCCCGCAATACTGGGACAAGGGCGCGGTGAATTTCGAGCGCATTACCTATACGCCGATTCCCGACGCCACGGTACGCCTGGCCAACCTGCGTTCAGGACAGCTCGATTTCATCGAACGTGTCGCCTCATCCGACATCGCTGCGCTGAAGAACGACACCCGCTTCAAGGTCACGCGCATCACCGAAATCGGCTACCAGGGCATCACCATCAACATCGGCAAGAGCGACAAGGCGCAGGCCAACCCGCTGGGCAAGGATGCGCGCGTGCGCGAAGCCTTCGAGCTGAGCCTGGATCGCGAGGGCATCGTGCAGGTGGTGATGGATGGTGAGGCCACCGTCGGCAACCAGTGGGTGGCGCCGAACAACGCCTTCTATGCCAAAAGCCTGCCGCTACCCAAGCGCGATGTCGCCAAGGCCAAGGCCCTGCTGCAGCAGGCCGGCGTCACGAACCCGAGCTTCACATTGATGACGCCGACCACGTCCGACGCGCAAAAGATCGCCCAGGTCGTACAGGCCATGGCCAAGGAGGCGGGCTTCGACGTCAAGATTCAGGCGACCGAATTCGCGACCTCGCTGAACCTGGCGGACAAGGGCGACTTCGAGGCTTACGTGCTGGCCTGGAGCGGCCGTGCCGACCCCGACGGCAACATCTACAGCTTCGTCGGCTGCAAGCAGCCGCTGAACTATGCCGGCATCTGCCAGAACGAGATCGACGAGCAGCTCAATGCCGCCCGCACCGCATCGAACATGGCGGCGCGCCAGAAGGCCTACGAACAGGTGGCTACGCGCACGCTGAAGGACCGGCCCATCGTCTACCTGTACCACCGCAACTGGCTTTATGCCTACAACGCCAAGTTGAGCGGCATCCGCAGCATCCCCGACGGGCTGCTGCGCGTGCAGGGCCTGAAGCTGAACTGAGTGGAGTGCGGGCCGGTAGCACGGCGCGACTGGACGACACACGACGATGCTCGAATACCTGTTCAAGCGCCTGGCCACCATCGTGCCGACGTTGGTCTTCGTGTCGATGCTGATCTTCGGTCTGCAGCAGCTGCTGCCGGGCGACCCGGCGATGATTCTCGCCGGCGAGGACCAGGACCCAGCGCTGATCGCGCACCTGCGTGCCAAGCTGCACCTGGACCAACCGCTGCCGGTGCGCTACGCATACTGGATCGGCGGCGTGTTGCAGGGCGACCTCGGCGAATCGGTGCGCACGCAGCAGCCGGTGCTCGAGCTGATCCTGCAGAAGCTGCCGGTGACGATCGAGTTGGCGCTGCTGGCGATGGCCGTGGCGCTGCTGATCGGCATCCCCACCGGCATCATCGCCGCGGTGGCACGCGACACACCCTGGGACTACGGTGCCACGGTGTTCGCGCTGTCAGGACTGTCGATGCCGAATTTCTGGCTTGGCATCCTGATGATCCTGCTGTTCTCCGTGCATCTGGGCTGGTTGCCGGCCTCGGGCTACGTCAGCCCGGCCGAGGACCTGCGCGCCAACCTGGCGGCGATGGTGATGCCGGCGATCGTGCTGGGCACCGGCATCGCCGCCGTGCTGATGCGCCACATGCGCAGCGCGATGCTGCAGGTGCTGTCGACCGACTACGTGCGCACAGCACGCGCCAAGGGTCTGAGTGAGCGTGTCGTGGTGCTGCGCCACGCTTTGCGCAACGCGCTGACGCCGGTCATCACGCTGGGTGCGCTGGAGCTCGGCACGCTGCTGTCGGGCGCCGTGCTCACCGAACAGGTGTTCACCATTCCGGGCTTCGGCAAACTCATCATCGACGCCGTCTTCAACCGCGACTACGCCGTGGTACAGGGTGTCGTGCTGGTCACGGCCACTGCCTACATCGTGCTCAACCTGCTCGCCGACCTTGCCTATTTCGCCGTCAATCCGCGGCTGAGGCACTGAACATGTCGGCAGTCCTGCCTGCCCTGAACCTCGCGCCACCCCGGCCGCGCGCCGGCCCGTGGCGTCTCGCCTTGCGCCGGCTGCTGCGGCGCAAGGCGGCGATGGTCGGTCTGGCCGTAGTCCTGTTCTTCATCGCGCTGGCGCTGTTCGCACCCTGGATCGCACCCTACGACCCGGTGGCGACAAGCTGGAGCGCGGTACGCAAGGCGCCATCGGCCGCCTACTGGTTCGGCACCGACGAACTCGGCCGCGACGTGCTGTCGCGCGTGATCTGGGGCACGCAGGCTTCGCTGCTCGCCGGCGTGGTGTCGGTCGGCATCTCACTGCTGCTGGGCGTGCCGATCGGGCTGGCGGCGGGCTTCCTGGGCGGCTGGGTCGACGGCCTCATCTCGCGCATCACCGACGCCTTCCTGGCCTGCCCGTTCCTGATCCTGGCCATCGCGCTGGCGGCCTTCCTGGGGCCCAGCCTGAGCAACGCGATGATTGCCATCGGCGTGTCGGCCACGCCGATCTTCGTACGCCTGACGCGCGGCCAGGTGCTGTCGGTGAAGGTCGAGGACTATGTCGAGGCGGCACGCGCGGTGGGTAACCCGCCCTGGCGCATCGCGCTGCAGCACGTGCTGCCCAACGTCACCGCGCCGCTGATCGTGCAGTCGACGCTGGCCATTGCTGCCGCAGTCATCGCCGAGGCCAGCCTGTCCTTTCTCGGCCTCGGCCAGCAGCCGCCTGCGCCGAGCTGGGGCAGCATGCTCAATACGGCGAAGAACTACATGGACAACGCACCCTGGATGGCGATCTGGCCCGGGCTGTCGATCTTCCTGTTGGTGCTCGCCTTCAACCTGCTCGGCGACGGCCTGCGCGATGCGCTCGACCCGCGCCAGCGCTGATCCAGGTTGAGATGTCGTCCATGAACG
>CAYUPF010000048.1:0-13069 GCA_964446545.1 uncultured Rubrivivax sp.
TGCGCCGAGAACTGACTCTGGCTTTCATTCGGCCGATCGCGAACCGAAATCAGCGGCCGAGCAATTCGTCGCTGATGATGATCTTGCGCACCTCGGTCGTGCCGGCGCCGATCTCCAGCAGCTTGATCGCGCGGTACAGGCGGTTGATCTCGGACTCCCAGATGTAGCCGCTGCCGCCGTGGATCTGCACCGCCTCGTCCAGCACCTTGTTCATCGTGTTCGCGGCGTACATCACCGACGCGGCGGTGATCTTGTGGATCTCGCCGCGGCCACCGCCACCGACCTCCAGGTGATTGGCGGCGCGCAGCGCCTGGTAGGTCATGACGCGCGCCGATTCGGTCCAGACGTACATGTCGGCGATCTTGGCGCGCACCATCTGGAAGTTGGCGATCGGCTGGCCGAACTGCCGGCGCGTGCGCGCGTACTCGATGGACAGTTCCAGCGCCCGCTCGCAGATGCCCAGGCACAGCGGCGCGACCATCGCGCGCTCTAGGTCCAGGCCGCTCATCACCACCTGCACGCCGCGGTCCTCTTCGCCGACGAGGTTGGCGGCCGGCACGCGGCAGTCGTCGAACACCAGCTCGCCGGTCGGGCTGCCGCGGAAGCCCATCTTGGTGAGCTTCTGCGCCACCTTGAAACCGGGGAAGCCCTTCTCGACGATGAAGGCCGAGATGCCCTTCGCGCCCTTGTCCTTGTTGGTCTTGGCGTAGACCAGCAGCACGTCGGCCACCGGGCCGTTGGTGATGTACAGCTTGGTGCCGTTGAGCACGTAGTGCTCGCCGTCGCCATCGTCGGCAAGGACGGCGGTGGTGCGCATCGAGCCCATGGCGTCGGAGCCCGCGCCGGGCTCGGTCAGGCCGAGCGCGCCGATGCTCTGGCCGCTGCACAGCCGCGGCAGGTAGCGCTCGCGCTGCGCGTCGCTGGCGTTGCGGAAGATGTTGAACAGGCACAGGTTCTCGTGCGCCACCCAGCTCAGCGCCAGCGCATGATTCCAGCGCGCGAAGGCCTGCAGCACCAGGCCGCTGGCGAACAGATCGAGCCCGGCGCCGCCGTAGGGCTCGGGGATCGGCACGCCGAAGTAGCCGGTGGCGCCGATCTTCGGGAAGGCTTCCGGCGGCCACCACTCGTCGCGGTCCATGCGCTCGGCCAGCGGGTACAGCTCCTGGCGCGCGAAGCGGTCGGCCTGGTCGAGGATCTGCTGTTCATCGTCGGACAGGCCGGAGAACACCTGGGCGGTGGTGCGTTGAGTCATGTTGAATCGTACTCAATGAATACCCGGCATCGTGCCGCGATCGGCGCGCGCACTGCACGGTATATTCCCTAGTATCTTCAGATACTCGAAGAAATTGAGCAAGGGTCAATTCCGGCTTGACAATGGCTCCGCGGCGGATCACGATGCCGGCATGGACCCGCCGCCCCACCCGACCCGCCTGGAGCGCTACCGCTCGGTGTTCCGCCCCGGCCTGTTCGACGGGCGCTGCGTCGTCGTCACCGGCGGCGGCAGTGGGCTGGGGCGCTGCACGGTGCACGAACTCGCCAGCCTGGGCGCGCGGCTGGCCATCGTCGGCCGGCAGCAGGCGCGGCTCGACGCGGTGTCCGCCGAGATCGCCGCCATCTACCCCGAGGCGACGCTGACGCGCCATGCCTGCGACGTGCGCGACGAGGCCGCGGTGCAGGCCGCGGTGGCCGGCATCGTGGCCGCGCACGGCCGCATCGACGGCCTGTTCAACTGCGCCGGCGGCCAGTACCCGGCGGCGCTGCGCGACATCACGCTCAAGGGCTGGGACGCGGTGGTGCGCAACAACCTGCACGGCACCTTCTTGTTCGCGCGCGAGTGCTACCGGCAGTGGATGGAGGCGCACGGCGGCAGCATCGTCAATATGCTGGCCGACATCTGGGGCGGGCTGCCGGGCATGGGCCATTCGGGCGCGGCGCGCGGCGGCGTGCTCACCTTCACCGAGACGGCGGCCTGCGAGTGGGGCCACTCGGGCGTGCGCGTCAATGCGGTGGCGCCGGGCTGGATCGCCTCGGCCGGCATCGACACCTACGACGAGGACTACCGCAACGTGCTGCGCGGCCTGCACGCCAAGGTGCCGCTGCAGCGATTCGGCACCGAGGCCGAGCTGTCCTCGGCCGTGGTGTGGCTGCTGTCCGAGGCGGCCGGTTTCGTCAACGGCGCGGTGATCCGCGTCGACGGCGGCGTGCCCACCGCGCGCCACACCTGGGCGCCGGCGCCGGCGACCCACCGCTTCCCCTACGACGGCTTCCCGCAGTACCAGGCGCCGCAGGCTTTTGCCGACCTGGTACCGAAGCGGACATGAAGCTCGCCGCGCGCAGCGCCGAAGCGGCGCAGACGCCGCGGCGCCTGCGCCGCGCCGCCGAGATCCTGGCCGCGGCGCGCGAGGTCTTCCTCGACAAGGGCTTCGAACGCGCGTCGGTGGCCGAGATCGCCGCGCGCGTCGGCGTCGTCGAGGGCCTGGTCTACAGCTACTTCCCGAGCAAGCGCGAGCTGCTGAACGAGGTGCTGCGCGGCATGTACCTGCCGCTGATCGCCGACATCGAAACCGGCTTCTCGCGCCTGCAGGGCCTGCGCAGCCGGCTGCGCTTCCTCGTCTGGCGCCACCTGCGCGTCTATGCCGAAGAGCCGGGGCTGTCGCGGCTGGCGCTGCACGAGGTGCGCACCGGCCCGGAGTATTTCGAATCGGTGCTGCACCAGCTGCAGGTGCAATACACCGCCTTCCTGCTGCGCACGGTGCGCGACGCCGTGCGCGACGGCGAGTTGCCCGCCGGCACCGACCCGGAGCTGGTGCGCAGCCTCGTCTATGGCGGCATCGAACACCGGCTGTGGGGCCTGCTGTATGGCCGCGGCGGCCGCATCGACGTGGAGTCGATGGCCGACGGCTGGACCGATCTGGTGCTGCACGGCGTCCAGCCGGCCGCGCGCGGCGCGGGCCGGCAGCTCGAAAGCCGGCTCGCGCGCCTGGAGCAGATCGTCGCCGCCAAACCCCCTCGCACCAGGACACGATGACGCCGATCCGCAAGCTCTTCATCGCCAACCGCGCCGAGATCGCGCTGCGCATCGTGCGCACCGCGCGCCGGCTGGGCATGCGCACGGTCGTGCCCTGGCACGCGCAGGACCGCCACGGCCCCGCGCTGGCCGAGGCCGACGAATGCGTCGAGCTGTCCGGCACGCCGCCGGTGTCGGCCTGGCTGGACGTCGACGGCCTGATCCGCGCCGCGCTCGACAGCGGCTGCGATGCGATCCATCCCGGCTACGGCTTCCTGTCGGAGAACGCCGCTTTCGCGCGCGCGGTCGCGGCCGCGGGGCTGGTGTTCGTCGGCCCCGGCGCCGAGGCCATCGAGCTGATGGGCGACAAGGTCAGCGCGCGGCGCTTCGCGGTGCAGCACGGCGTGCCGGTGACGCCTTCCGCCGACGAGGCGGACGATGCACCGAGCTTCGCCGCGCGCGCGCAGGCCGTGGGCTTCCCGCTGCTGATCAAGGGCGCGGCCGGCGGCGGCGGCAAGGGCATGCAGATCGTGCGCGAGCCGGCGCGCCTGGCCGACGCCATCGACAGCGCGCGGCGCGAGAGCGAGCGCTACTTCGGCGACGGCCGCCTGTTCGCCGAACGCTTCGTCGAGCGCCCGCGCCACATCGAGGTGCAGGTGTTCGGCGACCGCCACGGCAACGTCATCCACCTGGGCGAACGCGAGTGCTCGATCCAGCGCCGCTTCCAGAAGCTGATCGAGGAAACGCCGGCGCCCGGCCTGGACCCCGCGCTGCGCCGGCGCATCTGCGAGGCCGCGGTGACGCTGGCGCGCGCCGCCGGCTACGTCAACGCCGGCACGGTGGAATGCATCGTCTCGCCGCAGGGCGAGTTCTTCTTCCTGGAGATGAACACGCGGCTGCAGGTCGAGCATCCGGTGACCGAGATGGTGACCGGCCTCGACCTGGTGGAGTGGCAGCTGCGCATCGCGCAGGGCGAAGCGCTGCCGCTGACGCAGCCGCAGCTGCAGTGGCACGGCCACGCCATCGAATGCCGGCTGCTGGCCGAGGATGCCGACGCCGGCTTCGTGCCCGACACCGGCCGCATCCACCTGCTGCGCTGGCCGCAGGGCCCGGGCCTGCGCGTCGACGGCGGCGTCACCGAAGGCGCGCCCGTCGGCGCCGACTTCGACTCGATGCTCGCCAAGCTGATCGCGCACGGCTCGACGCGCACGCTGGCGATCTCGCGGCTGCGCCAGGCGCTGGCCGACACGGTGATGCTGGGCGTCACGCTGAACGGCGAGTTCCTGTCGCGCGTGCTCGGGCAACCGGCCTTCGCGCAGGGCGAGACCGATACCGGCTTCCTC
Organism: uncultured Rubrivivax sp.; assembly: GCA_964446545.1. Lineage (GTDB taxonomy): Bacteria > Pseudomonadota > Gammaproteobacteria > Burkholderiales > Burkholderiaceae_C > Rubrivivax. Next base: position 4,351 of record CAYUPF010000048.1, read on the forward strand.
GAACGCCACCGCGACGCCCTGAAGCCCACGCCGCCGAGCGAGGCCGAACGGCGCCTGCTGCTCGCCGTGGCCGGGCTGGCGCTGCCCGACCCGGCCGCGCGCCCGCTGCCCATGCCGCACGCCGCGATGGGCGCGTGGCGCAACTGATTTCCCAGCACCGCATCCGGATGAACCACTTCCATTTCAGCGATACGCCGCAGCAGCGGCACCGCGTGCAGCGCCGGCCCGGCAGCGACGGCGTGCAGGTCGACGACACAGTGGTCACCGTGCGCGCCGATGGCGCCGCGCGCTTCGTGGCGCTGCTCGACGGCCGCAGCGAGCGCCTGCATGCGGTGGCGCACGGCGATACGGTGCACGTGCATTGGCGCGGCCGCGCCTGGCGCATCGAGCGCGTCGATCCGCTGCGCGCCGGCGACGCGGCGGGCAGCGCCGATGCCGGCGCCGGCGCTTCGGCAGCGCCGATGCCGGGCGTGGTGGTCTCGGTGCACGCCGCGCCGGGCCAGCGCGTGCAGCAGGGCGACGCGCTGCTGGTGATCGAAAGCATGAAGCTGCAGATGACCATCGCCGCGGCCATCGACGGCGTGGTCGCCGAGCTGCCGCTGGCGGCGGGCCGGAGCTTCCAGCGCGGCGCGCTGCTGGCGCGCGTGGCGGCCGGGGAAGCGGCGCGATGAGCCGCATCGTCAGCCGCGTGGAACCGAATTCGGCGGCCTTCCGCCACAACCACGCCGAAATGACGCGCCGCGTGCAGGCGCTGCGCGAGCTGACGCACAAGGTGCGCTTCGAGCGCCCGCAGCGCGACCTGGACCGGCTGCACGGCCACGGCAAGCTGACGGTGCGCGAGCGGCTGGAGCTGCTGCTCGACCCGGGCACGCCCTTCCTGGAGCTGTCGACCCTGGCCGCAAACCGCGCCTATGGCGGCGAGGTGCACGGCGCCGGCCAGGTGTCGGGCATCGGCATCGTGCAGGGGCGCGAGGTGGTCATCCATGCCGACGACCCCAGCATCAAGGGCGGCGCGTGGTACCCGCTGTCGATCAAGAAGATCGTGCGCACGCTGGACATCGCCATCGAGAACCGGCTGCCGGTGATCCACCTGTGCGACAGCGCCGGCGGCTTCCTGCCGCTGCAGTCGGAGCTGTTCCCCGACCGCTACGCGGCCGGGCGCATCTTCCGCAACCAGTGCCTGCTGTCCAAGCTGGGCGTGCCGCAGATCGCGGTGGTGCTGGGCCAGTGCACGGCCGGCGGCGCCTACATCCCGGCACTCAGCGACACCAGCGTCATCGTGCGCGGCAGCGGCGCGGTGTTCCTGGGCGGGCCGCCGCTGGTGAAGGCCGCCACCGGCGAGATCGTCAGCGCCGAGGCGCTGGGCGGCGCCGCCATGCACACCAGCGTGTCGGGCACCTGCGACTACCCGGCCGACGACGAGCGCCACGCCTTCGCTATCGCGCGCGACATCCTGGCGCAGACCACGCCGATCGAGAAGCAGCGCATCGACCGCGTCGAGCCCGAGGCGCCGTACTACGACCCGGCCGAGCTCTACGGCATCGTGCCCGAAGACTGGAAGACCGCCTTCGACATGCGCGAGGTGATCGCGCGCCTGGTCGACGGCAGCCGCTTCCATGAGTACCAGCCGCAGTACGGCACCACGCTGGTGTGCGGCTTCGCGCGCATCTGGGGCTGCAAGGTCGGCATCCTGGGCAACAACGGCGTGCTTTTCAACGACAGCTCGCTCAAGGCCGCGCACTTCATGCAGCTGTGCGAGCGCGACCGCACGCCGCTGCTGTTCCTGCAGAACATCACCGGCTACATGGTGGGGCGCGAGTACGAGGAGCGCGGCATCACCAAGGACGGCGCCAAGATGATCATGACGCAGGTGGGCGTGACGGTGCCCAAGTTCACGGTCATCGTCGGCGGCTCCTTCGGCGCCGGCAACTACGGCATGTGCGGCCGCGCCTACGACGGCCGCTTCCTGTGGATGTGGCCGCAGGCGCAGATCGCGGTGATGGGCGCGGAGCAGGCCGCCAACACGCTGGCCGACGTCAAGATCCGCCAGCTCGAACGCCAGGGCCGCAAGCTGTCCGACACCGACATCGCCGCCATCCGCGAGCCGGTGCTGGAACGCTACCGCGCCGAGAGCGACGCCTACCATTCCACCTCGGAGCTGTGGGACGACGGCATCCTCGACCCGCTGGACACGCGCAACGCGCTGGGCATGGCGATCGTGGCCTCGCTGAACGCACCCTTCGGCGAGCCGGGTTACGGCGTGCTGCGGCTGTGATAGCGCGGAGGCCCGCATGATCGTCCCTGCCCCCGACGCCACCATCGGCGACACCTTCTTCCGGTGCGCCGAGGCCTTCGGCGCGAACGCATTCATCGCCGTGCCGGCCAACGCGGCGCGCTGTTACCACCCGGCCGGCCACGAGCTGAGCTACGCCGCTGCCGCGGCCGCCGTGCGCACGCTGATGCAGCGCTACGCCGCCGCCGGCTACGGCCTCGGCCACCGCGTCGCGCTGCTGCTGGAGAACCGGCCGGAACACCTGCTGCACAAGCTGGCGCTGAACGCGCTGGGCGTCTGCTGCGTGCCGCTGAACGCCGACCACCGCCCGCGCGAGATGGCCTACGTGCTGCAGCATGCGAAGGTCGACCTGGCGGTCGTGGCCGGCGAACTGCAGCCGCTGTTGCGCGACGCCATCGAAGCCTGCGCGCACCGGCCGGCCGCCGTGCCACTCGACGCCTTCGAGCGCGAACTGCCCGCCGCCGCGCGGCGCGCCGCATCCACGACGCCGGCGCCGGACACGCCGGCCAGCGTGCTCTACACCTCGGGCACCACCGGCCGGCCCAAGGGCTGCGTGCTCTCGCACCGCTACGAGCTGGAGGCTGGCCGCTGGTACGCCAGCGCGGGCGGGCTGGCCAGCTTCGGCGACGGCACGGAGCGGCTGTACAACCCGCTGCCGCTGTTCCACGTCAACGCGCTGATCTTCTCGTTCTACTGCGTCATGCTGCGCGGCAACTGCCAGGTGCAGACCGACCGCTTCAGCCCCGCGCGCTGGTGGGCCGAGGTGCACGCATCGCGCGCCACCGTCGTGCACTACCTGGGCGTGGTCGTGCCGATGCTGCTGGCGCAGCCGCCGTCGCCGCTGGACCGCGGCCACCGCGTGCGCTTCGCCATCGGCGCCGGCGTCGACCCACAGCGCCACGCCGAGTTCGAGCAGCGCTTCGGCTTCCCGCTGATCGAGATCTGGGGCATGACCGAGATGGTGCGCGCCACCTTCGACAACCAGGCGCCGCGCCAGGTGGGCACGCGCGTCTTCGGCCGCGCCGTGCCGGGGCTGGAGGTGCGCGTGGTCGACGACCAGGACCGCGACCTGCCCGACGGCACGCCGGGCGAGATGCTGATCCGCCACTCGGCCGCGACGCCGCGCCAGGACTTCTTCAGCGGCTACCTCGACGACCCGGCGGCCACCGAACAGGCCTGGCGCGGCGGCTGGTTCCACACCGGCGACATCGTCACGCGCAGCGCCGACGGGCTGCTGCGTTTCGTCGACCGGCGCAAGAACATCATCCGCCGCTCGGGCGAGAACATCGCCGCGGCCGAGGTCGAGGCCGTGCTGCAGGCGCACCCGCTGGTGGAGCAGGCGGCGGTGTTGGCCGTGCCCGACGAAGTGCGCGAGGAGGAAGTGCTGGCCTGCGTGGTACTGCGCGAGGCCGGCCGCGCCGACCCGGACGCCGCGGTGCGCTCGCTGTTCGACCACTGCAACGCCGAGCTGGCCTACTACAAGACGCCGGGCTGGGTGTGGATCACCGATCACATCCCCACCACCTCGACGCAGAAGCTGCAGAAGCACCAGATCTTCGAAGCCGGCACCGACCCGCGCACGCTGCCGGGCATGTTGGACCTGCGCGCCCTGAAGAAGCGCAAGGAGACACGATGAGCGACGACCCTGTGCTGACCCGCCGCGAAGGCGCGGTCGGCGTGATGACTTTCAATCGCGCCGACAAGCTGAACGCGCTGAACATACCGATGATGCAGGCGATCGAGGCCGCGCTCGGCACGCTGGAGGCCGACCCGCAGGTGCGCTGCATCGTCTTCACCGGCGCCGACGACCGCGCCTTCATGGCCGGCGGCGACATCGCCGATCTGGCGACGCGCCGCCCGGGCAGCTGGTACGACGAGTTCGGCCCGACGGTGCACCGCGTGTTCCGCCGCATCGAAGGCTGCGACAAGCCGACGATCGCCGCGGTCAACGGCTGGGCGCTGGGCGGCGGCATGGAGCTGATGCTGTGCACCGACCTGCGGCTGATCGCCGCCGAGGCGAAGATCGGGCTGCCGGAGATCAGGCTCGGGCTGTTCCCGGGCGGCGGCGGCTCGCAGCGGCTGATGCGCCAGATCCCGCTGTGCCAGGCGAAGCAGCTGATGTTCACCGGCGACTCCTTGAGCGCGCCGCAGGCACTGGCGCTGGGCCTGGTCAACCAGGTGCTGCCGCGCGCCGAGCTGATGGCCGCGGCACTGGCGCTGGCGGCGCGCGTGGCGGCGATGTCGGCGCACACGCTGAAGCTGCTGAAGCACGCCATGCTGCACGGCGCCGAGATGCCGCTGGACGCCGCGCTGGCCTATGAACGCGCGATGCTCGGCATCGCCTTCGACCACCCCGACGCGCGTGAAGGCTGCAACGCCTTCCTGGAGAAACGCCCGGCGCGCTTTGCCGGCAGCTGAGCCCGCAGTACGGACGTGGCACGATGGCGGCATGTCCAGCCTGACCGCCTCTCCATCCCAGCGCCCGCGCTGGCAGCGCGTGCTGTGGTTGCTGGCCGGCGCCTGCGCCCTGCTGACCGGCATCGTAGGCATCTTCCTGCCGCTGCTGCCGACCACGCCCTTCGTGCTGCTGGCGGCCTTCTGCTTCTCGCGCGGCAGCCTGCGCTGCGAAACCTGGCTGCTGCAGCACCCGCGCTTCGGCCCGATGGTGCGCGACTGGCGCGCCAACCGCGCCGTGCCGCTGCGCGCCAAGCAGCTGTCCACGTTGATGATGGTGCTGGGCTGCGCCTGGGCCTGGTGGGCGATGCCATCGGGCATCGCCTGGCTGCCGGTGCTGCTGTGTACGGCGGTGGCGCTGTGGCTGTGGAGCCTGCCGACGGCGGCGCCGCGGTCCTAGCTTCCGAAGGGCAACTCGGCGCTTTGATCCTGCCGTGCGGCACTGCGCGCGGCGCGGCGCGGTGTGGGCGCTTCGACGCCGGCCTTGGCCAGCGAGCCGGCGCGCACGCCCAGCAGCCGCAGCCGGCGCTTCAGGTCCACGCGCTTCAGGCAAGCGCCGGCCGCGCGCCGGATCGCGGCGGCGTCGGCGGTGGGCGCGTCCAGCGTCAGGTCGCGCGTCACGGTGCGGAAGTCGTCGAAGCGCAGCTTGATGCCCACGGTGCGGCCGACGTAGCCCTTGCGCTGCAGGTCGGCCGCCACCTGCTCGCACAACCGCGTGAAGATGGCGGACAGCTCGGCGCGGTCGCTCTTGGCGTGCAGGTCGCGCTCGAAGGTGGTCTCGCGGCTCATCGACACCGGCTCGCTGTGTGTCAGCACCGGCCGGTCGTCGCGGCCGTGCGCGGCCTCGTGCAGCCAGGTGCCGTAGCCGCGGCCGAAGTGTTCTACCAGCCATTCGCGCGGTCGCTCGGCGATCTGCCCGATGGTCGTGATGCCGCAGCCGGCCAGCTTGGCGCCGGCCTTCGGCCCGATGCCGTTGATGCGCCGCACCGGCATCGGCCAGATGCGCGTGGGCAGGTCGGCCAGCGTCAGGATCGTCAGCCCGTCGGGCTTGTCCAGCTCGGAGGCGATCTTCGACAGCAGCTTGTTCGGCGTCACACCGATCGAACAGCTCAGCCCGGTGGCACGCTTGACGCTGTTGCGGATCTCCTGCGCCACCGCGCGCACGCCGCCGAGCGCGTCGTGGCCCAGCGGCTCGTGCACGCCGGGCACGTCGCTGAGGTCGATGTAGATCTCGTCGATGCCGCGGTCCTCGATCTGCGGCGTGATCTCGGCCACCGCAGCCTTGAACAGCCGCGAATAGCGCCGGTACTCGTCGAAGTCGGTGGGCAGCAGCACCGCGTCGGGCGCGCGCAATGCGGCCTTCATCAGCCCCATCGCCGAGAACACGCCCAGGTCGCGCGCCGCATAGGTGGCGGTGGTGGCGACGCCGCGGCCGCTGTAGTCACGCAGCTTGGCGAAGCGGCGCGTGCCGTCGGCCTGCAGCACCGGCTGGTGGCGCCGGCCGCCGCCGATGACCACCGGCAGGCCCTGCAGCTCCGGGTAGCGCAGCAACTCCACCGACGCGTAGAACGCGTCCATGTCGAGGTGCGCGATCCAGCGGCGCGGCGGCGTCATGGCGCGATTGTCGCGCCGTGCGGCAACGCGGCCGCGGATCTCAGCGCCGCGCTGCGCTGCGCGGCGTCAGCCGCTCGTCGGCGGCGACCTCGACCTGCGGGTCCATCTCGACGGCGATCTGGTTGCACACGGCGCGGCACAGCATGGCGGCGCGCTCGCTCTCGATACGGTAGTAGATCTGCGTGGCGTCGCGGCGCTTGCCCAGCACGCCCGCGCGGTACAGCGTGGACAGGTGCTGGCTCATGTTGGGCTGCGTGGTGTCGATGTCGACCAGCAGCTGCGAGACGTTCTTCTCGCCATGGCACAGCGCGCTGATGATCTTCAGCCGGATCGGCGTGGACAGCAGGCCGAACAGCTCGGCCGCGGTGGTGAACACCGTGTCGGACTCGTCGAGGGGTCGGCTCATGCGTGGCTGCCCGATGAACTGCATGCGAATATGCGCAGGCAATGATGCTGCACCGCACAGCGCAGCGTCAAGCCCCGGGCTCAGGCCGTCAGTTGCTGCAGGTCGAGCAGTGCCCCCTGCGGCCACTCCACGGTTGCGCCGGCCGCGGCCGCGCGCGCCGGCAAGGGGCCGGCGGCCGTGCCGAGGGCGGCCCTGCGCAGGACGATGGCATCGCGTCGTTTCATCGGGGCTTCGCTTTTTCCGCCTGTTCCATCAGCAGGTAGGTGTTGTAGGCATTGATGCGGTTGGCGGCGTTGAACAGCGGCAGCTTGTCGAAACGCGACCAGTCGGTGCGCGCGTAGGCCTCATCGAAGGGGTCCATGTTGCGCGCGGCTTCGCCCATGGTCTGGCGCAGGTAGACCAGGTAGTCGCGCGTCAGCTCCAGGTCGGCGCGGGCGCTTTGCGACACCGGGCCGTGGCCGGGCACGATGACCTCGGCATCGAAGGCCAGCAAAGCGTCCAGCGCGCCGATCCAGCGGCCGCTGTCGGCCTGGCCGACGAAGGGAATGCGCCCGCGGAACACCAGATCGCCGGCGATCAGCAGCTTGTGCTGCGGCACCCACACCACCAGGTCCTCGGGCGTGTGGGCCGGGCCGGCCGGCTGCAGCACGAAGTCCACGCCGCCCATCTGCAGCGGCGTGCGGCTGTCGATCCAGCGGTCGGCCGGAACCAGCTGGGTGCTGGCGTCCACCGCCGGTGCCAGCTCTGCACGGCTGACCTGCAGGCGCAGCACCGCGGTCTCGGAATTCAGGTACAGCCGCCCGTCCTTGTGCGCGATGACGGTGGCGCCGGCTTCCTTGAAGACCTGCAGCCCGTAGATGTGGTCGGCGTGGTAGTGCGTCAGCACCACGTAGCGCACCGGCGCCGGCGTGATGCGCCGGATCTCGGCCAGCAGCTCGTGCGCCAGCGCCGGCGAGCCGAGCGCGTCGACGACCAGGACGCCGTCCTTCGTGACCACGAAGGCGGCGTTGGAGATGAAATTGCGGTTGGCGCTGGAACCCAGGGCCGACAGGCCCTGCACCATGTAGCTGTCCTCGGCCACCTGCACAGCCTGCGGGCGGATCGTCGTCTGTGCCGCCACTGCCGCGGCCAGCCCCATCGAGGCCAGCACGAGGACAGGTGTGCGCCTGAACATCAGCATCGATTGATATTACGCCCAGCCCCGCTTTTGCGCCATACCATGCACGGCATGCCGGAAAATCGCTGGCGCGTCGCGGGACGCGTTGCCTTCGGTTCAAACGAGCAGCGGCTGATCGACCCGCCCATACGCACGCAGGAGAAGCTATGCACCCCACCCTCCACCGCAGCGCGCTGCTGATTTCCCTGTTGGCCGCCAGCGCCGCCGCCCAGGCCCAGGACGCGCACCTGGCGCGCAACCTGGCCGCCACCTGCGCCAACTGCCATGGCACCAACGGCCACGCGCGTGGCGACATGAGGCCGCTGGCCGGCGTCTCGGCCGAGAAGATCGTCGCCATGTGGTCCGACTTCAAGAGCGGCGCGCAGCCCGCGACGATCATGCACCAGATCGCCAAGGGCTACACCGACGAACAGATCAGGCTGATCGCGGCGTTCTTCGCCGCGCAGCCGGCGAGCAAGTGAGGGCACCGCGATGAACCGCATCAATCAAGTTCGCCGCCATTGGCTGGGCGCGGGCGCCGCACTGGCTGCCACCACGCTGGCCGGATGTGCCGGCATGTCCGCGTCGGGCCCGTCGATCGGCCGCGTCGTCGTCGTCGGCGGCGGCTATGGCGGGGCCACCGCGGCGCGCTACCTCAAGCTGTGGGGCGGCAATGTCGAGGTCACGCTGGTCGAGCGCAACACCGACTTCGTGTCCTGCCCGATCAGCAACCTGGTGCTGGGCGGCTACAAGCAGATGACCGACATCACGCGCAGCTACGCCGGGCTCAAGGCCG
>CAYUPF010000048.1:13169-23696 GCA_964446545.1 uncultured Rubrivivax sp.
GGGCCGACGTGCTCAACGTCATCCCGCCGCAGCGCGCCGGCGACCTGGCGCGCAGTGCCGGGCTGCTGAACATGAACAACCGCTGGGTCGGCGTCAACTGGCTGACGATGGAATCCACCGCCGCGCCGGGCATCCACGTGCTGGGCGATGCCGTCTTCCCGGCGCCGGCGATGCCCAAGTCCGGCCACATGGCGAACCAGCATGCCAAGGTGGCGGCGGCGGCGATCATCCAGCTGCTCAAGGGCGAGCCGGTCAACGCCGCGCCGGTGGTGATGAACACCTGCTACAGCTTCGTCAGCGGCCGCGAGGCGATGCACGTGACCTCGGTGCATCAGTACGACGCCGCCGACAAGACTTTCAAGGCCGCGCCCGGTTCGGGCGGCGTGTCGGCTGCGTCGAGCCAGATCGAGGCGCGCTACGCCTTGTCGTGGGCGCAGAACATCTGGGCTGACTCATTGGCATCGTGAAGCCCGGATGTTCCGGTGCAGGCTCATATCGCGCCGCGACGTGAAGGCGCCGCAAGGCGCCGGCCGGAACCGGAACATCTGGGCCGATCGCTGGCGCTGCAGGCCGGCACTCAAGGCCGCTGACCTAGGCGGCCACGGCCTTCCAGCCACGGGAACACCGGTGACGCCGCGGCTCAGGGCTTGATGTAGGCCTGGCCTGCCAGCTGCAGCTTGGCGATGCGCACCACGCCGGAGGGGGTGAACTCGGCCTCCTGCAGGAACTGGTCGCGCTGAAGCTTGCGGTTCTTCAGCGTGATCTCGCAGACCTCGAAGCGCACGCCGCGCGCCACCAGCGCCGCCACCGGGCCGGCGAAGGCGCCGCCGTTCGTGTCCTTGGCACCTTCCATCAGAAAGTCCACGCCGTTGGCGTGCGTGACCACGATGATCTGCGTCGTCGGTTCGGTGTCCAGGTGGTTGCGGATGTTGCGCAGGCCCTTCAGCGCCTGCGTGGTGGCATCGTCGATGTGATAGACCACCTTGTCCTGCGCGGCAGCGGCAAAGGCGGCGGTGGCGATGATCGAGGCGACGAGCAACTGGCGCAGTCCCATGGGGTGGTCCTTGGTCGTGGGGGTGCGCGCGAGCTTACGCCAGCCCAGGGTTGCCTTCGACGCCGACCAGCCTGGGCGTGTTGATGGCGCGCGGCTTGACGCGGCCGCCGGGCTGCGACTTGAGCCAGCTTTCCAGCAGCTCCCACACCGGCTTGTTGCCTGCGTTCCTGGCTTCTTCGGCCACCGGCGCCCAGCCTGCGACCTTGTAGGTCTTGCCGGCTTCGAGCGGCTTGCCGTTCAGCCGCATGTCGCTGATGCGCGAGCCCATCGTCGCAGCCGGCGTCATCGTGTACTGCAAGCCGCCGACGCGCACCATGTCGCCGCCTTGCTGGTAGTAGGGGTCGGGGTTGAACAGGTTGTCGGCCACGTCCTCGAGAATGGTCTTGATCATCTCGCCGCTGATCGGCGTGAGCGTCGCATAGGGGTAGGTAATGGCCACCTGGTCCATCATCAGCTCACGGGTGATGGTGTCGCCGCTCAGCAGGCTGGTGCCCCAGCGGAAGCCGGGGCTGAAGGCGATCTCGGCGCCTTGCACCTCCATCAGCGCGTCGCACAGCAGCTGGTCCCAGCTGCCGTTGAAGTTGCCGCGGCGATAGAGCAGGCCGTCGGTGGTGGCCAGCGTCTCGCTCAGCTTCGCCTCGTAGGGAGCACGCATCTTCGTGATCAGCGCGTCCATCTCGGCGTCGGGCTTGAGCATGTTGCTGAACACCGGCAGCAGCCGGTAGCGGTGGTTGACGACCTTGCCGCCCTTGACCTCGAAGTCCATCACGCCGAGGAACTTGCCGTTGCTGCCGGCATTGGTGACCAGCGTCGTGCCGCCGGCCGTGTTCCCCCCATTCGCCACCGGCACGGCCAGCGGCACGCCGTCGTGCGTGTGGCCGCCGAAGATGGCGTCGATGCCGCGCACGCGGCTGGCCATCTTCAGGTCCACGTCCATGCCGTTGTGCGACAGCACCACCACCACCTGCGCGCCCTTGGCGCGGGCCTCGTCGACCATCTTCTGCAGGTTGGCGTCCTGGATGCCGAACTCCCAGTCGGCGACCAGGTAGCGCGGGTTGGCGATCGGCGTGTAGGGGAAGGCCTGGCCGATGATGGCCACCGGCACGCCGTTCATCTCGCGCAGCACATAGGGCTTGAACACCGGGTCGCCGAAGTCGGTGGTCTTGACGTTCTGCGCGACGAAGTCCACGCGGTGCGAAGCGCCGCCTTGTGCGGACGTGCCGGCGAAGTCCTTGTCGACGATCTGCTTTACCCGCTCCATGCCGTAGGTGAACTCCCAGTGGCCGGTCATCACGTCCACGCCCAGCAGCTTGCAGGCATCGACCATGTCCTGCGCGTTCGTCCACAGCGCGGTGGCCGAACCCTGCCAAGTGTCGCCGCCGTCGAGCAGCAGCGCGCCGGGCCGGCTGGCCTTGAGCCGCTGCACCAGCGTGCTCAGGTGGGCAAAGCCGCCGACGCGGCCGTAGCGCTGGGCGGCACGCTCGAAGTCCAGGAAGGTCAGCGCATGCGCCATCGGCGTGCCCGCCGGCACGCCGGCGTGCTGCAGCAGTTGCTCGCCCACCAGGTGCGGCAACCGGCCCTGCATCGAGCCGATGCCGAGGTTGACGCTGGGCTCGCGGAAGTAGATCGGCTTGAGCTGCGCATGGCAGTCGGTCATGTGCAGGAACGACACTTGCCCGGCAGCAGATCCTTTCGCAAGCGGCGGCAGGTCGTAGAGCCCGGCCTCCGCCGTCTGCGCGTCGGCGTTCTCGTAGCGCGCCAGTCCCATGCCGGCCACCGACGCGGCGCTCAGCAGCTGCAGGAATTCGCGCTTGCTCAGGCTCACGACAAGTAACGGCTCATGTTTGCGGGCTGAAAACCCGGCATGCGGCCCGGGTGGGGCATGAGCACGCCGGGCCGACCCAAGTGCTCATGCTCCCGCTCGGCGGGACCGGCCGCAGGCCGTCGGGTGCGCCATTGAAGCTACTGGTTGACCGGAGACTTGGGGTCCAGCAGCAAGGCCATGATGTCGCGCAGTTGCTGCTCGTTGAGCAGGTGCTTGTGGCCGAAGCGCGGCATGTTGGAGCAGGGCGAATAGGCCTTGGAATTCCACAGCTTGACCCAGGTGTACTGCACGATCGGCGCGGTGACCGGCGACGCCACGTCGGTGACACCGCGGCTCTTGCCGTAGTTCCACAGGCTCGGGCCGATGGTGCCGTAGGAGATCTCCTTCCGGTCGATCTGGTGGCAGTTGTAGCAGTTGCCGCCGTTGTCCTTGGGGTCGAGGGACTTGTCGGTCCAGGTCATGCCGCGGCCGCTTTGCGCCAGCCTCTCGCCCACGCGCCAATCGCCGATGTACTGCCCGCCGGCGGGCCATTTCACCGAATTCAGCGCCTCGGCCATGATGCGCTCGGCGGTGGCCGGGTCCGGCTCCTTGTCGGACGAGCAGGCCTGCAGCCCCAGGTCCTGGTCGAGCCAGCTGGTCTTGACGATGCCCTGGTCGCGGAAGGAGCCCTTGATGGCTTGCTGCGCCTGCGCCTGCAGTTCGGCCGGCGACGGCCCGGTGGCGCATCCGGCCAGCACGGCGCCGACAAGCGCGCAGCCGAAGATCAGACGGTATTTGATGTTCATGCGCTTGTCCTCAACGCTTGATGGCCGGTGCGATCGATTCGGCGCCCTTGGCGTTCACGCCCATGTAGGTGCCCAGTGCGATGGTCACTTCCGACCCGAAGCCAGGGTAGGGGAAACGCTGCTGCCGAAAACAATCGTTCAGCCGCAGTTGCATGCTCCACATCTGACCGTTCGACACACGGTAGGCCGGCCAGGCTGCGAAGCCGATGCCGTCGCCGGGGTTCTTGGTCAGGTTGGGCAGATCCTGCATGCGGATGCGCTTGCCTTCCTCGCCGTGGCAGGACGCGCAGGAGAAATCATGCGAGCCGGCCCGGTAGAAGAAGGCCCGCTTGCCGACCTCGTAGCTGGCGCGCTCCTGCGGCAGCGACTGCGGCAGGTCGAAGCGCATGCCGCGCGACATGGCGGCGACCCAGGTGGCGAGAGCCGTGACGTTGGCCATCTCGCCGCGGCCGAACGGGGTCTTGGCGATCTCCGCGCGGTCGAAACCCTGCAGGCGGACCATGCAGGTGACCAGACGGTCCTCCAGATCCTGCACGCGGCCCGTGTCGGCGAAGTAGCGAGGCAGCGTGACGAAGGCGCCTTTGACCACACCCGGTCCCTGGCCCAGGTCGCAGGCCTCGAGCGAGGCGTTCCTCGGCCCGCGCTTGTTCTTCCAGAGTTCCTCGCCCTTGGCTTCGAAGAGTTCGGCCGGGTTGCCGTCCTCGAGCATCTTGCGGTATTCGGCGATGCCGTCGGCCGTCGACTTCTGCGCCATCGCGCCGGCAAACACAGCCAGTGCGGCCATGCCAACGAGTATCTGCTTGCCCAATGTGGTCTCCTTGTTGTCTGAGCGGCTTTCACGAGCCGTGCGCACATGGCGCATGCATCGGCCGCGTGTTCAGCTGACCGTGGCCTCGTCGGTGCGCTTGTCGCCCTTGTTGTCGACCCAGCTGATGCTGATCTTGTCGCCGGCCTTCGCACCCTTGACGACGAACTGCAGGAAGGGGTTCTTCGCGATCGACGGGCCCCATTCGGCCGTCAGCACCGTCTTGCCGTTGTGCGCGGCCGTGACTTCCTGGATGAACCAGGCCGGGATCGGCTTGCCGGCTGAATCCTTGCGTTGACCGGTTTCCATCTCGTGGCTCATCAGCACGCGCACGGTGGTCTTGTCGCCGGCGGCTTGGGCGCGAATGCGCATCGGGTCTGCCATGTCTTTCTCCTTCGGGGTCGTATGAGGCTGCGGTGCGGTTCAGCCGCCGCAGCCGCCGAGCGTGACCTTGATCTCCTTGGTCGCGTACAGCACCTTGCCATCGCTCATCATGGCCACGGCAAAGACGTTGGACGACTGGCCCATCTTCACGCGCGTATTGACGCTGGCCTCGACCGCGTCGGTGATGTCGAAGACCGCGGCCAGCACGTTGGGGTTCTTTTCCACCAGCAGCAGCAGGCGCTTCACGCCAGGCAGCGCGGTGGCGACACCGACCGGCACCACGGCACCGTTCTCGGCGATGTCCGGGCCGGTGATCGTCACGTCCTTGCTCTCGGCCGGGGCGCTGCCGCCCAACGCCTTGACCGCATCGGCCAGGTTCTTGGCTTCGAAGGCTGCCTGCGGCCATGCGGCCAGGGCCGACGTGGGCAGGAAACCCGCCGCGGCCAGCAGGCCGGCGACGGTGGCGCTGCGCGCCAGCATTTCGCGTCTGGTTTGCATGGGGTACTTCTCCTTTGGGTCGGGCAATGATGGTCGGTGATGCGTCTTGCGCAAGGCGGGGAAGCCCGGGATCAGGGCTTGGACCCTTCGGCAATCCACTGTGCCAGCGCTTTCGCCTCCGCCGCGGGCACGGATTGTGGGGGCATCGGCACGGAACCCCAGACGCCGCTGCCGCCGGCAAGGATCTTCTGTGCCAGATAGTCGGCCGCGTCCTTGCGCGTGGCGTACTTCTTCGACACCTCGCGCAGCCCCGGGCCAACGACCTTGTTGTCGATGCCGTGGCAGGCCAGGCAGTTGAGCTTGCGCGCCAGCGCCTGCAGTTCGGCATTCGCTGCGGGTGCCGGCGCCGGTGCCGACGCGCCGCCCTGGGCACGCGAGGTGTCGACGCCACGCTGCGCACCCACCAGGCGGTTCTGCTCGGCCAGGTTGCCGTGGGCGTCGCGCGCGTGTTCCGGCAGGTACGACGCCACCTTCGCCTCGGTGGCGCAGTTGTTCATGCAGGCCGTCGCCTTGATGTCGGGCTTGCCGCCGTTGCCCATGCTCTTGCCCGGCCACAGGCCATGGTCGGTGCTCATGCCCAGGCGATTCGGCATCTTCTGCTGCAGCTCGGCGATGTTGCCGTCGCTGAGCTTGTAGTCGTCTCTCACCACGCCGCCCAGGTTCAGCAGGTAGGCGGTGAGCGCGTAGACCTCGTCGGGCTTCAGCGACTTGGGCGCGTTCCACGGCATCGCGCGGTAGATGTAGTCCCACAGCGTCGACACCGTGGCCACCTTCATCAGCGTGGTGCGTCCGGGATAGGCGGTGTCGGTCAGGCGTGCGACGCGGCCGCTCTCGACATCGTCCTGGGTGGTGCCGCCGACCAGCGGCGAGAACACCTCGTTGCTCTCGCCGAACACGCCGTGGCACGAGGCGCACCCGCTCTCCCACAGAACCATGCCCTGAGCCACCGAGCCCGACCCCTTGGGCAGGCCCTTGAAATCGGGCCTCACGTCGATGTCCCAGGCGGCCAGTTCCTTGAGCGTGGCGGGGCGGCCGATGCCGGTGTAGGTGTTGCCTTGCGCCAGAGCTGCGCCACAGCACAGCAATACCAGCGCGGCCAAGTAGGGAAACGAGCGGACACCGCGGAACCGGCTTTGCCGGGCCGCTGGTGTCGCCCCCTTGAGGGCGAGCGCCGAAGGCGCTTCGGGCGTGGACTCAGCCCAGCTGGACATTCTTCACCTCGCCGCTTTCCTGCACCAGCCAGGTCTGCACCGCATTGTTGTGATAGATCGAGCGCGTGCCGCGCACCGCGCGCAGCTGGCGGTAGGTGGGCTGCACGTAGCCGGTGTCGTCCATGGCGCGGCTTTGCACCAGCGCCGGTTGGCCGTCCCACACCCAGTCGAGGTTGAAGCGCGTCAGGCACTGGCTCAGCACCGGGCTTTCCAGCCACGCGCTGCGCCAGTTGCGCCCGCCGTCGACCGAGACGTCGACGCGTTTGATCTTGCCGCGGCCCGACCAGGCCAGGCCCGTGATGCTGTAGAAGCCCTTGTCCAGCAGCACCTGGCCGCCGGACGGCGTGGTCACCACGCTCTTGCATTCCTGGATGCTGGTGTACTGGCGGTGCTTGCCGTCGGGCATCAGGTCCATGTAGTGGATGGCCTCGTCCTTGGTGGCCCAGGGCTTGTCGCCCACTTCGATGCGGCGCAGATACTTGACCCAGCTCACGCCCTGCACGCCCGGCACCAGCAGGCGCAGCGGGTAGCCGTTCTCGGGACGCAGCATCTCGCCGTTCTGGCCGTAGGCCAGCAGCACTGCGCCGTTCTCGACCATCTCCATCGGCAGGGTGCGCGTCATCGACGCGCCGTCGGCGCCTTCGCCGAGCACGTAGCGGCCGCGCTTGTAGTCCACGCCGCACAGGTCGAGCACGATCTTCAGCGGCACGCCGGTGAACTCGCTGCAGCTGATCATGCCGTGGCTGTACTGGCAGGTGGGCACGGCGACGTTGCCCCATTCCATGCCGGTGTTGGCGCCGCATTCGATGAAGTGGAAGCGGCTCACCGCAGGCAGGCGCATCAGCTCGTCCATGGTGAACACCTTGGGCGTCTTCACCAGCTTGGCGTCGGAGCCGTTGACCATCAGCCGATGTGTCGACGGGTCGATGTCCCACCAGCCCTGGTGGTGGCGCTCGAAGTGCAGCCCGCTGGGCGTGACGATGCCGAACAGCGACTGCAGCGGCGCGAAGGACACCGACGACTGCGTCGTCTGCGTCAGCCCCGGGCTCTGGCGCCGCTGCACGTTGGCCTCGTACTTGGAGGGCTTGCCATAGCCGTCGCTGGCCACGCCCTGGCCCAGGCCGGTGCTGTGTTCGGGCAGGTTCAGGATGTGGGGGTCGCCGCCGTCGGCCGGCACCGGGTTGGCCTGCGCCAGCGCCGCCGGCGCGGCCGCGCCGGCCACGGCCGCGGCGAAGGCCGAGCGGATGAAGTCGCGCCGGCCGTGGCGCGCTTCGGCGAAAACCGTGCCTATGCCGTCCTTCGACAGGAAGGATTCGGGCGCCTTGACGATGCGGCCTGAAGGGGGACGGGCGTCGCTCAAGTCGGTTCCTGGGAATCAACCAAATCCAGATATAAGCAAATACGAATATATAGATCCAACCCATCTCGCGAACTGGTGGATACCCTGATGCCGGGCTCAGAGCCTGTGAAGCATCCCGGCGCGTCCGGGCGGGTGCCTCAGGCGGTGTCGATCGAGGCGCAAGCACAGCCGTAGCCCCAGCCACGGCGAGCATTTGCAACGACAAGCGGCGCCGTCTGGCGGCAGACCAGCGGGCGTGGCGGAATGCTTCACAGGCTCTGAAGCGGCGGCAGGTCGGCCGGCGGCTGCTGCCGCCTGGCCAGGAAGCCACCCGCCACCGACCGCGCCTCGGGATCGTCCATCGACCGCAGCCGGCACGCCCCTGCAGGCTGCGTCGGCCGCAGTTGCAGACGAACAGCAGGATGTTGCTGCGCGCGGGGCGCAGCCGCTCATGCACAATCCTCGCAGGAACCCCACGCCGATGCCCGCACCCGAACGCGACCTGACCCGCACCACGCTCGGTGTGCTCTTCATCGGCGTGCTGATCGTCGCCACGCTGTGGGTGCTGCGGCCCTTTCTCGCGCCGACCATCTGGGCGATGATGATCGTCGTGTCCACTTGGCCCATGCTGCGCTGGTTCGAAGCCCGGCTGTGGCGCCGGCGCAGTCTGGCCGTGCTGGTCATGAGCCTGCTGATCCTGATGCTGCTGGTGGTGCCGCTGATGCTGGCCATCGGCACCATCGTGCGCCATGCCGACGACATCGTTGCGCACGCGGCGATGCTCTCCGGCTTTCAGGTGCCGCCCCCGCCGCCGTGGGTGGCCGACCTGCCGATGATTGGCGAGACGGCGGCGGAACTGTGGACACAGGCGGCGGCCACCGGATCGGTGGGCCTGCTGTCCAAGCTGCTGCCTTATGCCGACGACATCGCCAAGTGGTTCGTCTCGCAGGCCGGCAGCGTCGGCCTGGTGTTCGTGCAGTTCCTGCTGACCGTGGTGCTGGCGGCGCTGATGTACTCCGGCGGCGAAGGCGCGGCGCTGGCAGTGCGGCGTTTCGGCCGGCGCCTGGCCGGTGTGCAAGGCGACGACGCGGTCATCCTGGCGGGCCAGGCCATCCGCGGTGTGGCACTGGGCGTGGGCGTGACCGCGGTGGTGCAGGCGGGGCTCGGCGGCATCGGCCTGGGCATGGCCGGTGTGCCCTTTGCGGGGCTGCTGACGGCGGTGATGCTGCTGCTGTGCATCGCCCAGCTGGGGCCCGGGCTGGTGCTGTTTCCGGCGGTGGCCTGGCTCTACTGGGGCGGCCAGGCCGGCTGGGGCACCTTCCTTCTAGTGTGGTCGTCGGTGGTGGTGACGATGGACAACTTCCTGCGCCCGGTGCTGATCAAGCGCGGCGCGAACCTGCCGCTGCTGCTGATCTTCGCCGGCGTGATCGGCGGTCTGCTGGCCTTCGGGCTGATCGGCATCTTCATCGGCCCGGTGGTGCTGGCCGTGGCCTACACGCTGGTGGGCGAGTGGATCAAGCTCGGCGAGGCCGAGCCCGCCGGTAACTGAAGCGCTGCCTCAGCCCAGCCGCGCGCGGTGGCGCGCCACCTGCGCCATCACCTGCCCCGGCGCGGTGCCCCCGATGACGTTGCGTGCGTCGAGCGAGCCGCGCAGCGACAGCAGCTCGAACACATCGGGCCCGATGGCGGGATGGAAGCCCTGCAGCGTGGCCAGCGGCAGCTGCGCCAGATCGAGGCCCTGCTGCATCGCCGACTTCACCGCATGCGCGACGACCTCGTGCGCGTCGCGGAAGGCCAGGCCCTTCTTCACCAGGTAGTCGGCCAGGTCGGTGGCGGTGGCATAGCCCTTGAGTGCGGCGCGCTCCATCGCCTCGGGCTTGACGACGATGCCACCGACCATCTCGGCCATGATGCGCAGCGTGTCGCGCAGCGTGTCCACCGTGTCGAACAGCGGCTCCTTGTCTTCCTGGTTGTCCTTGTTGTAGGCCAGCGGCTGGCCCTTCATCAAGGTGATCAAGCCCATCAGGTGGCCGACGACGCGGCCGGTCTTGCCGCGCGCCAGCTCGGCCACGTCGGGGTTGCGCTTCTGCGGCATGATCGAGCTGCCGGTGCAGTAGCGGTCGGCCAGGTCGATGAAGCCGAAGTTCTGGCTCATCCACATCACCAACTCCTCGGCCAGGCGCGACACGTGCACCATGCAGATGGACGCGAAGGCCGCGAACTCGAGCGCGAAGTCGCGGTCGCTGACCGCATCCAGGCTGTTCTGGCACAAACCGTCGAAGCCTAGCGTCCGTGCCACCCGTTCGCGGTCGATCGGGTAGCTGGTGCCGGCCAATGCCGCCGCGCCCAGCGGCAGCCGGTTGCAACGCCGGCGCAGGTCGGCCAGCCGCTCCGCATCGCGCGCGAACATCTCCACATAGGCCAGCAGGTGGTGCGCAAAGCTCACCGGCTGCGCCACCTGCATGTGCGTGAAGCCAGGCATCACCGTTTCGGCATGCTGGGCGGCCAGCTCGACCAGCGCGCGCTGCATATCGGCCAGCAGCGTGCCCAGGCCATCGATCTCGTCGCGCAGCCACAGGCGCACGTCGGTGGCGACCTGGTCGTTGCGGCTGCGGCCGGTGTGCAG
>CAYUPF010000049.1:0-13017 GCA_964446545.1 uncultured Rubrivivax sp.
AGGTCGGCCTTGCGCTCGGCCAGCGTGGGCAGCGGGCGGGCCAGATGCGCCTGACATTGAAGCTGCAATGCAGCATTCAAGGAGCGGGTCAGGCGCACTTCACGCGTGTGGCGGCGATCGACAGTTTCGGTCAGCATCCGCCGAATTTGAACGAGAAACCACCGTTGGGGCTGGAGTCGGGCGCCTAGAACGGCAGTAGCGCCGCGATGCGCCTCATCACCGCTGCTGCGCCGATGGCTGGGGCGACGTCGGCGCAGTCGACTTCGATCACGACGTCCATACCTCAGAGCACTACGAAAGGGCAGTGTCGATCTGCTGCCGCAGGTCCATGCCGCGCTCCTGCTTGAACAGCATCGCGAACACCACCTTGCCGCCGCTGGATTCGGCCCAGACCCGGCCCACTTGGCCCTTCTCGATCTCGCGCGGCAGGAGCCGCAGGTGTTCGCCCTTGTACTCGGCGACGAACAGCCGGCCATCGACGAGTTCGCAGACGAAGTCGGGATAGAAGCGTCCGGTCGAGACCGGCAGCCAGAAGCCGGCCACGGGGTCCGAATCGAGGTTTCGCACCCACCGCCGCACCTTCGGGTGTTCGTCGATGGCCAGCGCGCAGCGCCATTCTTCCCCGCCGTCGTCCAGGTCGGCGACCACGGGATAGAAGTGCTTGTCGAAGCGGAACTTGCCGCTGTAGCGCTTGTTGGCCGGTACCGGGTACATAGCCGGGTCGAAGTGGAACGCATGCTGCGCGCTCGATTCCACCGTCCAGCCACCATCCAGCACCAACTGCGTGAACGCGGTCTTCGCCGCCTTGTCACGCAACTCGCCAATGCGCAGTGTCAGCCGCTGCACCAGCGTGTACTGGTGGCGGGCCAGTTGCTCCAATGGGATGTGCTTGTCGTGCATCAAGTGGTTGACACAGGCCAGCGTGAACGCGCGCAGGTAAGCCGGCAGGATGTCCATCGCCACATTGCGCGACGGGTGCTGCAACTCGACCGCCAGCCAGCGCGCCAGGTCTTCGGGGGTGATGGTGCTGCCCACCGCATCCAGCCGCAGTTGCGCGGTATCGCCGCGACCCACACGCAGGCGCTGGCCGTCCAGGTACACCTCCCACAGCGTTCCCTGCTCGGCCATCGCGAAGCCTTCCAGGCTCATCGGCTCCGCCAACAGATTGAGCGCCACGGTTTCGAGCACCGCCTCGCGTTCCAGCAGCAGCAGTTCGCCCTGTTCTCCTTCCGGCCGGTAGCACAACCGCGGCACCCCTGCGAACACTTCGCCGCGATTCGACGGCGCCTGCGCGCCGGCAACCAAGGCGTTGTGCCGCTCGATCTGCTGAGCCACCTGCTCGCGCTGCTTGCCCTTCTGGGCACTGACCAGCGCCTGGGCCAGCGGTTCGCCGACGGCGCCCCTCAGCTGCACCCGCTGCCGCTCGCCGTCGCTGCTGAGCGTGGCCGCCCCTTGGGCCACCGCGTCGGCCACTGCAGGTGGCAGTGGCTTGCCGGCCGGCAGGTCGATGGCCAACGCCGGCAGCAGCGGCGCAGGCGATGCTTCAGCAAACAGCGGCCCGTCATCGCGCGCTATACCAGGCAATGGCAACTGCGGCGCGATCATCGAAGCCATGTCCAGCGGATCGAAGCCCAGGCCGTCGATCAGCCGGTCAGCCAGTGCATTGGCCGACAGGCCAGTCTGCGCCTCGGTCACATGGGCATAGGCCTTGTTCAACGCCGGCCGCGCGCGCCGCGTGGCATAGGGCATGCGCAGCACCCTCCCGAGCAATTGCTCGATGGCGGTGGCCGAGCGGATGCTCTGTACCGTGCACAGCACATAGGCGAAGGGGCAATCCCAGCCCTCGCGCAACGCCTGCACGGTGACGATGTAGCGCACCGGGCAATCGCGCGCGTTCAGGTCCAGGCCGTCCAGTTCGCGCTGCGTGCCGGTGGCCACCTTCACCTGGTCGGAAGGAACGTGCAGTTCGTCCAGCAGGTGGGCACGCAACACGTCCACGTTGACCGGTTCGTTGCTGTTCTGCGCCTGCAGCAGCACGATCGGGCGGATGTAGGCACCGGTGGCAACCTCTTCCTGCTGCGCCTCGGCTTCCAGCAGGCGCTGCGTCTGCACCGCGTCGAACACCGCCGCCTGCCAGCCGCGCGGGTGCTCCATCAGTGCCACCGGCAGCTTCAGCAGTGCCTCCGCCTGCAGCTGCTGCGCCGACACATGGAACAGCACGTTGGTGCGCTTGGGCAGCGGCGTGGCCGTCAGCTCCAGGATCAGTGCCGGGTTCAGGCGCTGCAGCGCCTCGAAGCTGCGCTCGGTCTTGGCGTTGTGCGCCTCGTCGACGATGACGAACGGGCTGCGCAGCGCCAGCCAGTTGGCCAGGCTCCAGCGCGGCTGGCCAATGAAGCGTGCCAGCATCTCGCGGCCCGCCTTGCCCGAGGCCACGTCTTCCGCGGTCACCAGCGCACCCGGCAGTTCGCGCAGCACCTGCAGCGCCGCTGGCGGGACGCCGCGGAAATGCGGTTCCAGCCCTTCGCTGAAGGCATAAACATTGCGCTGATCGGTGTCTTCGGCGCGGAAACTCTGCATCGTGGCCACCACCACCACCGCATGGGCATCGAAGTCCTGCGGCGACAGCAGCGCCACGTCCTCCAGGTCGCACACCCGCACCGTGTCGCCGCAGGCGGCGGCAAGCGCCTCGCGGAACGGATGGCCCGGAGCAGACAGCGCCGCCAGCGTCTGCGTGCGGATGGCATCGCTGGGCACCAGCCACAGCGCCAGCGGCTTTGAGCAAACACCCGGCCATTCGCGTGCCATGCGGCCCACCGCATGCGCCGCCAGCAGCGTCTTGCCACCGCCGGTGGGGATGCGCAGACACACGCAAGGAGTCTCGCCAAAGGGTTGGGCGTGGTAGCCGTAGCCGGTCTGACCGGTGAAGGCGGCTTGCGCCCCCTGCACCCGTGCGGCGCGCAGGTAGCTGTCCAGCGCCAACAGGGCCTGCTCCTGGAAACGCTTCAGCGTGAAGGCGGCCATCGTGGTGCTCCGGTCTCAGCGCGGCACGGCGCGCGGCAGTTGCTTGAAGACGATGCCTTCGGCCTGCAGCCGCGCGGCGCCCAGGCGGCAGGCCTCACCATAGATTACCTTCGGCCTGGCGTGCGGGCAGCGCTGGTGCAGGGCGGCCAGCACCGCGCTGGTCAACACGTTGCCGCCCTCGGGCCGGCGGTCGCCGAGGATGCCGTTGAACAGAAGGTAGTAGGCCGTGCCTTCGTGCACGCCGAGTTTGGGTGTAGCCGGCGCCAGGTCGGCTAGCGCGGTGCCGGTCTCGCGCATCCAGACGAAGGCGGCCAGATCGGCGAAGCGCACCTCGGCATGGATCTCGCCGTCTGCATCGAACAGTGGCGCGCCCAGCTGCAGCAGATGAAAGCCGCCGCCACCCTGCCAGTTCACGGCCTTGCTGATGCCGCCCTGTTCGCCCTCGACCACCTTCTTCAACCGCGACAGGCAATGCGTCAGCGCGTGCTCGCCCATCTCGATGCCGATCCAGCGCCGGCCCATCTTGTGCGCCACGGCGGCGGTGGTGCCGCTGCCGAGGAAGCTGTCGAGGACGAGGTCGTTGGGGTTGGTGGCGAGACTCAACACCTGCCGCAGCAGCTTCTCGGGCTTGGGAGTTGGAAATTCCATGCCGAGCGCTCGGACTTCGCGGATTCCATCTTGATTGAAGCCGAACAATTCACCGGAAGCCCAAAGCGTCGTCGGCATAACAGCATCGCCTGACTCTGCGAGAAACATCTTCAGCCGCGGCGGACTGCCGCCATCTCGGCCCCACCAGATCCGCCCGTCCTTGTCCAAGCGCTCAAACTCAACGGGCGACCGACTCCAACAACGCCTCGGCGGAGGATCGAAGGATTTGCCAGTTGGCGAGTGGACGCGAAAGATGTTGGCCGATTCGCCCGTCCTCGCATACTGTCGCCCGCGCGCGCCAGACGTGAGGCTGATCGTCATCGTGATCGACTGCCACGGGCCACGGGGATCATTGTCAGGGTTGCCGAACCTCGCCAATTGATCTGCGGAGCGCCCAAACTT
This sequence comes from uncultured Rubrivivax sp., assembly GCA_964446545.1. Taxonomy (GTDB): domain Bacteria; phylum Pseudomonadota; class Gammaproteobacteria; order Burkholderiales; family Burkholderiaceae_C; genus Rubrivivax. Next base: position 4,072 of record CAYUPF010000049.1, read on the forward strand.
GCCCATGTGCAGAGCGTCGCGCTGTCGGGCATAGACGACGACATGTTCCACAGCCGTCGAGAAGAACTCGGCGTTGCTACGCACGGCATACGACTTCTGCCAGCAGACGTTGGCGACAAAGTTTCGACGCCCGAAAACCTCGTCCATCAGCACCTTGTTGTACTGGGCTTCGTTGTCATCCAGATGCACCCAGATCGACCCGTCCTCGCGCAGCAGCTCGCGCAGCAGCTGCAGCCGCGGCAGCATCATCGTCAGCCACTGGCTGTGCTCCAGGTTGTCGTCGTAGTGCTCGAAAGCGCTCCTGGTGTTGTAGGGCGGATCGATGAAGATGCACTTCACTCGGCCGCGATAGAAGGGCAGCAGCGCCTTCAAGGCCTGCAGGTTGTCGCCCTGGATCAGCAGGTTGCCGCTGTCGCCCGGCTGCCCGAAAGCATGCCCGGCGGTGTGCGGGCGCAGCACGCGTGTGGGCACGGCTTCGGCTGCGCGGAACGCTGCCTCTCGGTTCAACCAGTCGAGCGTGGGCATGGTCCAGGTAGGTCAGGAGGGCGGGGGTTCGCCGGCAGCGGGCTGTGCAGGCACCAGCGCGTCCAGCGCATCGCGGTGGAACAGGTCGACATAGGGCTGGTAGCGCCATAGTCGGTTGCGGCCATAGCCGGTCAGTTCGCGCAACCAGCCTCGTGACTCCAGGCTTGCCACCAGCTTGGCGGCCGTCGGCTGGGTACAGCCCAGGTACTGCGCCACGCGCTTGATCGACACGGTGGGGTGCAGCAACAGATGGTCGAGCAGGGCCAGGGCTTTGGCGTTGCGAGCCACGGCTCCCCGGTGGGCATCGCGCATCGCAACGATCTGTTGCGCGGTCTGCGTGGCGGCACGGGCCGTGCTGCTGACGCCGCGCAGGAAGAAGCCGATCCAGGCTTCCCAGTGGCCCTGGTGCCTTATGGCCGTCAGCCGGTCGTAGTACTCGGCGCGGCGCGCCTTCAGGTACAGCGACAGGTACAGCAGCGGGCGCGACAGCGCGCCCTCTTCGCACAGCATCAGCGTGATCAGCAGCCGGCCGACGCGGCCATTGCCATCCAGGAACGGATGGATGGTCTCGAACTGCGCATGGGCCAGGGCGCAGCGCACGAGCAGCGGCACCTGCTGCCGCGCATCGTGCAGGAAACGTTCGAGCTGACCGAGCGCGTTCATCAATTCGTGCGGTGGGGGCGGGACGAACACGGCATCTTTCAAGGTGCTGCCGGCACCGCCGATCCAGTTCTGCGAGGTGCGGAATTCGCCCGGGGACTTGTTTCCGCCGCGCACCCCCTTCATCAGCTCGGCATGGATCTCGCGAAGCAGGCGCAGCGACAGCGGCAGTTCGGGCAGCCGGGCCAGTCCATGGTTCATGGCGCGCACGTAGTTGACGACTTCGGCCACGTCCTTGGGCGTGTCGTCGCGGACAGCGTCGGCCTCGTAGGCCAGCACATCCTCGAGCGTGCTCTGCGTGCCTTCGATCTGCGAAGAAAGTACCGCCTCGTGCCGCACGTACATGGCCACGAACAGGTCAGGGTTGGGCAGCAATGCGGCCAATGCATCCAGACGCCCGATGTCGCGGTCAGCCGCCGACAGCAGGCTCTGCAGTTCCCCGCTGTACTCGATGGGCGGGTCTGGCGGCAGCAGCGCCGGCACGAAGGCTTTGTAGCCTGTGGGCTGCTGGATGTAGCGTCCTGCGCGGTATGGAGAATCCAACGGCACTTCCTTTATCAGGCCAGATGGCTGGTGGATCTTATTAAATAAAAGAGCAATACGCTTTCATTTGGACGCCTGGGTCGAGCTCATAAGAAAGGCCGGCATCGCCGGCCTCCTGGTAGCGCGTGTGGCGTTCAGCTCTTCAGCGCCACCAGCACCTCGTCCAGCATCTTCTTGGCATCGCCGAAGAGCATGCGGTTGTTGTCCTTGTAGAACAGCGGGTTGTCCACCCCGGCGTAGCCCGAGGCCATGCTGCGCTTCATGACGATCGAGGTGCGCGCCTTCCACACCTCCAGCACCGGCATGCCGGCGATCGGGCTGGCCGGGTCGTCCTGCGCGGCCGGATTGACGATGTCGTTGGCGCCGATGACCATAGCCACGTCGGTGTCGGGGAAGTCGTCGTTGATCTCGTCGAGCTCGAGCACGATGTCGTAGGGCACCTTGGCCTCGGCCAGCAGCACGTTCATGTGGCCGGGCATGCGCCCGGCCACCGGGTGGATGCCGAAGCGCACGTTCACGCCCATCTCGCGCAGGTGCTTGGTGATCTCGAACACCGTGTGCTGCGCCTGCGCCACCGCCATGCCGTAGCCGGGCACGATGACCACGTTCTTGGCCTCGCGCAGCAGCTCGGCGGTTTCCAGCGCACTGACAGCGACCACTTCGCCGGCCGGCTGCGCGCCGCCTGTCGCCGCCGGCGCGCCGCCGCCGGTGCCGAAGCCGCCGGCGATGACGCTGATGAAGTTGCGGTTCATCGCCCGGCACATGATGTAGCTGAGGATCGCGCCCGAGCTGCCGACCAGCGCGCCCACCACGATCAGCAGGTCGTTGCTGAGCATGAAGCCGGTGGCCGCCGCGGCCCAGCCCGAATAGCTGTTGAGCATCGACACCACCACCGGCATGTCGGCCCCGCCGATGGCCATGACCATGTGCACGCCGAACAGCAGCGCGATCACCGTCATCACCAGCAGCGGCCCCATGCCGTCGCCGATGCTTTCGGCCTGCAGGAACACGCGGCCGAACCAGATGACGATCAGCAGCCCCGCCAGGTTGAGCCAGTGCCGCGCGGGCAGCAGCAGCGGCTTGCCGCCGATCTTGCCCGACAGCTTGCCGAAGGCGATGACCGAGCCCGAGAAGGTGACGGCGCCGATGAGGATGCCGATGTAGATCTCCACCTCGTGGATCGTCTTCTCGGCTGCGGTCGGGAACACGGTCGAGGTGTCGACGTAGCTGGCGAAACCCACCAGGCAGGCGGCCAGGCCGACGAGGCTGTGCATGGCCGCGACCAGCTCCGGCATCTGCGTCATCTGCACCTTCTTCGCGGCGTACAGGCCGATGACGCTGCCGAACAGCAGCGCGCCGATGATCCAGGCATAGCCGGCCGGCGTGACGCGCGGCCCCAGCACCGTGGCCAGCACGGCGATGACCATGCCGATGATGCCGAACAGGTTGCCGCGGCGCGCGGTCTCGGGGTTGGCGAGCCCGCCCAGGCTCAGGATGAACAGGATGGTGGCGGCGATGTAGGCGACGGTGGCCAGGCCTGAGCTCATGTCCGTCCCCTCACTTGCGGAACATCGCCAGCATGCGCCGCGTCACCGCGAAGCCGCCGAACATGTTGATGGCGGTGAGCGCCAGGGCCAGCACCGCCAGCGCCAGGATCAGCCCCGACGGCCGGTCTGCGGCCGAGCCGTCCAGCGGCGGCGCGATCTGCACCAGCGCGCCGATGGCGATGATCGACGAGATGGCGTTGGTCACGCTCATCAGCGGCGTGTGCAGCGCCGGCGTCACGTTCCAGATCACCATGTAGCCGATGAAGCAGGCGAGCACGAACACGGTGAAGTGCGACAGGAAGCTGGCCGGTGCATACAGGCCGACGAAGCCGAAGGCCAGTGCGCCCAGGCCGAAGACGATCGCCAGCCCCTTGACCGACATCGGCGCGCCGGCGCCATGGCCATGGCCCTTCTTGGCGGCCGGCACGGCGGCGGCCGGCTTGGCCGGCGGCGGCGCCGGCAGCTTCAGCGGCGGCGGCGGCCAGGTGACGCTGCCCTCCTTGATGACGGTCAGGCCGCGGATGGCGTCGTCGTCCATGTTGACGTCGATGACGCCGTCCTTGGTCTTGCACAGCTCCTCGGTGACGCGCAGCAGGTTGGTCGAGTACAAGGTCGACGACTGCTTGGCCAGGCGGCTGACCAGGTCGGTGTAGCCGATGATGGTCACGCCGTGGCGCACCACCGCCTCGCCGGGCACGGTGAGCTCGCAGTTGCCGCCCTGCTCGCCCGCCATGTCGACGATGACGCTGCCCGGCTTCATGCTCGCCACCATCTCGGCGGTGATCAGCTTGGGCGCCGGCTTGCCGGGGATCAGCGCGGTGGTGATGATGATGTCCGCGTCCTTGGCCTGCTGCGCGTACATCGCGCGCTGCGCGGCCTGGAAGCCCTCGCTCATGACCTTGGCGTAGCCGCCGCCGCCCGAGCCTTCTTCCTCGTAGTCGACCTTGACGAACTCGCCGCCCAGCGACACCACCTGGTCGGCGACCTCGGCGCGCGTGTCGTTGGCGCGCACGATCGCGCCCAGGTTGGCGGCCGTGCCGATGGCCGCCAGCCCGGCGACGCCGGCGCCGGCGATGAAGACCTTGGCCGGCGGGATCTTGCCGGCGGCGGTGATCTGGCCGTTGAAGAAGCGGCCGAAGGCATTGGCGGCCTCGATCACGGCGCGGTAGCCGCTGATGCCGGCCATCGATGTCAGCGCGTCCATCTTCTGCGCACGGCTCAGTTGCCGCGGCAGCGAGTCGATGGCCAGCACGGTGGCCTTGCGCTGTGCCAGCTGCTGCATCAACTCGGGGTTCTGCGCCGGCCAGATGAAGCCGATCAGCGTGCCGCCCTCGCGCAGCAGGCCCACTTCGGCCGGGCTGGGCGCTCGCACCTTGAAGACGATGTCCGATGTCGCCCAGATCTCGGCGGCCGTGCCCAGGACTTCGGCACCGGCGGCGCGGTAGGTGTCGTCGGCAAAGTTGGCCGCGTCGCCCGCGCCGCTTTCCACGGCCACCGTGAAACCCAGCTTGATGAGCTTTTCCACCACGTCGGGCACGGTGGCGACGCGCTTCTCGCCGTCCGCCGTTTCCTTCGGAACTCCGATGCGCATGGGGTCTTCTCCTCGCGAAGGTCGCTGTTGTCTCAGGCGCGAGAAGCTAACACAAGACTTGGCTGCGACTTCTTGCCGGCGGTGATCGCCGGCTACCATCGTTGCCTGATGTCCACTGAGCGCTTCCGTCCCTCCGTCACCGTCGCCGCCGTCATCGAGCGCGACGGCCGCTACCTGCTGGTCGAGGAACACACGCCCGAGGGTCTGCGTCTGAACAACCCGGCCGGGCACCTGGAGCCGGGCGAATCGCCGCTGCAGGGCGTGGTGCGCGAGGCGCTGGAGGAAAGCGCCTGCCGCTTCGAGCCCGAGGCGCTGGTCGGCGTCTACCTGGCGCGGCTGCACCGCGCCAGCACCGGCGAGGACATCACCTACCTGCGCTTCGCCTTCTGCGGCACGGTCGGCACACCCGAGCCGGGGCGCGCGCTGGACTGCGGCATCGTGCGCACGCTGTGGCTCACACCACGGCAAATCAAGGCCAGCCGCGAGCGCCACCGCAGCCCACTGCTGTGGCAGTGCGTGGCCGACCACATCGCCGGCCGGCGCTACCCGCTGCAGCTGCTGAGCACCGACGCCAGCGTCTACGCCGGCGGCTGAGCGGCCTGGCCGCGGCGCACGCCGATCCAGCGCAGCAGCGCCTGCTGCAGGCGCTTCTCGTCGATAGGCTTGGTGAGGAAGTCGTTCATGCCGGCGGCCAGCGCCTGTTCGCGCTCGCTCACCAGCGCAGCCGCGGTCAGCGCGATGATCGGCAGCCGCTCGGCGCTGTAGTCGCGGCGCAGCACGCGCGTCGCCTCGTGCCCGCTCATCACCGGCATCTGCACGTCCATCAGCACGGCGTCGAAGAGCGTGCCGTTCTGCGCGCGGCGCTGCACCGCCTGCACCGCCTGCTGGCCGTCGCTGGCCTGCTCGATGTGCATGCCCCAGCGCTCGAGCATGGCCGCGGCGATGAGCATGTTCACCGGGTTGTCCTCGACCATCAGCACCGACGCGCCGCGCAGCGAGCCCTGCGCCGGGGCGTCGGCTTGCAGCGCGGAGGGCAGCACAGTGGTGGCCGGCAGCGGCAGCTCGGCCCAGAAGCAGCTGCCCTCGCCGAAGCGGCTGTGCACGCCGACCTCGCCGCCCATCAGCGTGGCCAGCTCGCGGCAGATCGACAGGCCCAGGCCGGTGCCGCCGTAGCGGCGCGTGGTCGACTCGTCGGCCTGCGTGAAGGGACGGAACAGCCGCGCCTGGGTCTGCTCATCGATGCCCGGGCCGGTGTCGTGCACCTCGAAGCGAACGCGCTGCGCGTCGATCCGCCGGGCCTGCAACCGCACCTCGCCGCGCGCGGTGAACTTCAGCGCGTTGCCCAGGTAGTTGCTGAGGATCTGCCGTGTGCGCACCAGGTCGCCGAGCACCAGGCCCTCGACGCCGGCGCCGATGTCCAGGCGCAGCGTGATCGGCCGCGCCTCGACCAGCGTGGCATAGGCGCGCCGCATGCCGCGCAGCAGCTCGCCCAGCTCGAAGGACACGGTCTCGAGCTCGAGCTTGCCGGCCTCGATCTTCGACAGGTCGAGGATGTCGGAAATGATGGCCGACAGCGCCTGCGCGGTGTCGCCGATCTGCAGCAGGTACTGATGGCGCCGCGCCTCGCTGGTGTCGGATGCAGCCGCCAGCCGCGCCAGCCCGAGCAGGCCGTTCAGCGGCGTGCGCAGCTCGTGGCTGGTGTTGGCGAGGAAGGCGCTCTTCGCGCGGTTGGCGGCCTCGGCGGCGTCGCGTGCGCGCGCCAGCGCCTGCTCGACCTGGCGCCGCTCGGTGATGTCCTCGACGATCCAGATGGTGCCGCCGCGGCCCGGGTGCGACGGATCGATGGCCTTGCCGGTGACGCGGCCGAGGAAGGTGCTGCCGTCGAAGCGCCGCGCCTGAATCTCGATCTCTGCCGATTCGCCGCGCGAAAGCGCGGGCCCGAGCGTGGCGCCGATGCGCTGGTAGTCCTCGTCGCTGTCCCAGACCACGCGCCCGCTCTGGCCGAGCAGCGCGCCGCTCGGCCAGCCGTACATCTGCTCGAAGCGCGGGTTGGCGAGCACGAAGCGCTGGTTGCGCGTGACGGCAATGCCGATCGACGCGTTCTGCAGGATCGCCTCGCGCTGCAGCCGCTCGCGCTCGGCGTCGGTGACGTCGCGCGCGTTGATCACCAGGTACTCGCGCCGGTCCATCGCGAAGCGCGCGCCCGACACCAGCATCGACAGCGTGGCGCCGCCCTTGGTGGCGAACTCGGTGGGCATGTCCTGCACCTGGCCCTGGTCGCGAATGGTGGCGACGAAGCGCTCGCGGTCCTGCGCGTGGCGCCAGATGCCCAGTTCGACCGCGCTGCGGCCCACCACCTCGGCGGCGCCGTAACCGGTCTGGCGCTCGAAGGTGCGGTTGACCATCGCGTAGCGGCCGGATGCCAGGTCGGTGAGCGTGATCATGTCGGGGCTGGTGGCCACCAGATGCGACAGCATCGCCTCGGAGCGGCGCACCGCGTCCTCGGCCTTCTTGCGCTCGGTGTCGTCGACGAAGATCGACAGCACCGCCGGCCCGTCCGGCGTGTCCAGGCGCACGCCGGTGGCGCGCACCACCACGCGCCGCCCCTCGCGCCCGCTCAAGCGGAACTCGGCCACCGGCAGCGCGTCGCCGGCGCTCATCTGCTGCAGCGCCTCGATGCCGCGGCGCGCGCGCTCGCGCGAGTCGCCGCCTTCGTACACCGCCAGCAGGTCCTGGCCGACCATGGCCTGCAGGTCGACGAAGCCGAACATGTCCAGCGCTGCCGGGTTGGCGTCGAGCACGCGGCCCTGGGCGTGCAGCACCAGCGGCGTGGGGATGCGCGTGAACAGCTCCAGGTAGCGCGATTCGGTGGCCAGCAGCGCCTGGCGTGCCTGCACGTCGGCGCTGACGTCGCGCGCCACGCCCCAATAGCCCATGAAGACGGCCTGTGCCGGCCGGCGCGGCTCGCCGCTGACCAGGAAATGCCGCACCTGGCCGGGCACGCCCAGCCACTGCACCGGCAGATCGCGGAAGGGTTCGCGCGCCTCGAGGTGGGCGCGCAGCAGGTCCAGCGTGTCCTCGTCGAGGCTGAATTCCGGCACCTCCCAGGGCACCTGGCCGACGGCGCTGGCCTCGCCCATCGAACCGCCGCTGCGGCCCTGGCGCTTGAAGGTCACCAGCCGGTACTGATCGTCGATCTCCCAGTAGGCATCGGCGGCGATGGTCAGCAGGCCACGAAAGCGCTGCTCACGCTCCTCGGCCGAGCGCACGAAGCCCGAGACCACGCGCGACACCAGCATGCCGCCGGCCAGGCCCGAGCCGATGACGATGAGGTGGATCAGCGCGCGCAGGCCCAGGCTTTCGTCGGACATGGCGGAGTTGCCCGCCGGCAGCCACTGGCGCGCCTGCGCATAGGCCAGGCTCAGCACCACCAGGCCGCTCAGCGTCGCCACGAGCAGGCCCAGGCGCAGCCCGGCGACCGCGCAGACCATGCAGGTCATCAGGCCGAAGAAGCCGAAGCCGGGCCCGGCGATGCCCCAGTCCAGCAAGGTCGCGGCCAGCGTGATCACCGCGATTGCGGCGATGACCACCAGCGCCACCAGGTCCTCCATGCGCGTGGCGCCGGCACGCATCGAGGTGACGGCCAGCGCGCCCAGCGCGGCGAAGGCCAGCACCAGCGGCCAGCGTGCGCCCGGGGAGGCACCGCTGGGCAGGAACACGAACACCAGCGCGGCGAGCAGGGCCACGGCGGCGGCGGTGCCGAAGAAGTAGCGGGTGATGATGTGCCGAACAGCGCGCTGCGCGTCGGCGTCGTCGAACGGCACGGGGGGTGATGGGGCCAGTGCGGGCTTCATGACCGGTGGGGTCCTCGCCAACGTCTTGTGCAAGGGAGCAAGTTTGGCGCCAAGGCCCCGCCCGTGCAGCCTCGTTTTCCCCGCACGGGGGTATCAGTTCACGGCTTGGCCGCGTTCAGCTGCTGCCGTGTCGAGCGCGCCACGCGGCGCGCGGCGGCGGCGAAGTCGGCGCCGGCCGACGCGTAGAGGATGGCGCGCGAGGAGCTGACGATGATCGGTCCGTCCG
>CAYUPF010000049.1:13117-20841 GCA_964446545.1 uncultured Rubrivivax sp.
TGCTCGGCGGTGGCGCCGATGTCGCCGCGCTTGGCGTCCAGGATCACCGGCACGCCCGGCGCGACCTTGTGGATGTGGGCGATCAGCCGCTCCAGCGCGTCTTCGGCGCGCTGCGCCGCAAAGTAGGCGATCTGCGGCTTGAAGGCGCAGACCAGGTCCTTCGTCGCATCGACGATGGCGGCGCAGAACTCGTAGGTGCGGGCGGCGTCGCCCCGCCACGCGGCAGGGAACTTCGCCGGCTCCGGGTCCAGCCCGACGCACAGCATCGAGTCGTTGGCCTGCTGCGCCGCGCGCAGCATGTCGCTGAACGTCATACCCGTCGCGCCAGCGTGGAGGCCAGGCCCGTATAGCCGGCCGGCGTCAGCGCCAGCAGGCGCTTCTTGTCGGCGGCCGGCAGGTCGAGCCCGGAGACGAACTTGCGCATCGCCGCGGCGGTGATGGCCTTGCCGCGCGTCATCTTCTTCAGCTGCTCGTAGGGGTTGGGCAGGCCGTGGCGGCGCATCACCGTCTGCACCGCTTCGGCCAGCACCTCCCACGATGCGTCCAGGTCGGCGGCCAGCACCGCCTCGTTGACCTGCAGATTGTCCAGACCGCGCTGCAGGCTGTCGACGCCGAGCAGCGTGTAGCCCAGCGCCACGCCCATGTTGCGCAGCACCGTGCTGTCGCTCAGGTCGCGCTGCAGGCGGCTGATCGGCAGCTTCTGGCTCAGGTGCGTCAGCAGCGCGTTGGCCAGGCCGAAATTGCCCTCGGCATTCTCGAAGTCGATCGGGTTGACCTTGTGCGGCATGGTGCTGCTGCCGATCTCGCCTTCCTTGAGCCGCTGCTTGAAGTAGCCCAGCGACACATAGGACCAGACATCGCGCGCCCAGTCGATCAGGATGGTGTTGGCGCGAGCGAAGGCGTCGAACAGCTCGGCCATGTAGTCGTGCGGCTCGATCTGGATGGTGTGCGGGTTCAGCGTCAGGCCGAGCCGCTTTTCCACCACCTGGCGGCTGAAGGCCTCCCAGTCCACGTCCGGATAGGCCGCCAGGTGCGCGTTGTAGTTGCCGACCGCGCCGTTCATCTTGGCCAGCAGCGGCACCGCGGCGATGCGTGCGCGCGCCGTGGTAAGCCGGGCGACGACGTTGGCCACCTCCTTGCCCAAGGTCGTCGGGCTGGCGGTCTGGCCGTGGGTGCGGCTGAGCATCGGCAGCTCGGCCAGCGCATGCGCCATGACGCGCAGCTTGTCGATCAAGGTGTCCAGCGCCGGCAGCAGCACCTCGGCGCGCGCCGCCTTGAGCATCAGCGCATGGCTGGTGTTGTTGATGTCCTCGCTGGTGCAGGCGAAGTGCACGAACTCGGCCGCGGCCGACAGCTCGGCATCCCCGGCGAAGCCGGCCTTGATCCAGTACTCCACCGCCTTGACGTCGTGGTTGGTGCTGCGCTCGATGTCCTTGATGGCCTGCGCGTCGGCTTCGGAGAAATCGGCGACGCGGCGGCGCAGCCGCGCGCGCGCGGCGCGGCCCAGCGGCTCGAACTCGGCCAGCCCGGCATCGGACAGCGCGATGAACCATTCCACCTCCACCTGCACGCGGCGGTGCATCAGACCGTATTCACTGAGCAGCGGGCGCAGCGGCGCCACCTTGGCGGCATAACGGCCATCCAGCGGGGACAGCGCGGACAGGAGTGAAGGATTCATGCGGCGCGCGGCGCGAAGGCCGGCCTGGGCTCGGGCGGAAGGTGGCCTGATTCTAGGGTCGGCACCAATCCTGCTACGGCCTCCCGCCAGGAAGGGCGCGGGTGGTAAAACCTTGCTTCCGCCCCGTCGTCCTGGATCGATGATGCCCGCCATGCGCTTGCCCAGCACCCGTCCGTTGTGGCCGCCGGCTTGGCCGGCGGCACCACGACGGTGCTCGACCTTGCCGCCACGGATCGCCAGCGTCCGCTGCCGGCCGTGGCGCGCTGAAGGCACGAGCCTGCGCGGATCGCGGACCGGCATCGCGCTGCTGGCGGCGTGCTGCGTGGCGCAGGCCGCTGCCAGCGATGCCGCCGAGGCGCCGTCGTCCTACGCGCAGGCACTGCAGCAGTGGCGCACGCCCGAGGAGTTGAGCGCCTGGGCGGCGCAGCACTTCCGCTACGACACGGCGCGCGCCGTGCTGCTGTCCGACACGCAGCGCCGGTTGTCGATGGCGACCGTCGCCGAACCGGCCGCGTTCTTCGACGCACCCCGCGGCGTGTGCGTCGACCTGTCGCGCTTCGCGGTGGAGACGCTGCGCCGCATCGCCCCGCAGGCCGAGGCGCGCTACCTGATGATCGAATTCGAAGCGCTGCAGCTGCAGGGGCAGACGCTGCGGCTGCACTGGATCGCCTCGTTCCGCCGCGGCGGCAGTCTGTACTTCCTTGCCGACTCCGAGCGCCCGGGCCACGTCGCGGGGCCGTATGCCAGCGCGTCGGCCTTCGTCGAGGACTACGCGGCCTACCGCGGCCGGCCGGTGGTGCGCTTCGCGGAGCTGGACTCGTTCCAGCGCAAGGTGCGCACGCTGACGCGCGCCGCCACACCCTCCCCCTGAAGCAGCGGACATGGACGCCCCGGTCGAGCCCGACGTTTCCAGCCTGCGCGTCGACGGCGATCGCCTGTGGAGTTCGCTGATGGAACTGGCGCAGATCGGCGCGACGCCCAAGGGCGGCGTATGCCGGCTGGCGCTGACCGACCTGGACAAGCAGGGCCGCGACCTGGTGTCGAAATGGGCGCGCGAGGCCGGCCTGACGGTGACGACCGACAGGATCGGCAATGGCTTCCTGCGCCGCCCCGGCCGCAACGACGAGTTGCCGCCGGTGATGACCGGCAGCCACATCGACACCCAGCCCACCGGCGGCAAGTTCGACGGCAACTACGGCGTGCTCGCCGGGCTGGAGGTGGTGCGCACGCTCAACGACCACGGCATCCGGACCGAAGCGCCGATCGAGGTGGCGTGGTGGACCAACGAGGAAGGCTCGCGCTTCGTGCCGGTGATGATGGGCTCGGGCGTGTTCGCCAAGGCCTTCACGCTGGAACATGCCTATGCCGCCAAGGACAGCGAAGGCAGGTCGGTGAAGGACGAACTGCAGCGCATCGGCTACATCGGGTCAGAGGAGCCGGGCGCGCACCCGATCGGCAGCTACTTCGAGACGCACATCGAGCAGGGCCCGGTGCTGGAGGACCACGACAAGACCATCGGCGTGGTCACCGGCGTGCTCGGCATCCGCTGGTACGACTGCAGCGTGACCGGCATGGAAGCGCATGCCGGGCCGACGCCGATGGCGCTGCGCCGCGACGCGCTGCAGGTGGCGGCGGCGCTGATGCAGCAGGTGGTGGCCTGCGCGCATCGCCACCCGCCGCACGGGCGCGGCACGGTGGGCATGGTGCAGGTGCACCCGAACAGCCGCAACGTCATCCCCGGGCAGGTGAAGTTCAGCATCGACCTGCGCAATGCCAGCGACGCGCTGTGCGATGCGATGGATGCCGACATCCGCGCGGCGGCGGCAAAGCTCAGCGCCGACAGCGGGCTGCCGATCGGCATCGAGCCGGTCAGCGCCTACCCGGCGCAGCCCTTCCACGCCGACTGCATGGCCGCGGTGCAGCGCGCTGCAAACAAGCTGGGCTACAGCAACATGCCCACCGTCAGCGGCGCCGGGCACGACGCCGTGTACATGGCGCGGCTGGCGCCGACCGGGATGATCTTCATCCCCTGCAAGGACGGCATCAGCCACAACGAGATCGAGGACGCCAAGCCCGAGCACATCACGGCCGGCTGCAACGTGCTGCTGCACGCGATGCTGGAACGGGCCGGCGTGGCAAGGTAAGCCAAAGCTCAACGCATGCCAGTAACGCTCAAGAAGACCTCTGTGCGCGAGCGTTCCGCGTGGCGGTCGGTCCGGGCTCGCCCTCCCTGTCACCGCTCGCGGTGTTCCACAAGGCGCGCAGCGTGCAGTCGTTGCGGTGGAACGGTGTCCCACCCGCGGGCGCAGGCCCCGTTCGCGGTCCGCTGGCCCCGTCCGCGCTTGGCCGGTGGTGATGAGGTGATGGTCGCGCACAGAAGCCGTCGGCCCGCGATGTGGGCCGGAGAACGCGGGTGGCGCCGGCGCGCTGCCGCAGCGGCCTCGGCATGCCCTTCGATACGAACCGCAAGCGCCACTTCGAAGCAGCAGCCGCTTCTTGTGTGATCGATCGCGAATACGTATCAGCCCTTGAACGAAGCCTTGCCTTGAACCTGGTCCGTCCCCCAATCCAAGAGGAGTTGTCATGAACCTGTCCCGCCGCCTGACCCTGTGTGCCGCCGCTGCCGCGGTAGCCGCCCTGAGCCTGCCCGCCTGGGCACAGGAGAAGACCAAGGTCGCCGCCATCTACACCGTGCCGGTGGAGCAGCAGTGGGTGTCGCGCATCGACAAGGCGCTGAAGGCCGCGGCGGCGCGCGGCGAGATCGAGTACGTGTTCTCCGAGAACGTGGCCAATGCCGACTACGAGCGCGTGATGCGCGGCTACGCCGAGAAGGGCCACACGCTGATCTTCGGCGAATCGTTCGCGGTGGAGGCGGCGGCGCGCAAGGTGGCCAAGGACTACCCGAAGGTCAGCTTCGTCATGGGCAGCTCGGGCAAACCGCAGGCGCCGAATTTCGCGGTCTTCGACAACTACATCCAGGAGCCCGCCTACCTGACCGGCATGATCGCCGGCGGCATGACCAAGAGCAACAAGATCGGCATGGTCGGCGGCTTCCCGATCCCCGAGGTCAACCGCCTGATGAACGCCTTCATGGCCGGCGCGAAGGAGGTCAACCCGAAGGCCGAGTTCATGGTCACCTTCATCAACAGCTGGTTCGACCCGCCGAAGGCCAAGGAAGCCGCTTTCGCGATGATCGACAAGGGCGCCGACGTGATGTACGCCGAGCGCTTCGGCGTCAGCGACGCGGCCAAGGAGAAGGGCAAGCTGGCCATCGGCAACGTCATCAACACCCAGGACAAGTACCCCGACACCGTGGTCGCTTCGGCGCTGTGGAACATGGAGCCGACGGTGGACGTGGCGCTGAAGGCGGTGAAGGCAGGCAGCTTCAAGGCCGAGGACCTGGGCAAGTATTCGACGATGCAGTTCGGCGGCAGCGAACTGGCGCCGCTGGGCAGCTTCGAGAAGAAGATCCCGGCCGATCTGATCGCCAAGGTCAAGGCCAAGGAGAAGGCCATCCTCGACGGCAGCTTCAAGGTGGCGGTGGACGACAACCAGCCGAAGCCGACGGCGAAGTAGGTATCGCGCTTGCAGCGGGTATGATGAAGTAATACTCAGAGATACCGTTGAGACCTGTCATGACCGCGACCTCCGCGCCCGCCCGACCGGTGGCCATCAAGATCGATGAAGAGACAAGGGAGCGGGTCAAGCGCCTGGCGGACGCGCGCAACCGCAGCCCGCACTGGCTGATGCGCGAGGCGATCCGCCAGTACGTGGACCGCGAGGAAAAGCGCGAAGCCTTGCGTCAGAGCGCACTGCGAGCATGGCACGACTACCAGGCCACCGGCTTGCATGTCGCGCAGGCAGAAGCCGACGACTGGCTGGCGAAGCTGGAGGCTGGCGAGGACACCGAGCCTCCTGAATGCCACGGCTGATCTGGTCGCCGCACGCCCTGCGCGACGTGCAGCGCCTTCATCGTTTCCTGGCGAAGAACAACGCCGACGCGGCGCGGCGCGCGGTGCAGGCCATCCGCGAGGGCGTCCGGGTTCTGGCGCAGCAGCCAGGCATCGGCCGGCCGGTCGAGGACATGGACCCTGAGTTCCGGGAATGGCCGATAGAGTTCGGCGACAGCGGCTACATGGCGCTGTACCGCCATGAGGGCGACACGGCCGTCCTTCTTGCCGTTCGCCACCTGCAGGAAGCGGGCTACTGATGCGCACCGAGCCGATGGGCGCGATCACAAACCGCCGAAGCCGACGGCGAAGTAGGGTGGTGCTTAGAATGCGTTGCATCTGCGACGCATGACCCCTTGCCCTCATGAAAACAGCCACCTTTCCCTCGCTGCGTGTCGAACCTGAATTGCGGGAGGCCGCCGAGGGCGTGCTGCAGGAAGGCGAAACACTGTCTGCGCTGATCGAGACGGCGGTGCGTGAAACCGTCGAGCGCCGCCGCACGCGCGCCGAATTCATCGCGCGCGGCTTGTCGTCGCGCGAGGAGGCACGGCGCACGGGCCGCTATTTCACGGCGAAGTCCGTGCACGATGAACTGCGCACGATGCTCGACAAGGCCCGCAAGCGGGTGCGTGGGTGAGCTTCGCCGTCAGGTACAGCGCGGGTGCGCGCGAAGACCTGAAGCGCCTGTATGGCCATCTGCTGGCTCGCAGCACGACCGTCGAGGCACTGGATCTCGCCGAGCGCGCCATCGACACGATCGAGACTGCGGTCGAAAGCCTGAGGTATTCGCCCTTCGTCTACCGCAAGGCCGGCCGCAGCCCGTTCCTGCGTGAGCTGCTGATCCCCTTCGGCCACACCGGCTACGTCGCATTGTTCGAGATCGACGACGCCTCGAGCGTCACGATCCTGGCGGTGCGCCACCAGCTCGAAGACGACTACCACTGACAAAGCGTGCGCACCGTGACCCCAGACTCCGTGCTGCGCCTGTGCGGCATCACCAAGCGCTTCGGCAGCCTGGTGGCCAACGACGCCATCTCGCTGGAGCTGGGGCGCGGCGAGGTGCTGGCGCTGCTGGGCGAGAACGGCGCCGGCAAGAGCACGCTGGTGTCGATTCTGTTCGGCCACTACGTCGCCGACCAAGGGACTATCGAGGTCTTCGGCCAGCCGCTGCCGCCGGGCCAGCCGAAGGCCGCGCTGGCGGCCGGCATCGGCATGGTGCACCAGCACTTCACGCTGGCCGACAACCTGAGCGTGCTCGACAACGTGATGCTCGGCACCGAGCCGCTGTGGTGGCCGCTGTCGCGCCGCGCCGCCGCGCGCGACAAGCTGGTGGCCACCGGCCGGCGCTTCGGCCTGGGCGTGGACCCGGATGCGCGCATCGCCGAGCTGTCGGTGGGCGAGCGCCAGCGCGTCGAGATCCTCAAGGCCCTGGTGCGCGGCGCGCGCATCCTGATCCTGGACGAGCCCACCGCGGTGCTGACGCCCACCGAGGCGGAGTCGCTGTTCGGCACGCTGCGCCAGCTGATCGAACAGGGGCTGTCGGTGATCTTCATCAGCCACAAGCTCGACGAGGTGCTGCGCGTGTCGCAGCGCATCGCCATCCTGCGCGGCGGCAAGCTGATCGCGGTGCTGCCGGCGGCCGGCGCCGACAAGGCGCTGCTGGCCGAGACCATGGTCGGCCGCCAGGTGCAGATGCCGACGCGCCGGCCGCGCGCGCCCGGCGCCACCGTGTGCCGGCTGCAGGACGCCACGGTGCAGTCCGCCGACGGCCGGCGCCTGCTCGACGGGGTGAACCTGGAACTGCACGCCGGCGAGATCGTGGCCATCGCCGGTGTGGCCGGCAACGGCCAGCAGGCGCTGGCCGAAGCGTTGTTCGGGCTGCATGCGCTGTCTTCCGGCCGCCTGGAGCTGAACGGCCGCGTGATGCCGGCCCGCGCGCGCGACTGGGTACGCGCCGGCGTGGCGCGCATCCCCGAGGACCGCCATGCGGTGGGCGTGGTCGGCGACCTGCCGGTGTGGGAGAACGCGATGCTCGAGCGTTATGCGATGCCGGTGTTCTCGCGCGCCGGCATCGTCAAGCGCGCCGCGGCGCAGGC
>CAYUPF010000049.1:20941-23201 GCA_964446545.1 uncultured Rubrivivax sp.
ACGCTGATCGTCGCCGACCAGCCCACCTGGGGCCTGGACATCGGCGCGGTGGCCTACGTGCACCAGCAGCTGCTCGATGCCATCGCACGCGGCGCGGCGATGCTGCTGATCAGCGAAGACCTGGACGAGATCTTCGCCCTCGCCGACCGCGTGGCGGTGCTGCACCACGGCCGGCTCAGCCCGGTGCGGGCCGCGGGCGACTGGACGCTGGCCGACATCGGCCTGGCCATGGCTGGATCCGACACCGGTTCGGGGGCCGAACATGCGCATTGAAAAGCGCGCGGCACCGTCGCGGCGCGTGCAGCTGGCCGCACCGCTGCTGGCCATTGCCTTCACGCTGCTGGTCAGCTCGCTGCTCGTCGCCTGGGCCGGCGCGCCGGTGGGCAAGGCCTATGCGCTGCTGCTCGAAGGCGGTTTCGGCTCCACCTTCGCCTGGAGCGAGACGCTGACACGCGCCACGCCGCTGATCCTGACCGGGCTGTCCGCCGCGGTGGCCTTCCGTGCACGGCTGTTCAACATCGGCGCCGAAGGCCAGCTCTATGCCGGCGCGCTGGCCGCGGTGGCCATCGGCGGGCTGCACGGCGGCGAGGGCTTCGCGCTGCACCCGTGGCTGCTGTTCCCGGCGATGATGGCTGCGGCCGCGCTGGCCGGTGCGCTGCTGCTGCTGGGCCCGGCACTGCTGAAGAGCCGTCTCGGCGTGGACGAGGTCGTGACCACGCTGCTGCTCAACTTCATCGTGCTGCTGTTCGTGTCGATGATGCTGGACGGCGCGATGAAGGACCCCAGCGCGATGGGCTGGCCGCAGAGCGTGGTGCTGCAGGATGCCTTGCAGCTGGACAAGCTGATAGCGCGCACGCGCGTGCACACCGGGCTGCTGTGGGCGGTGGCGCTGGCGGTGGCGCTTTGGGCGCTGATGAAGTTCGGCACGCTGGGCTTCGAGATCCGCGCGGTCGGCGCCAACGCGCGTGCCGCCGCCTTCGCCGGCATGCCGGTGGGCTGGGTGATGGTGAAGGTGGCGCTGCTGTCGGGCGCGCTGGCCGGCCTGGCCGGCGCCATCGAGGTGGCTGGGCGCACCAGCTATGTCACGCTGGACATGTCGCCGGGCTACGGCTACAGCGGCATCGTCATCGCCATGCTCGCGGCGCTGAACCCGCTGGGCGTGGTGGCCGCGGCCATCTTCGTCGCCGGCATCCTGGTCGGCGCCGACAGCATGAGCCGCGCCGTCAACGTGCCCACCTACATCGCCGACGTCATCGTCTCGGTGTCGCTGCTGGCCATGCTGGTGGCGACGATGGCGGCGCAGTACCGCATCGTCTTCGGCAGGCGAGCCGCCCATGCTGGCTGAGACGGTCGAACTGCTCTTCAGCCTGCCTTTCTGGGTGGCCGTGCTGCGCATCGCCACGCCGCTGATCCTGGGCACGCTGGGCGTGCTGCTGTGCGAGCGCGCCGGGGTGCTGAACCTGGGCATCGAGGGCATCATGGTGGCGGGCGCCTTCACCGGCTGGCTGGCGGTCTACAACGGCCTGGGGCTGTGGACCGGCGTGGCGGTGGCGGCGCTGGTGGGCGCGGCCTTCGGCCTGCTGCATGCACTGCTGACGGTGACGCTGTCTTTGTCGCAGCATGTCTCGGGGCTGGGGCTGACGCTCTTTGCCACCAGCCTGGCCAGCTACGCCTACCGCGTCAGCTTCCCCAGGGTGGACAGCCCGCCGACGATCCAGCCCTTCGCCGAGATGGCGTGGCTGCCGATCCCCGTGCTGAATGCGCAGACGCCGCTGAGCTTGCTGGCGCTGCTGCTGGTGCCGGCGATCGGCTGGTTCCTCTATCGCACGCCGGCCGGGCTGGCCGTGCGCATGGTCGGCGAGAACCCGGCCGCCGCCGAGGGTCAGGGCCTGAGCGTGGCGGCGGTGCGCTATGCGGCGATCACTGCCGGCTCGGCGCTGATGGGCGTGGCCGGCGCCTTCCTGACGCTGGCCGCCTTCAACGCCTTCTACTTCAACATGGTCAACGGCCGCGGCTGGGTGTGCGTGGCGCTGGTGGTGTTCGCCAGCTGGCGGCCGGGCAAGGCGCTGCTCGGCGCG
This sequence comes from uncultured Rubrivivax sp., assembly GCA_964446545.1. GTDB lineage: Bacteria > Pseudomonadota > Gammaproteobacteria > Burkholderiales > Burkholderiaceae_C > Rubrivivax. Next base: position 23,020 of record CAYUPF010000049.1, read on the forward strand.
GTCCTCTTTGCCCTGTTCGATGCGCTGCAGCTGCGCTTGCAGCAGTCGGGCAGCGGGCTGTTCGGCGTGTCGGTGCCCTATCAGGTGTACCTGATGCTGCCCTATGTCTTCAGCATCGCCGCGCTGGTGCTGGTGGCGCGGCGTGCGGCCTATCCACAGGCACTGATGAAGCCGTATCGCAA
>CAYUPF010000050.1:0-10755 GCA_964446545.1 uncultured Rubrivivax sp.
CGATCGGGCAGGCAGATCACGTCATACTTCGACTCTCATCAACTTGATAAAGGGGAATGGACGATGGCCTACTCATTCGACGTGCCGATGCTGGCCAAGCTGGGCACGGCCGCGGCCGTGTTGGCACTCGTGGCCGGCTGCGCGCAGCAGCCCAAGCCGGTCACGGTCTCCGATTCGGTCGAGGCCACGGCAACGGTCGAGTCCGTCGACGCGGCCACGCGCATGGTCCGCTTGCGTGGCGCCGACGGCCGGTCGTGGGCCGTGCAGGCCGGCCCGGACGTGCGCAACCTGGCTCAGGTCAAGGCTGGCGACCTGGTAAAGGTGCGTTACACCGAGGCCGTTGCGGCCGAGGTGGTCAAGCCCGGCAGCGGCGTGACGACGGGCGCGACGACGGCGCTGCAGCGCGCCGAGGTCGGCGCTCGCCCGGGAGCCACGAGCACCGTGTCGATGAAGGGCGTGGTCAAGGTGGCTGCGCTCGACACCGTCAACAACACGGTCGACATCAGCGCTTCGGACGGCACCGTGCGCCGCATCAGGGTCGTGGACCCGAAGGCCCAGGAATTCATCCGGGGGCTGCGTGTCGGCGACGAAGTGCAACTGACCTTCAGCGAGGCCCTGGCCGTCTCGGTCGAGCCGGCGCGCTGAAGCCGAGCGCGCGGCGCAAGCGACGCCCGCGCCAACGAGCGCGGCGACCTCGGCGCGCTGGCCGCGGGCGGGTCCGTGGCGAGCCCCAGCCTATGATCGTGCGTCCGTAGCGCGCCCGCCGCTGGTCGTGCGAAACCAGCCTCGACCATGAAACGCCGCCTGCCCATCCTCGTCCTCCTCGCCTGCCTCGGGCTGTTGGCCGGCTGCGCGACACTGCCGCCGCCTGTCGACCGCACGCCGTCGCAGGCGCTGACCGACACCGCGCAGACGCGGCTGGGCGAGGCGGTGGCGGCGCAAATGGCGGAGCATCCGGGGCTGTCCGGTTTCATGGCCTTCGAAGATCCGCACGACGCCTTCGCGGCGCGCGTGCTGCTCGCCCGCGCGGCCGAGCGCTCGCTCGACGTGCAGTACTTCATCTGGCACGGCGACGCCGTCGGCACGATGTTGTGGGAGGCGTTGTGGCAGGCTGCCGGGCGCGGCGTGCGCGTGCGCCTGCTGGTCGACGACGCCAACAACGCCGGGCTCGACCCGTTGCTCGCGGCGCTCGATGCGCACCCGAACATCGAGCTGCGCCTGTACAACCCCTTCGTCAACCGCGGATCGCGTGTCCTGGGCTACGTCAGCGACTTCAGCCGGCTCAACCGGCGCATGCACAACAAGTCCTTCACCGCCGACAACCAGGCCAGCGTGGTCGGCGGCCGCAACATCGCCGACGAATACTTCGGCGCCGCCGAGGGGCTGGGCTTTGCCGATCTGGACGTGCTGGCCATCGGCCCGGTGGTGCAGGAGATTTCGCGCGAGTTCGACCTGTACTGGAACAGCCTATCCGCCTACCCGGCCGCGCCCTTTGTCGGGCCGCCTCCCGCCGACCCGGCAGCGGTGCTGCAACCGCGTTTCGAGGCCGTGGCGCAGGACCCGCGCGCGGCGCTGTACCTGGAGGCCGCGCGGCAGGCGCCCTTCGTCTGGGAACTGCTCGAAGGCCGGCTGGAATTCGACTGGGCCACCAGCGAGGTGCTGTACGACGACCCTGCGAAGACGCTCGACGCCGGCGCGCGCTCCGACCTGTTGCTGCTGCCGGTGCTGGTGCGGCGCATGGGCTCGCCGCAGAAGCGGCTGGACATCATCTCGCCCTACTTCGTGCCCGGTGCCGTGGGCACCGACATGCTGGCCGAGATGTCCCGGCGCGGTGTGGAGGTGCGCGTGCTGACCAATTCGCTGGCCTCGTCGGACGAGCGCGTCGTGCACGCCGGCTACCTGAAGCGGCGCATGGACCTGCTGCGCGCCGGCGTGCAGCTGTACGAGCTGAAGCCCGGCGCCGCCAAGTCTTCGCTGCGCGTGCGCGGCCGCTTCGGGCCGGCCAAGGTCTCGGGGCTGCACGCCAAGGTCTATGCCGTGGATGGCAAGCGCATCTTCGTCGGCTCGTTCAACTTCGACCAGCGCTCGGCGCACCTGAACACCGAGATGGGGCTGGTGATCGACAGCCCGTTGGCCGCGCAGCAGCTGGCCGATGCCTTCGAGACCGAGGCGCCCGACATTGCCTACGCGCTGCGCATCGCGCCCGACGGCGCCAATCTGCAGTGGGTCGAGCGCAGCGCGTCGGGTGAGACGTTGGTGCACGACGTCGATCCCGAGACCAGTGCGTGGCAACGCTTCCAGGTCGGCTTCCTGGCCGGCTTGCCGATCGATTGGTTGCTGTAACGCCAGCGGCCGAAGATCGCCGCCGCCGCCGCCGCCGATTCCGGTCCCGGCGGGAGCGAGGCCAAGTGGCCCGGTGGCCCGGGAGCCTTTGGCGCGCGGCGCCAGACCCGCTGTGCGGAGGCAGGTGCAAGGCGCCCTGCGGTGCTTTCGGGCGGGCGCGCGGCGTGAAGCGTCGGCTGCGCGGCCGCGCAGCCGGTGCGTCAGCGGCCCATGCGGCGGTTGTACGCGGCCAGCCAGCGGTCGCCGAGCGTGGGGTTGGTTTCCTTCGAGCCCGGCGCGTCGAAGCTCAGTTTCAGGCTGCTGTCAGCCTGCTGCCTGAGCTCGATCGTCACCGCCGCGCCGGCCTTGCTGCCGGTGATGCGGCCGCTGCCGCGGTCGGCGTTGCTGATCTGGATCCCGGCGTCGGCCGCGGCACCGAGCGCGGCGTCCCAGGACCGATCGAAGCTCGGCGGCGTCGACACGACGGTCGGATAGGCGCTGGGGTAAGGGGCGACAACGCAGCCGGCCAGCAGCGCGAGTGCGGTGACGAGGACAAGGCGCAACGAGTAGGTCATGGTGTTCAGAGTGGGGCAGGGCGGCCCTATCGTAGCGCTGCAGCGCACGGGCGCACCGCCAGACTGTCTCAGCCCATGATGTTGACGCCGCCGTCGACATACAGCGTCTGTCCGGTCAGGCGGCGCGCGTAAGGCGTGGCAAGGTAGGCGCAGGCAAAGCCGACATCGTCGATGTCGACCAGCTCGCCGACCGGCGCGCGGTTGACGGCTTCGTTGAGCAGCAGGTCGAAGTCCTTCAGCCCCGACGCGGCGCGCGTCTTCAGCGGCCCCGGCGAGATCGGGTGCACGCGGATGCCCTGCGGCCCGAGTTCGTAGGCCAGGTAGCGGCAGGCCGCCTCCAGGGCCGCCTTCACCGGACCCATCACGTTGTAGTTCGGCACCACCTTGGTCGCGCCGTGGTAGCTCATCGCGAACATCGTGCCGCCGTTCTTCATCAACGGTGCGGCCAGCTTGGCCATGCGCACGAAGGAATGCACCGACACATCCATCGCCCGCTTGAAGCCCTCCGCCGAGCAGTCGAGCAGCCCGCCCTGCAGGTCTTCCTTCGGCGCGAAGGCAATCGAATGCACCAGGATGTCCAGGCGGCCCCAGGTCTGGCGCGCGGCATCGAATACCGCTTCCAACTCGCCCGGGCGCTCGACGTTCAACGGCAGGCAAAACGACGCCTCCAGCGCCTTGGCCAGCGGCTCGACAAACGGCTTTGCCTTGGGGTTGAGATAGGTGACGCCCAGTTCGGCACCGAGTCGTCGGAATGCACTGGCGCAGCCGTAGGCGATCGAATACTCGTTGGCGATACCGACCACGAGGGCCTTCTTGCCGGCGAGCACCGGGTTGGCAGGCGGGACGACGCGTGTATTCATGGCGTGGCGAGCAGGTCGCGCGTGTGGCGCGCGATCATCTGCTCCTCGTTGGTTGGGATGACCCAGGCGCGGGTGCGGCTGGTGGCGCTGCTGATGCGTGGGCCGTGGCCGGCATTGGCGGCCGCATCGAATTCGACGCCGAGCCAGGCCGCCGCCCGGCACACCTGCTCGCGGATGGCCGCGGCGCGCTCGCCGATGCCGGCGGTGAAGACGATCGCATCCAGTCCGCCCAGCGCGGCTGCCAGCGAGCCGAGTTCGCGGCCGATGCGGTAGCAGAACAGGTCGATCGCCAGCTTGGCGCGCGGCTCGGCCGAATCGAGCAGCGCGCGCATGTCGCTGGACACGCCGGACACGCCCAGCAGCCCCGACTGGCTGTAGATCAGCTTCTCGATGGCGCGCACGTCCATGCCGCGCTCGTCCATCAGGTACAGGATCACGCCGGGGTCGATGGCGCCGCAGCGCGTGCCCATCGGCAGCCCGTCCACCGCGGTGAAGCCCATCGTGCTGGCGATGCTGCGCCCGCCCTGCAGCGCGCACATGCTGGCGCCGTTGCCCAGGTGCAGCACGACGCAACGGCCGCGCGCCGCGTCGGCGTCGACGGCCGGCAGCACCGAGGCGATGTATTCGTAGGACAGGCCATGGAAGCCGTAGCGGCGCACACCCGCGTCGCCGAGCTCCTGCGGCAGCGCGAACATCTGTGCCAGCGGCGGGTTCGTGCGGTGCATCGCGGTGTCGAAGCACGCCACCTGCGGCAGCTCGGGCGCGCGCGCCAGCAACCCGCGCATCGGGGCCAGGTTGTGCGGCTGGTGCAGCGGCGCCAAGGGCACGAACTTCTGCAGCCGCTGCACCGTGGCTGCATCCACACGCACCGGCGCCGTGAACTCCGTGCCGCCATGCACCACCCGGTGGCCGACCGCGGCCAGACGCCGGCCTGCGCCCTGGGTGGACTGCAGCCAGTCCAGAATCTGCGCCAGCGCGCCTTCGTGGCCCAGGCCCGCGTCCGCGTGCTCGTCGGCCAGACGCTGGCCGGCGGCATCCTTGGCGACAAAATGCGGCGCGTTGTAGATGCCCTCCACCTGGCCGCTGGCAACCACGTCTAGCCTGCCCTCGGCCTCGGCGAAGAGCGAGAACTTGATGCTCGACGAGCCGGCGTTCAGAACCAGGATCGTGTCCGTCATGCGATCGCCTTCGCCGCGCTCTCGCGCCGCGCCTGTGCCACGAACACCGCCACCGCGCACGAGGCCAGCCGCGCCATCACCGAATCGGCGCGGCTGGTCAGGATGATCGGCACCTTGGCGCCGAGCACGATGCCGGCGCAATCGGCCCCGGCCAGGAAGGACAGGCTCTTGGCCAGCATGTTGCCGGCCTCGAGGTCGGGCACGATCAGCACGTTGGCGTGCCCGGCCACCGGCGAATCGATCTTCTTGATCTGCGCCGCTTCCAGGCTGATGGCATTGTCCAGCGCCAGCGGCCCGTCGAGCAGCGCGCCGGTGATCTGGCCGCGCTCGGCCATCTTGCACAGCGCCGCCGCCTCGATCGTCGACGGTACCTGCGGGTTGACTGTTTCCATCGCCGAGAGGATGGCCACGCGCACCTGCTCGAAATGCAGCGCGTGCGCCAGGTCGATGGCGTTCTGCACGATATCGACCTTGTCCTGCAGCGTCGGCGTGATGTTCACCGCCGCGTCGGAGATGATCAGCGCATGGGTGTGCATCGGCACGTCCATCACGAAGCAGTGGCTGATGCGGCGCGCGGTGCGCAGCCCGGTGTCCTTGCGCACCACCTCGGCCATCAGCTCGTCGGTGTGCAGGCTGCCTTTCATCAGCGCCTCGGCGCGGCCGCACTTCACCAGTTCGACCGCCAGCGCCGCGGCGGCATGGCTGTGCGGTGCATCGACGATTTCGTAGGCCGAGATGTCGAGTTTGCAGGCCTGGGCCACGGCTTCGATCCTTGCCTTCGGGCCGACCAGGATCGGCACGATCAGGCCGAGCTTGGCGGCGTCGACCGCGCCCGACAGCGAACTTTGATCGCAGGGGTGCGCGACGGCGGTGGATACCGGCGCGAGCGCCCTGGCCGCGTCGACCAGGCGCTGGTACTTGTCGTGTGTCATTTGAGAGCCTTCGTGCTGCGTCCTGTGGCGCGAGCCCCTTCGGGAGGCCGTGTGCTGCTCATGCGCTCTTTCTCACGCGCGCCGGCTTGTCCAGGCCGAGCAGGCCGGCCACGCGGCGGAAGCGTTCTTCCTGGTACGGCGTCGTTTCGCCGCGGGCGCCGACGACCGTGCGTGCGGCCGCGAAGCCGCGGCGGCGCTCGTCCATGTCCGGCGCCAGCTTCGGCAGCGCGGTGATGGCGCGTTCCTCGTCCCATGCCAGCACGAAAGCCTGGCGCTTCACGGCCGCCTTCAGTGCCGCAGGCGTCGGTACGTTGGCAGGCTTCATCTCCTTGATCAGCCGCTGCATCAGGTTGAACGGCCGCTCGTCGGCCACCTTCTCCTCTCGCCCCACGTACAGCAACAATCGCGCCCAGGCATCCAGCGGCGTGCCCTGCTCGAAGTGCGCCTCGGCCTCCTTGCGCTTCATGCGCTTCAGTTCGTCCTGCTCCCAGCCGGCCGCGCGCCGGCCACGGCGGCCGGCGCCGCGTTCGTCGATCCCGACGGCCGCGGCCAGCCAGGGCGACTCGTAGATCGCCTTGAACAAGCGCTCGGACAATTCGTCGCGCGCATCGCGGTACTGGTCGAGCGATTGCTCGATGCGCGCCGACATGTCCCGCTCCACCTGCAGCAGCGGGTTGTCGGGCGACACCGGCTTGCGGTTGGCGCGCACCGACTCGGCCAGCCACTTCACCCACCCCATCGCCGGGTTGGCATCGGAGAACATCCAGCGCTCCATGCGCGCCGGGTTGGTCTCGCGCAGCAGCCGCGCCGTCGGCTCGTTCGACATCGCCTTGACGATCGGCGAGGCGAAGCGGTCGTACAGTTGCTGGTTGATCTGCGCCACGCGGTTGGCCACCTCGAAGGCGCGCTCGTCCTGGCGGCCGTCGTCCAGCGCCAGGATGTCGTCGATGCTGCGTGGCACGAACTGGATCAGGTAGCGGCCATCGACATATTCCAGCCCCGGCATGTCGGGCGTGGTGTCCTGGACGATGGCCTCGTACAGCCCCGGCGGCAGCGTGTCGATCAGCTCCAGTGCGCTGGCCAGTTCGGAGGTCTCGCGCCTGGCCACGCCGGCCGAGACGAAGATGCCCAGGTGGCCGATCTTGTCGTGCAGGCAATAGACGATGGTCTGCTCGTTGAGGCGGATCTCGTCGACGCTGTCGTACAGGTCGGGAATCCAGTTCAGCGCCTGCTGCGGCGGCGTGATGTTGTCGCCCCAGGAGGCAAACACGATGATCGGCGTGCGGATGTTGCGCAGATCGACGCGGTGCCTGCCGTCGAAGGATTCGACCTGGCCGGTGGCGAGCTTGTTGCCGACGAACAGGTTCTGCGAGATCCACTCCATCTCTTCCTTGTTCATCAGGTAGTGGCCGCCCCACCATTTCTCGAACTCGAGGAAGCGCTCGCCTTCGGTGTCGGCCTTGGCGTACAGGTTGTACAGCTTGCTCCAGTAGGTGTTCGACGGGTTCAGGTTCTCGAAGTTGTTGACCAGATAGGCGCCGTCGAAGGTGCCGTGGCCGATGTCTCCGGCCATCGATGCCATCCAGGTGCCGCCGAGCAGGCCGCCCGAATAGCGCATCGGGTTCCTGCCCTCGACGCCGGCCCAGTACGAGACCGGCGCGCCGGCCAGCAGCAGCGGGCCCACGGTCTCGGGTGCCAGCGAGGCCGCCATCAGCAGCGCCCAGCCGCCCTGGCAGTTGCCGATGACGAAGGGTTTGTCGGCATCGGGGTGCCGCGCGTTCACCTGGCGCAGGAACTCGACCTCGGCCGCGCACACCGACTCGATCGTCTGCCCCGGCACCGGCTGCGGGAAGAACATGACGAAGTAGCAGGGGTGGCCGAACTTCAGCGCGATGCCGATCTCGCTGTCGATCTTGAAGCCGCCGATGCCCGGGCCGTGGCCGGCGCGCGGGTCGATGACCACGAAGGGCCGCTTCCGCGCATCCGCATCGGGCGCACCGGCGCTTGGCTTGATGCGTACCAGCGCGTAGTTGGCGGGTTTGGCCAGCGTGCGGCCGTCGACCACCATCTCGTAGTCGAACACCAGCACCGGCGGATTGCCGGAATTCTGATGCTCCAGATATTCATTGCCGCGCTGCCGCAGCAGGTCCCAGGTGAGGATCCCACGCTGCCAGGCGTCGGTCAGGTACTCGGTCGCAGCCCCTGCCGCCTGCAGCAGGGGCCAGGACGCGGGGGTGTTGGGAGGCTTGTTTGCCATGTGGGCTACCTGGACGAGGGTTGAAGGAAAACTAGGGCAGGCGCTGGCGCATGCCCGTGACGGGCCAGTGACGGCGCCTCGATTATTGCCGGACAACGGGAGCGAATGTTGCGATGCAGCAATTCAGCGTCTGCTCGCCGACTGCGGGCTTCGTGCCGGGCCGATGCGCGCGCCCGGCACGTGCGATCGAGAAGCTGGGCGCGGCAGCGCAATCCACTACGATCGCGGCGAAATGATGCACAAGCTGCGCGCAGCAGGATTTCTTGCATGACGGAGCCATTCGCCGGCAGTGGCAGTGCGCGCGTGCTCGACCCGGTCGACCGGGTTTCAGAGGTGCTGTTCGGCCTGTTCATGGTGCTTACCTTTACCGGCACGCTGAGCGTGGTGGACAGCGGCCGCGACGAGGTGCGCGACATGCTGGTGGCGGCGATCGGCTGCAACCTCGCATGGGGCTTCGTCGACGGCGTGATGTACGTGCTGCGCAACATCGTCGCCCGTGGCCGCAAGGCCAGGCTGATGCGTGCGGTGCACGACGCCGCCCGGCCCGAGCAGGCCCAGCGCCTGATTGCCGAAGAGATCGGCGGGCTTGCCGTGGCCCTCGGTAGCGAGGGTCTGGAGCGTGTGCGGCAGGCGATCCTTGCGCAGCCGGCGCCCGACGCCGCCTTCAATCGCATGACGCGCCGCGACCTGCTGGGCGCGGTGGCGGTGTTCCTGCTCGTATTCCTGTCGACCTTTCCGGTGGTGCTGCCCTTCGTCTTCATCGAAGACCCCGGCGCGGCCAAGCGCGCCTCGGCCGCAGTGGCGATCGTCATGCTCTTCGTCTGCGGCCATGCCTGGGGCCGGTATGCCGGCACGAAGCCTTGGCGCGCCGGCCTGGTCATGGTCTTGCTGGGTTTGGCCATCGAGGCCATCGTCATCGCGCTGGGCGGTTGACCGCCCCCTGCATCGGGCTATGGCGTGGTGGCGGCCTTGGCTTGCACCACCGGTGGCTGCACCGCGGCCGTCGTCGGGGCTTCGGTTTGCCATCCTCCACCGAGGGCCTTGTACAGCTGGATCACGCTCAGCGCTTCGTCGCGCTTGGCCTGGACCAGCTCGTTCTCGGCGTCGAAGTACTGACGTTCGGTATCCAGCACTTCCAGGTAGCTGGCCACACCGCCCTCGTAGCGCAGATTGGCGACCTGACTGGCATCCGAGAGTGCCTTGACGAGCAGTTCCTGCTGCTGGCGGAATTCCTGCCGCTTGCGGATGGCGACCAGCGCGTCCGAGACTTCGCGCAGCGCCTGCCGCAGCGTCTGCTGGTAGCGCAGCCCGGCCTGCTGTGCCTGGGCTTCGTTGTAGTCCACGTTCGCCTGAAGCCGGCCCATGTTGAAGATCGGCACCGTGACCTCGGGCAGCAGGCTGAGGATCCAGTACGGCCCGAAGCTCGAGCCGTTGACCGTCGCGTTGCCCGCTCCGCCGAAGCCGGAGATCGTCACCTGCGGATAGAGCGCTGCCTTGGCCACGCCGATCTGGGCGTTCGCCGAAATCAACTGCTGCTCGGCCTGCCGGATGTCCGGCCGCCGCGTCAGCAGCTCCAGCGGCAGCCCGGGCGGCAGGCTCGGGGCGGCGACCTGCTGGTCGAGCGGCCGGCCGCGCGGGATCGGGCCCGGGTTGCGCCCGAGTAGCAGGTTGATGGTGTTCTCGGTCTCTTCGATCTGCCGTTGGATCTCGGGAATCGTCTTGGTCGCGCTGTAGTACAGCGTCTCGGCCTGCCGCAGGTCGAGAATGCCGGCCACGCCGCCGTCGAGCCGGGCCTGCACCAGGTCGATCGACTGCGTGCGCGAACTCACCGTGCGCCTGGAGATTTCCAGCGTCAGGTCCAGCGCGCGCAGGCTCAGGTAGGCCTGACCGACGTCCGAGACCAATGTCGCCATGACCGCATAGCGCGCATCCTCGGCGGCGAGCAACTCGGCCCAGGCGGATTCGGAGTTGCGCCTGAACTTGCCCCAGAAGTCGATCTCCCAAGCGACACCGAGACCGAGCTGCGGCTGGAAGCTGCGCTCGGCGGTGCCGGCCGGCAGGTCCGAACCGGAGTAGTTCACGTAGGGGCCGTTGACGATGCCGTCGACCGTGGGGTAGGACAGCGAGCCGGCCACCGTGACCTGGCTCTGCGCCTGCAGGATGCGCTGCACGGCCACGCGCAGGTCGTAGTTCTGCTCCAGCGCCGTGCGGATCAAGGCCTGCAGGTCCGGATCCGGAAAGACGCTCCACCACTGCAGCGCGCCGAAGGTCTGGTCGCCGGCCGCCGGCGGCGCGGCGTCGGCGCCGCGATAGGCCGTCGGCAGCCCGGGATCGGGCCGCGTGTAGTCGGGGCCGAGCGTGGTGCAGCCGGCGGCGATGCAGGCGACGGCGCAAAGCAGCAGGGTCTGTCGGCGGCTCATCTCAATCGGCTCCTTCCTGCGCGGGCACGACCGGTGGCGTTAGCGCGGCCTTCTTGCGCCGGCCGAGGCCTTCGACGAAGGTGTAGTTGCCGGGAATGATGAACACGCCGAGCGCGGTCGCCACCAGCATGCCCCAGAACACCCCCGTGCCCATCACGTTCTGTGCGCCGGCGCCGGCGCCGGTGGCCAGCATCAGCGGCACGACGCCGAG
>CAYUPF010000050.1:10855-23084 GCA_964446545.1 uncultured Rubrivivax sp.
CCGAGCAGCACCGCCCAGGGCAGCCGCCAGCTTTCGTACAGCGCCGCCAGCAGCAGGAACACGCAGACGATCGCCATGATGAAGGTCGGCGCGGCGGGCGGGGCGATCTTCTCCTGGTAGGACATCGACGAGAAGGCGAAACCCATCTCCGCCGGCATGGTCTCGGCGAACACCTGCTCCAGCGCGGCCAGCGCCTGCCCGGAGGTGAAGCCCGGTGCCGGCGCGCCCTGGATCTCGACCGAGCGTTGCAGGTTGAAGCGCGTCGTCAGCTCGGCGCCGGCGATGTCGCTGATCGTCACCAGCGTGGACAGCGGCACCATCTGATCGGTGGTCTTCGAGCGCACGTAGATCTTGCCGATGTCCTCGGCCTTCAGCCGGGTCTCGGCATCGGCTTGCACGTAGACCCGATACAGCCGGCCGAAGCGGTTGAAGTCGTTGACGTAGCTGCCGCCCAGCGTCGTCGCCAGCGCCTGGAAGACCTCGTTCACCGGCACGCCCAGCGTGCGCGCCTTCTCGCGGTCCAGGTCGACCCGGACCTGCGGATAGTTCGGGTCGAAGGAGGTGAACACCGTGCCCAGCTCGGGCCGCTGCCGGGCCGCGGCGATGAACTTCTGCGACAGTTCGCCGAGCTGCGCGATCGACAGCGAACCGCTGCGGTCCTGCAGCAGGAAGTTGAAGCCCGAGGCGGCGCCGAAACCGGCCAGCGTCGGGATGTTGAACGGGAAGATCACCGCCTCGGGAATCGCCGCCAGCTGCGGCCGCAGCCCACCCATGATGCCGTTGACGTGCAGCGCCGCGGTCGTGCGTTCATCCCAGGGCTTCATGCGCACGAAGATCGTGCCGTAGTTCGGCTGGAAGGTGTTGGTCACCGCGCCATAGCCGCCGACGGTCTGGTACGAGTCGAGGCCGTCGGTCTTGGCCAGGATGTCCTCGATCTTCTTCAGCACGAGGCTGGTGCGTTCGAGCGACGCACCGGCCGGAAGCTGGACGTTGACGCCGAAGATGCCCTGGTCCTCGTCCGGGATGAAGCCGGCCGGCAGCACGCGCGCGAACAGGCTGGCCCCGATGGCCACCGCGACGACGATGCCGATCGTCAGCAGCGAGCGGCGCACCAGCAGCCGCGACACCTTCACGTAACCCTTGGTGCCGGCGTCGAAGGCCTTGTTGAAGCCCTTGAAGAAGCTGCCCAGCGGGCCGCGCATCGGCTTCGGCGGCTTCAGCAACATGGCGCACAGCGCGGGCGTCAGCGACAGTGCGTTGAAGGCCGACAGCAGCACCGAGATCGCAATGGTCAGCGCGAACTGCTTGTACATGCTGCCGACCAGCCCGCCGAGCAGGGCGACCGGGATGAACACCGCCGACAGGATCAGCGCGATGCCGATCACCGGCGCCGTCACCTCCTTCATCGCCTGGATCGTCGCTTCCTTCGGGCTCATGCCGTGCTCGAGGTGGTGGATCACCGCCTCGACCACGACGATCGCGTCGTCGACCACGATGCCGATGGCCAGCACCAGGCCGAACATCGACAGCGTGTTGACCGAAAACCCGAGCAGCGGAAAGAAGATGAAGGTGCCGATCAGCGACACCGGGATGGTGATCAACGGGATGATCGTCGCGCGGATGTTCTGCAGGAAGATGAAGACCACCAGCGTCACCAGGATCAGCGCCTCGACGAAGGTATGCACGATGCTTTCGATCGACGCCTCCACGGCCGGCGTGGTGTCGTAGACGATCTTGTAGTCCATGCCGGCCGGGAACTGCTCCTTGGCCTGCGCCATGGTCGCGTAGATCGTCTCGGCCGCCTTCAGCTGGTTGGCGCCCGGCAGCAGGTACACCGCCATCGCGCCGGCCGGCTTGCCGTTCAGCCGGCCGAAGGCGTTGTAGTCCTGCGAGCCGAGTTCGGCGCGGCCGATGTCCTTGATGCGCACCACCGCGCCGGTGTCGCTCTGCCGCACGATGATGTTCTCGAACTCCTCCGGCGTGATCAGCCGCCCCGGCGCGCTGACGGTGTTGGTGAACTGCTGGTCCTTCGGCGTGGGCGCGGCGCCGACCTTGCCTGTCGGCGCCTGCAGGTTCTGCTCCTTGATCGCATTGATCACGTCGGCCGGCGTCAGGCCCAGCTTGGCCAGCCGGTCGGGCCGGAACCAGATGCGCATGCCGTAGTCGGTGCCGCCGAACAGGTCCACCTGCGCGATGCCCGGAATGCGCAGCAACTGGTCGCGCAGGTTGATGCCGGCATAGTTGATCAGGAAGTTGGCGTCGTACGAATCGGTCGGCGAGAAGATCGAGATCACCATCAGGATGCTGGGGCTCTGCTTCTTGACCGTGACCCCCTGCTGCGTGACCTCGACCGGCAGCCGCGCCTGCGCCGCCGAGACGCGGTTTTGCGTCAGCACGTTGGCGATGTCCTGGTCGGTACCGACCTCGAAGTTGACGTCGAGCAGCATGCGCCCGTCGCTGGTGTTCGACGACTTCATGTAGATCAGCCGGTCGACGCCGTTGACCTCCTGTTCGATCGGCGTGGCCACCGACTGCTCCACCGCCTCGGCCGAGGCGCCCGGATAGTTGGCCGTGACGCGGATGTTCGGCGGCGCCAGGAACGGGTACTGCTCGACCGACAGCCCGCGGATCGTGACCAGACCGAGCATCACGGTCAGGATCGCGATGACGATCGCGACGATCGGCCGGCGGATGAAAAAATCGGCCATGGACTATTTCCCCCCGGCCTTCGCGGCGGGCTGCGAGGCGGAGGCCGTGGCATTGACCGCCCCGGACGGGTTGCCGTCGGCGGCGGCCGTCGGCTGGACCTTGGAGCCTGGTCGGGCCTTCTGGATGCCGTCCACGATCACCCGTTCGCCGGGCTCGAGGCCCTCGCGCACGATCAGCAGGTCGCCGACCGTTTCGCCGGGCTGGATGGTGCGCAGCGCGACCATGTCGTCGGCGCCGACCACGAGCACGGCCTTCATGCCCTGGATCTCCTGCACGGCGCGCTTGGGCACCAGGATCGCGTCCCTGGCCACTTCGGCGACCGCACGCACACGTCCGAACTGCCCGGGGCGCAATTGCCCTTCGGGGTTCGGGAACTCGGCGGCGATGTTGAGCGTGCCGGTCTTCTGGTCCACCGCCCGATCGATGATGACGAGCTTGCCCTTGTAGGGATAGATGCTGCCGTCGGCGAGGATCAGTTCCAGCGACCTGGAGCCCGGGTCCTGCTCCTTCCTGCGGGCGAAGAAGCGCAGGTACTCGGCTTCGCTGATGGTGGCATTGACCCGGATCGGGTCGATGCTCGAGACGGTATCGAGCAAGGTGGCCTCGCCCTTGCCGACGAGGTTGCCCGGGGCCACCAGGCGCTTGCCGATCAGGCCCGCGATCGGCGAGCGGATCGTGGTGTAGCTCAGGTCCAACTCCGCCGCGACGACGTTGGCGCGGGCGGCCGACACGCTCGCCCGGGCGGCCAGCAGATTCGCGGCCGCGTTGTCGTAGTCCTGCTGCGGCACGGCTCTGCGCTCGGCCAGCGGCTTGAGCCGCCGCTCGTCGGTTTCGGCTTTGCCGAGTCTGGCCAGCGCAATTTCGAGCTCGGCCTTCGCTTGCAGAAGCTTCGCCTGATATTCACGCTTGTCCAGCGTGAACAGCAGCTGGTTCTTCTTGACGATCGTGCCTTCGGTGAAATGCTGCGCTTCGAGGAAGGCCTGCACGCGGGCACGGATCTCCACCGTTTCCCGGGCATCGGTCTGCGCCACGAACTCGCTGTAGATCGGCACCGTCTTGCGCACGACTTCGGCAACCACCACTGCCGGGAGCGGCGCGGCCGCCGCCTGTTTGGCCTTGTCGGCTTGCTTTTCGCGATCGCAAGCAGACAGGAAAACGGCCGAACACGCGACGAGCGCCGCCACCACTCTGGGGCGCGATCGGCCATTCGGGAACCACTGCAACAAGGCCATGTCAATCTCCTGCCGGCGGGATCTGGAACCAACGTGACGAGTCAGCGCTCACCTGTGCTAGCGATGCTTCGTTCTGCCGCGCCGCGGGTGCGCGAATTCACTCGGATTGTCTCCTGCAGGCTGACGCGGGGCACTTGGCTCAGGTGAACGGCTTGGACGGGTGTCGTGTATTCATCGATCGTCCAGACGCTTGTGAACACGCCACGATGCCGCCTCCCGGACTTGCCATCGAGTGAAATCCCTGGCTGCATTGGACGACCCAAGGATACTGCCTCGCAGCCAGAGCACCCGCTTTGCGCTGGCGCGAAGCGTCGAGCAGCGAATGCGGGCCACGGCGCCGGCGGCATCGTGCCGTGAGGACCGAGGTACGTGATCGGCTGGAGCCCGACGGTCACCTTTCGCGGAATCGGCCTTTTCCCGTGCGTTGTGTCGAAGAGCACCCACACCGATGGGAGAGTCGGCGCCAGCGCCGATACTTGCGGCGGCGCGTCGAGAAGCGCGCCAGCATCGTCTGGTCACGAGGGAGCAGCAGCGATGAATGCAGACGCGGAGAAGGCCCGGCTGGAGCAACCGCGCAGGCGCCAAGCGCACTGGAAGAAATGGGGCCCGCACCCGAGCGAGCGCCAATGGGGCACGGTGCGCGAGGACCAGACCGGCGGGTCCGGCTGCGTGGCGCGCATCATCCAGGCCCATGCATTGCCGACACCGCAGCTGCTGCTGGCGCCGGGCGCCGAAGCGGCGATCTTCAACGCCATGCAGGCGCGGCCCGCAAAACGATGAACATGCCGCGTTATCCCGCGCTCTATCAGATCAACACCCGCGTGCGGCTGAGCGAGCTGTCGCGCGCACTGGGCCGCAAGACCACGCTCGACGACTTCGACGATGTCGAGCTCGACCGCCTGGCGGCCCAGGGTTTCGACTGGATCTGGCTGCTCAGCGTGTGGCAGACGGGTGCGGCGGCACAGCGCATCTCGCGCAGCCGCACCGACTGGCGCGTGGACTTCCAGCGCACGCTGCCCGATCTGACGGACGCGGACATCGGCGGTTCCGGCTTCGCCATCCAGGCCTACACCGTGCATGACGAGCTGGGCGGCGACCTGGGCCTGGCGCGGCTGCGCGAGCGGCTGCACCAGCGCGGCCTGAGGCTGATGCTGGACTTCGTGCCCAACCACGTGGCGCCGGACCATGCGTGGGTCGATGCCTATCCCGAGTTCTTCGTTGCCGGCAGTGAAGACGACATCGCGCGCGCACCGCAGAACTATGTGCGGCTGCAGACGAAGCAGGGCCCACGCGTGCTGGCGCACGGCCGCGACCCGTACTTCGACGGCTGGCCCGACACGCTGCAGCTGAACTACGGCAAGGCGCAGCTGCAACAGGCGATGCTCATCGAGCTGCAGCGCATCGCCGGCCAATGCGACGGCCTGCGCTGCGACATGGCGATGCTGCTGCTGCCCGAGGTCTTCCAGCGCAGCTGGGGCATCGCCATGCAGCCCTTCTGGCCCAAGGCCATCGCCGCGGTGCGGCACCGGCAGCCGGGCTTCGAGTTCATGGCCGAGGTCTACTGGGACCTGGAATGGACGCTGCAGCAGCAGGGCTTCGACCACTGCTACGACAAGCGCCTCCATGACCGGCTGCGTGCGCTGCAGGCGCCGCCGCTGCGCGCCCACCTGCAGGCGGGGCTGGACTACCAGGACCGGCTGGCGCGCTTTCTCGAGAACCACGACGAGCCGCGCGCTGCCGCCACCTTCGCGCCGCAGGCGCATGCGGCGGCCGCGGTCATCACCTTCTGCACGCCGGGGCTGCGCTTCTTCCAGCAGGGCCAGCTCGAGGGTTGCCGTGTGCAGGTGTCGCCGCACCTGGTGCGCGCACCGTCGGAGCCGGTGGATGCGTGCCTGGCGGCCTTCTATGCGCGGCTGCTGGCCGCGCTGCGCCGCCCGGTGCTGCGCGACGGGGCGTGGTCGCTGCTCGACTGCGTGGAAGCCTGGGGCGACAACCGCAGCGTGCAGCAGTTCATCGCCTGGCGCTGGCAGCTGCCGGGCGTGCCCGATCTATGTGTGGCGGTGAACTTTGCGCCACAGCAGGGCCAGTGTTATGTGCGGATGCCCTGGCCCGAGCTGGCCGGCCGCCGTCTGCGCTTTCGCGACCTGCTTGGCGAGGCCGTCTACGACCGGCCGGGCGACGATCTGTTGGCGCGCGGCCTGTACCTGGACCTGCCGCCCTGGGGGTACCATGTGTTCGAAGTGCAGAATGCAGGCGATGAGTGAAGCCGCTCCCGCGCAATTCAGCCAGCAGGCGCTGCTGCGCAATGGCACGCCGGTGCTGATCCGGGCCATCCGCCCCGACGACCGGCAACGCATCATCGACGCCTTCCACAAGCTCGAGCCGGAGACCATCTACACGCGTTTTTTCAGTGCCAAGAAGTCGCTGAGCGAGGCCGACCTGAGCCGCATCGACGCCAGCGACTTCGTGCATGCGGTGGCGCTGGTGGCGACGATCGGCGAGGGCGCGGACGAGATCATCATCGGCGGCGGCGCCTACACCGTGCTCGACCGGCCGGGCGAGCCGCCCACCGCGGAGCTGTCCTTCACCATCGAGGAGGACTACCAAGGCCAGGGCCTGTCGGGGCTGTTCATGCGGCTGCTCACGCAGATCGGCCGCGAGCGCGGCATCTGCCGCTTCGAGGCCGAGGTGCTGGAGGGCAACACGCCGATGCTCAAGGTGTTCCAGCGCAGCGGGCTGCCGATGCATTCGCGCATCGAGGACGGCGTGGTGCACGTGGAGATGGTGCTGGACGCGGCGTCACCGGCCTAGCGGCGGAAGGGGTGGAGCAGCTGGCCCCAATAGCCTTCGGGCAGCGGCTCGCCGGTGGTGCCGTACTGTCGCGGCCAATGTGCCGGCAGGTGCGCGCTGCCGAAGAGCCGGTCCCACAGCGGCAGGAAGGCGGCGAAGTTCTTGTCGATGCCTTCGGCATCCGAGGCGTGGTGCCAGTGATGGAATTCCGGCGTGGCGATCAGCCAGCGCAACACGGGAAAGCGCCAGCGCAGGTTGGCATGGATGAACACCGCGTGGAAGGACACGAACACCAGGTAGGCGTACAGCGCGGCCGGCGCGAAGCCGAGCACGAACACCGGCACGAAGGCCGTGGCGCGTGTGGCGACGACGTCGACCGGGTGCATGCGCGAGCCGGCCAGCCAGTCCATGGCCGTACTCGAGTGGTGGATGGCGTGGAAGCGCCACAGCCACGGCAGCGCGTGGAAGGCGCGGTGCACCCAGTAGGTGCCCAGGTCGATCAGAAGCACCATCTGCACGAACTGCAGCCACAGCGGCTGTGCCGCCACCGCGCGCTGGAAGTCCAGCTGCACGGCCCAGGCGAACAGCGCCTGCGCCGGGATCATCGCGGCAAAGGACAGCAGCTGCACGCCGGCGTGGCTGACGAAGAAGTGCTTCAGGTCGGTCTGCCAGCCGGCGCGGAAGGCGCGCTGCTCGCGCAGGGCGAACACGCCCTCGAGCGGCATGAACACCAGGCCCAGCACCAGCAGTTCCAGCACGAAGTAGTCCAGCCCGGCGGCAAAGGCGCGCGGCGCGCCGCTGTGCACGGGCTCCAGCTCGGCGCCGCCGAGCAGCAGCGCCACCGTGCCCAGCGTCAGCCCGGCCAGCGCATGGCGCGGCGCGCGGCGCTGCAGCAACAGGGCCAGCGCCGCCAGCGCCAGCGTCGCCAGGATGCTGAACTGCAGCAGGCGGCGCAGCGCGTCCAGGTGCGCCAGGTACAGCGGCAGCGCGTCCTTCGTCACCAGCCAGTCGGGCAGCAGGAAGCACAGCTGGCCGAGCACGCACAGCATGCCCAGCAGGCCCGAGGCGACACCGGCGCGCTGGCCCAGGGCCAGGCGTGCGGCGATGGCAGGCGGGGCGTTCACGGCAGCGCAGCATAGGCGGCGCTGCCGTGCCGTGGTGCGCGCGCCGCGCGCAGCTTGTCACGCCGCGGGCCGCCGCCGCGGGCGCTCCAGCAGCAGGCGCAGTGCGCCGAAGGCGATGAGCAGCCCCACCACCACCGCCACGATGCCCAGCGCCTGCAGCGTGGACGGCACCTCGCCGAGGATGGGGATCGCCAGCAGCGACGCGGCGCCAGGCACCATCGCGCCGAAGAAGGCGGCGCGGCCAGCGCCGAGCAGCGCTGCCGCGCGGCTGTAGGCCAGCATGGCCAGCAGACCGGCGCCCAGCCCCTGCGCCAGCACCTGCATCGTCAGCATGCCGGCGCCGGCCTGTGCCAGCCGGCCCAGGTCGGCCAGCGCGAGGTAGGGCGGTGCGAAGAGCAGGAAGGACAGCACCAGCACGACGACGGTGACGCGCAGCGGGTCCACCTGCCAGCGCCGCGACAGCGTGCCGAACAGGCCCCAGCAGAAGCCGGCCACGGCGAACAGCAGGTCGCCGAGCAGCGTGGCGCGGCTCTCGCCATGCAGCAGGCTGTCGCCACCCATGCAGAACAGCCCCAGCAGCACGAAGCCGGCGCCGATCAGGCTCTCGCGCGTCAGCCGCTGCTGCGCCAGCCAGGCCGACAGGCCCAGCCCGGCGAGCATCTGACCCGACGGTGCGATGACCGCGCCATGGGCCAGCGGCGCGAGCGTGAAGCCGGTCATGAACAGCAGGCTGAAGCCCGGCCCGGCCAGCAGCGTCAGCAGCAGGCCGCGCCGCCAGCCGATGCCGGCCAGGTCGCGCCAGCCCCAGCGCCACATCAGCGGCAGCGTCAGCAGCGCGCCGGGCGCGAAGCGCAGCAGGCTCATGTCGGCCGGGCTCAGGCCCGCGGTGACGCCCAGCCGCGCCAGCACCGAGTACACGGCCCAGATGGCCGCGGCCAGCAGGCCCCAGGCCAGGCCGGTCAGCCTGGCATGCGCGGCTGAGTCGGCGGGCGGGGGATGCATGTGCATAGGCTAGCAGCGACCCGGATGCCGCCGCCGCCCGTCGGGTTTAGCATGCAGCTGCGACTCAAGCGTCAATGGGACCAGGCCATGGCCGAAGGCGGCACCCGTCAGCGTCTGGCGGCGATCTTCGCCGCCGATGTGTCCGGCTATTCGCGCTTGATGGCCTGCGACGAGCCGGGCACGGTGAGCGCGCTCGATGCCGCGCGCGAGGTCTTCGCACGCCACATCGACGCACAGACCGGGCGTGTCATCGACATGGCCGGCGATTCGGTGCTGGCGCTGTTCGACACTGCCGCGGGCGCGGTCAATGCGGCAATGGCGGTGCAGGACGAGATCGCCGAGCGCGGCGCCGGCCAGGCCGAAGACTGCCGCATGCGCTTTCGCATCGGCATCCACCTCGGCGACGTGATCGAGAAGGCCGACGGCACGATCTACGGCGACGGCGTCAACACCGCGGCGCGGCTTCAGGCGCTGGCCGAGCCGGGCGGCGTCAGCGTTTCCGATGCGGTGGAATGCGCGCTGCGGCATCGTGTGCCGGTGCACTTCGAGGACCAGGGCGAGAAGGCGCTGAAGAACCTGGCCAAGCCGGTGCACGTCTACCGCCTGCTGCGCGCCGCCGCGCCGCCGGCCGCGATGGCTGCGCGCGAGCGCAGCGACAAGCCGGCGATCGCGGTGCTGCCCTTCGCCAACATGAGCGGCGAGTCGGAGCAGGAGTTCTTTGCCGACGGCATCACCGAGGACATCATCACCGAGCTGTCGCGTTTTCGCGAGCTGTTCGTGATCTCGCGCAACTCGTCCTTCGTCTTCAAGGGCCAGCCGGTGCAGCTGCAGAAGGTGGCGCGCGAACTGGGCGTGCAGTACGTGGTCGAGGGCAGCGTGCGCAAGGCGGGCAGCTGCGTGCGCATCACCGTGCAGCTGATCGACGCCGCCACCGACCGCCATGTCTGGGCCGAGCGCTACGACCGCGAGCTGCGCGACATCTTCGCCATCCAGGACGAGGTGACATCGTCGATCGTGGCCACACTGCCGGGCCGTGTCGAGGCGGCGTCGCACGACCGCGCGGCACGCAAGACCACCGAGAACATGGCGGCCTACGAATGTGTGCTCACCGGCAAGCGGCTGCACCACCGCAGCAACCGCGCCGACAACGAGCGCGCGCTGCAACTGCTGGAGCGGGCGATCGCGCTCGATCCGGGCTATGCCCACGCGCATGCCTGGAAGGCCTGCGTGATCGGCCAGCGCTGGGGCTACAACTGGTGCGAGGACCGCAAGGCGCTCGAGCCGGTCATCGTCGCCGAGCTCGAGACCGCGCTGGCGCTGGACGACAACGACAGCGACGTGCACCGCATCCTGGCGGCCGTGAACCTGATTCAGGACCAGCACGACGCCTGCAGCTACCACCAGCAGCGCGCGCTGAGCCTGAACCCGAACGACGACCTGGTCGTCGTGCAGCACGGCGAGATCCTCGCCTGGCACGGCCGCGGCGACGAGGGCGCCGAGTGGATCGCCAAGGCGATGCGCCTGAACCCCTACCACCCGGAACGCTTCTGGGCGCATCTGGGCCGCGCGCACTTCGTCGCGCGGCGCTATGCCGACGCGCTGCAAGCCGTGCAACACGTGCGCACGCCCGATGCGGCGCTGCAGGCCTTCATCGCCGCTTGCGAAGCGCGGCTGGGCGAACTGGATGCGGCGCACGCGCGCGTGCAGCGACTGGCGCCGCTGGATCTGCAGGAACTGCAGGCCGGCCTGCATTACCGCCATGCGGCCGACCGCGAGCACCACCTGGGCAGCCTGCGGCTGGCCGGGCTGCCCTGCTGAGGGAGCCGCGCGCTTCAGCGCCCGGGGCGTCCGCCGCGTCCACCGCCGGGGCGCGAGGCTGCGGCGGGGTTGCGGCGCGGCGTGGCGGGTGCACCGCCGGCCGGACGTCGCTGGCCGCCACCCCCGCCGCCGCCGTTGCGGCGCGTGCCGCCGACACCGATGGTCATGCGGCCGAGCACGATCGGCTCGGCCTTCTCGTTCGGGTCGGGCGCGAAGCCGCTCACCACCTCGCGCGGGATGCTGCGCTTGATCAGCTTTTCGATGTCGCGCAGGAAGATCTCCTCGTCCACGCACACCAGCGAGATGGCCTCGCCGCTGGCGCCGGCGCGGCCGGTGCGGCCGATGCGGTGCACGTAGTCCTCCGGCACGTTGGGCAACTCGAAGTTGACGACGTGCGGCAACTGGTCGATGTCGATGCCGCGCGCCGCGATGTCGGTGGCCACCAGCACCTGCAGCTCGCCGGCCTTGAAGTCGGCCAGCGCCTTGGTGCGCGCGGTCTGGCTCTTGTTGCCGTGGATCGCCATCGCGCTGATGCCCTGGTCGTTGAGGAAGTCGGTCAGCCGATTGGCGCCGTGCTTCATGCGCGTGAAGACCAGCACCTGGTGCCAGTCGCCCTGGCGGATCAGGTGTGCGAGCAGTTCCTTCTTGCGCTCGCGCGACACCGGGTGCACCTTCTGCGCCACCAACTCGGCGGTGGAGTTGCGGCGCGCCACCTCGATCAGCTGCGGCGCATTCAGCAGCCGGTCGGCCAGCGCCTTGATCTCGTCGCTGAAGGTGGCGGAAAAGAGCAGGCTCTGTTTCTTGGCCGGCACGATGGCCAGCACCTTCTTGATGTCGTGGATGAAGCCCATGTCGAGCATGCGGTCGGCCTCGTCGAGCACGAAGATCTCGACATGGCTCAGGTCCAGCGTGCGCTGCTGGTGGTGGTCGAGCAGCCGGCCCGGCGTGGCCACCAGGATGTCGACGCCGCGGCGCAGCTTGTCGATCTGCGGCTGCATGCCGACGCCGCCGAACATCACCATGCTGCTGAGCTTGCTGTACTTGCCGTAGACGCGCACGCTTTCTTCCACCTGCGCGGCGAGCTCGCGCGTCGGCGTGAGGATCAGCGCGCGAATCGGCAGCCGGCCCTTGGCGTCGCGTACGGCGGGTTGGGCCATCAGCCGCTGCAGCATCGGCAGCGTGAAGCCGGCGGTCTTGCCGGTGCCGGTCTGTGCGCCGCCCATCAGGTCGGCGCCGGACAGCACGGTGGGAATGGCCTGCGCCTGGATCGGCGTGGGCGTGTCGTAGCCGTGTTCATGCACGGCACGCACGAGGGGCTCGACCAGGCCGAGGTCAGAAAAGTTCATTGAGGTTCCGGATCAGGAGAATCGCCCTGTCGCTCCTATAGGGAGCGCCAGTCGCAGGCGTCTGGGTGGGGACGAGCGTTCGGCGATGGGATCGGCGCGCTCGAGTCTGGGACGACGGCAGCAAGGAGACTGGATCAGCGCTGCGTGGGCGTATTGTAGCCGGCGGGCTTCATGCACGCCCCGGTGGCGCCCGGACGAGCCGGCCCGC
>CAYUPF010000051.1:0-23016 GCA_964446545.1 uncultured Rubrivivax sp.
GTCACGCACGGGGTCATGCATGGGCGGCAATGCCTTGCGCCGGCCGCCGAAGGCGGCCGCTTCCTTCAGCGCAACTGCAGACCCAGTTCGTGCAGCCGCGGCAGCCAGCGCGCCGCTGCGGTGGGCTCGTCCAGTTCCGTCTCGGCATCGATGATCAGCAGGCCCTCGCACTCGTCGTCCTGCAGCGGCTGCGCGTGCGACAGCTGGGACTCGAGCACCGCCAGGCCGGCATCCGAGGCATCGTCGCCGCGATACACGCGGCGACGCACGCGCTCGCGCAAGGTCTCGGGCCGGGCCTCGAAGTGCAGGATGACAAGGCGCGCACCCAGGCTTGCGGCCAGCGCGCGCGCCTGCAGCCGCGGCTCGCGCGCCAGGAAGGTGGCATCCAGGATCACCGGGTAGCCGCCTTGCAGCGCCACTGTCGCCAGTTCGAACAGCCGCGCGTGTGTCGCCCGGCTGGCCGGGCCCGAATACAGCAGCGTCTGGCGTGCGGCATCGCTGCGCTGCAGCTTGTCCAGCCCGAACAGCCGCTTGCGCTCGACATCGGCCCGAAAGCGGACCGCGCCGCAGGCCTCGAGCAGGCCCTGCGTGGCCGCGGTCTTGCCGCTGCCCGAAAAGCCGTGCGTCAGCATCAGCACCGGCGCCGGCCGCCGGCTGCCCTGCAGCGCGACCTGCAGGTAACGCTGCAGCGAGCGGCGGGCTTCGGCGTTCGCATCGGCCAGCTGCGCCGCACGCAGCGCCGCAACCTTGGCGCGCACCAGTGCACGGTGCACGGTGTAGTAGCGCAGCACGCGCAGGCCGTCGGCATCGCCGCTGCGCTCGACATAGGCGTTGACGAAGCGGTGCGACAGGGCCTCGAGGCCGTGCGAGCGCAGGTCCATCGCCATGAAGGCCAGGTCGCTGTACACGTCGGTCCAGCGCAGGTCGGCACTGAATTCCAGGCAGTCGAAGAGCAGCGGCCGGCCGTCGAGCTGCGTGACATTGCCCAGATGCAGGTCGCCATGGCATTCGCGCACGCGGCCGGTGGCGCGGCGCTGCGCGAAGACGGCCTGCAACGCAGCGAAGGCCTGCTGCTCCCAGTCGCGCAGCTGCTGCAGCATCGGGCGTTGATCGCCGTCCTGGCACAGCGTGTCCAGCACCTGCAGGTTCTCCGACATCGGCGCACGCACGTGCTGCGGCGTGCCGTAGGCGCAGTCGCCGCCGGCCACGGCGGCGGCCTCGTGCAACGCACACAGCGGCTCGACCAGCGCATCGACCTGGGCGGCGCCCAGTTCGCCGCGTGCGGCCAGCCGGTCCCACAACCCGTCCTGCGCAAAGGCGCGCATGCACAACACCCAGTCGATGACTGGTCCGCTGCCGCCCAGCACCGGCTGCGGCGGCGTGCCGGTCAGCGGCAGCACCTGCAGGTACAGCTGCGGCGCGGTGCGGCGGTTCAGCCGCAGCTCCTCCTCGCAGTAGAAGCGGCGCTGCGCCAGCGTGCGGAAATCGACGAAGCCCAGGTCCAGCGCCTTCTTGATCTTCCAGGCCTGCGCACCGGCCAGCAGCACGTAGGAGATGTGCGTCTCGATCAGCTCGGCGCCGAGCGCGCGGCACAGCGCATCGACCGTGCGGCGCTGCGCGTCGGCGGGCTCAGCCACCCCAGTGCGCCGCCGTCAGCTCGGCGATGAAGCGCGGCACTTCGCTGTGCGGCAGATGGTCGATGCCGGCCGCGCCGGCGCGCCCGCCGCCGCCGAAGCGCCGGCAGAACTCGTCGGCGCCGCCGGGCGCGGCCTGCGGCGCGCGCAGGCTGACGACGTGGCCACCATGCCGGTCGGCCTGCAGCACCGCATGGGCCTGTGCGGGCTCGCTCGCCGCCAGCCTGTTGGCGAAACTGCCGATGACGCGCCTCGACCACGGCGCATCGGGCAGGCTGACCCAGCGTGCGCCGCTGCCCGCCGCTTGCACCGGCTGGGCCAGCGCCTGCTGCAGGTCGGCCTGGCGCAGCGCGTCGAGCTCGACGCCGATGCGGTCGTGCCGCAGCAGCTCCAGCGGGTGCGCATGACGCGCCAGCCGCGCATACAGCGGCTGCGGCGCGATGTACTGGTCGCTGGCGTCGTCACCGTAGGCGTTGTAGTTGATGCCTTCACCCAGCAGACGCAGCTGCCGGCGCTCGTGCTCGTCCAGGCCGAGGCCGGCGGCCAGCACGTCGGCCACCGCGCCCAGGTTGTCGCCATAGGCACCGACCAGTGCCCAGGCGCGAAAGCGCCCGTCGAGCAGCCGGTCCATCAGCAGGCTGGTGCACACGCGCGCATCGACGTCGATGCAGGCCTGCAGCGCCGCATGCCGGGGCACCTGGTCGACCTTGTGGTGGTCGACGTAGCGCACCTGCACGCCGGCGTCCAACAGCCGCAGCAAGGCCGCGTGGTTGCGCTGCATCGACAGATCGCACACCAGCACCTCGTCGCCGGCTTCGGCCGGCACCGTCTGCAGCAGCGCCAGCTCGCGCTTCAGCCCGGTCACCAGCGTGGCCGGCGCCGGGTGCGCCAGCCGCCACTGCAGCACCGCGCACAGCCCGTCCGCATCGCCGTTGCAGACATCGAAGCGGCGCATGCCGCGTGTCACTCGCGTTCGATATGCGTCGGCGCCTGGCCTTCGGCCGGCGCGCCGCTGTCGGGGTCGATCCAGTCGGCCACGCCGATCTCGCTTTCGGCCTCGGCCAGCGTCTCGCCCGGCGTCCAGCCGGCGGCCTCGCCCGAATCCATGTCGGCCAGCGCCTCGGCGTAGGTGTCGAAGGGGCCGATCTCCTGCTTGCCGTCGATGGCCTGCCAGTAGTAGCCGTCGGGCCGCGAGGAGATGCGCTCTCCGAGGTCACTGGTGTCCAGCACTTCGTCGTCGTCCTGCACAGGCGGCACGGCGGCAGCGGCAGGCTTGCTGGCGGCCGTGCGGGAGGTCTTGCGGGACTGCGTCATCGTGGGCTCCGGAACGTCTTCCTGGTGGTGTGCGGCAAGACTAGCGCGAAGATGCGGCGCACCGCGTCCGCCTGGATGCTCATGATGATGCACCCTGGCTCAGCGCCTCGCGCACGAAGTCGAGCCGGTCCTGGCCGAAGAACATCTGCTCGCCGACGAACACCGTCGGTGCGCCGAACACACCGCGCGCCACCGCTTCCTCGGTGTTGGCGACCAGCCGGGCCTTGACCTCGGGGTCGTTGACCAGCGCCAGCAGGCCTTCGACATCGAAGCCGGCGCGCTGCAGCATCTGGGCCAGCACGGCCGGGTCGCCCATGTTGCATGGCGTCTGCCACATCGCGCGGTAGACCGTGTCCACGTAGCGCTCGAAGTCCGCGGGCTGGCGCAGCTGCAGACCCGCCGCGCCGCGCATCAGCGTCAGCGTGTTGATGGGGAAATGCGGGTTCATCGCCAGCGGCACGCCGTAGCGCTGCGCCCAGCGCGCCATGTCCTGGTGCATCCAGCGGCCCTTGGCCGGCACCATCACCGGGCTGGCGTTGCCGGTGGCCTTGAACACGCCGCCCAGCAGCATCGGCCGCCACACCAGCTGCGCGCCGGCGTCGGCCGCCAGCTTGGGCAACTGGGTCCAGGCCAGGTACGAGGTCGGGCTGCCGAAATCGAAAAAGAACTCCACGGTCTTGGGCATCGGACGGTCTCCCGCGTCTTGTTCGAGGCGTCAAGTATGAGCCCCCCGGATAATCGCGGCCGTGGACAAGCAGCGCATCGTGGTGGGTCTTTCGGGCGGCGTCGATTCGGCCGTCAGCGCCTGGCTGCTCAAGCAGGCAGGGCACGAGGTCGTGGGCCTGTTCATGAAAAACTGGGAAGGCGACGACGACGATGCCTACTGCAGCGCCAACGTCGATTTCGTCGACGCTGCCGCGGTGGCCGACGTGCTAGGTATCGAGATCGAGCATGTCAACTTTGCCGCCGAATACCGCGAGCGCGTGTTCGCCGAGTTCCTGCGCGAATACCGCGCCGGGCGCACGCCCAACCCCGACGTGCTGTGCAATGCCGAGATCAAGTTCAAGGCCTTCCTCGACCATGCGCTGCGCCTGGGCGCCGAGGCGATCGCCACCGGCCACTATGCGCGCGTGAGGCAGCTGAAACAGCAAGGCGCCGCAGGCGGCGCGGGCCGCTTCGAGCTGCTGAAGGGCCTGGACCCGCTGAAGGACCAGAGCTACTTCCTGCACCGGCTGAACCAGGCGCAGCTGTCGCGCACGCGCTTTCCGGTGGGCGAGCTGCCGAAGACCGAGGTGCGGCGCATCGCCGCCGAGATCGGCCTGCCCAACGCGCAGAAGAAGGATTCGACCGGCATCTGCTTCATCGGCGAGCGGCCCTTCCGCGAGTTCCTGAACCGCTGGCTTCAGCAAGAGCCGGGGCCGATCCGCGACGAGCGCGGGCGCACCGTCGGCCGCCACGTGGGCCTGAGCTTCTACACCCTGGGCCAGCGCCAGGGCCTGGGCATCGGCGGCCTGAAGGAGCGCGGCGCAGCGCGCGGCGGCGCCGAGCACGCGCCCTGGTACGTGGCCGGCAAAGACCTGCAGCGCAACGTGCTGCAGGTGGTACAGGGTCACGACCATGCGGCGCTGCAGTCGCGCACGCTGTGGGCCGACGATTGCAGCTGGATCGCCGGCAACGCGCCGGCAGCGGGGCGTTATGGCGCCAAGTCGCGCTACCGCCAGGCCGACGCAGCCTGCTCGCTGGCGCTGCCGGCCGAAGGCGCTTTCCGGCTGGATTTCGATGCGCCGCAATGGGCGGTCACGCCGGGCCAATCGGCCGTGCTCTACGACGGCGAAATCTGCCTGGGCGGCGGCGTCATCCAGCGCGCCGCGCGCTGGGCCGCGGCCGAGTGCTCAAAGACGCGCGAGCCAGTCGATCAATAGCGCGTTGACGCGCTGCGGCTGCTCCCAGGTAAGCAGATGCCCACATTCGTCGAGCAGCTCGAGCTGCGCGCCGGGGATCAGCGAGGCCATCTCCTGCCCATGTTCCGGCGGCGTCAGCAGGTCGCTGCGGCCGACCACCACCAGCGTCGGGCAGCGGATCTGCGGCAGCCACGGCCGCTGGTCGGCGCGGGCCATGATGGCGCGGTTCTGCGCGATCAGCTGGGCGGCGCCGGCACGGTCCATCATCGCCAAGTAGCGCGGCGCCAGCGCCTGGGCATGCCGGGGGTCGAAGGCAAAGGCCAGGTTGGCCTGCAGCACCTCGCGCATGCGCCCCTGTTCGAAGAGCGCGATCGCATCGCCGCGCAGCTGGATCTGCTGCGGCGTATCGGGCCGGGCACTGCTGGCCAGCAGTGCCAGCGCCTTGATGCGCTGCGGCGCCTGGCGCAGCACTTCCAGCGCCAGCATGCCGCCCATCGAGGTGCCGCACAGCACGAGGTCGTCGGGCGTCTGGTCCAGCAGCGCCGCCGCCATCTCGGGCAAGGTGGCATATCGCGTGTGCGCGTCGCTGACCCGCAGCGGCCGCAATGGTGCCAGCGCGGCCACCTGCTCGCGCCACAGTTCGGCGTCACATGCCAAACCGGGAAGCAGGGAGATGGGCCGCATGGTCAGCAGTCTGACAGACGACCGGGCTATGCTGCCGGACCTTGTCGTGGCGGAGCGCTGGTCTTGCGCAGTCTGTGGTCCCTGTTTCTGTGCGTAGTGCTGGCGGCATGGGCGCCGGCGTCTGCCGCCAAGGTGGTGCGCACCGACCATGTCACGGCCGAGCTGGTGGCCGAGCGCAGCGCGGTGCAGCCCGGCGGCAGCCTGCAGATCGGGCTGCGGCTGCAGCACATCCCGTTGTGGCACACCTATTGGCGCAACCCCGGCGATTCCGGGCTGCCGACGACGGTCGAATGGCAGCTGCCCGCCGGCGCCCAGGTCGGCGAGATCGAATGGCCGGCGCCGAAGCGGCTGCCGATCGGCCCGCTGGTCAACTACGGTTACGAGGGCGAGCTGCTGCTGCCGATGCGCTTCACCGCGCCGGCCGATGCCCGCCCTGGCAGCGAGCTGCGGCTGCGCGCCAAGGCCGACTGGCTGGTGTGCCACGACGTGTGCATCCCCGAAAGCGCGACGCTGGAACTGCTGCTGCCGGTGGTCGCGGCCGACGCCACGCCCGGCGCCACCGCCTGGACCGCACAGTTCGAGCGCGCTGCCGCGCTGCGCGCCCAGCCGCTGCAGGGCTGGACCGCGGCGCTGCAGCGCCACGGGCGCGAGCTGCTGCTGACGCTGGAAGCCGATGCGCCGCGCGCCGCGGGCGCGCCGCTGCCGGCGGTGGAGGTGTTTCCCTTCTCCGAGCAGCTGATCGAAACCGCATTCCACGAGCTGCATGCCACGCCGCGCGGTTATGCGCTGAAGCTGCGGCTGCTGGCCGACGCCACGCCGCCGGCCGAGTTGCAGGGCGTGGTCGTGGCCCAGGGCGGCAGCGGCGCCGTCTGGGGCAGCGCCGGCCCGATGGTCGAATTCAGCGCGCCGCTGCGCGAGCTGCCGCGCATCGTGTTGCCCGAGGGCGCGCGCCGCCTCGACGACACGCCACTGGCCGCCGCTGCATCGGCCGCGGGCGCACTCGGCACCGGCTTGTGGATGGCGCTGCTGCTGGCCTTCGCCGGCGGCATGCTGCTGAACCTGATGCCCTGCGTGTTCCCGGTGCTGTCGATCAAGCTGCTCGGCCTTGCAAAGCAGGAGCCTGGTCGCGCCGCGCTGCGCACCCATGCGCTGGCCTACGGCAGCGGCGTGGTGCTCAGCTTCCTGGCGCTGGCGCTGGGGCTGATCGCGCTGCAGGCCGCCGGCAGCGCCGTCGGCTGGGGCTTCCAGCTGCAGGAGCCGGGCGTGGTGTTCGCGCTGGCGCTGCTGTTCTTCGTGCTCGGGCTGAACCTGATGGGCAGCTTCGAGTTTGCCAACCTGCTGCCGCAGCGCGCCGCGACATGGCGCGCCAAGCGCCCGGCCGGCGATGCCTTCGCCTGCGGCGTGCTCGCCGTGGTCGCCGCCAGCCCCTGCACCGCACCCTTCATGGGTGCGGCGCTGGGTTATGCGCTGACACAGTCGCCGCCGGTGGCGCTGGCGGTGTTCGGTGCGCTCGGCCTGGGCATGGCCGTGCCCTACATGGCGCTGACGGTGGCGCCCGGCTGGCGCCGCCACCTGCCGCGCCCCGGCGCCTGGATGGAACGGCTGAAGCAGGGCCTGGCCTTCCCGATGTTCGCCACCGCGGTGTGGCTGCTGTGGGTGCTGGGCCAGCAGTCCGGCGTCGGCGCGATGGCGCGCGTGCTGATGGCGCTGGTCGGGCTGGCGCTGCTGCTGTGGGTGGCGCGCATCGGCGGCTTGCGCAGCCCCGTCGGCAAGGGCGCGGGCGCGCTGGCGCTGGCCGGCCTGCTGGCCTGGAGCTGGCCGGCGCAAGCCCCGGCCACCGATGCCCGCGGCAGCGGCATCGCCCAAACGTCCGAGGACGGCTGGCTGCCCTATGACGAAGCGGCACTGGCGCGTTTTGCCGCCGAAGGCCGGCCGGTGTTCGTCGACTTCACCGCCGCCTGGTGCGTGAGCTGCCAGGTGAACAAGCGCCTGGTGCTGAACACCGACGACACGCTGCAGGCCTTCGAGCGTGCCAACGTCGCACTGATGCGCGCCGACTGGACGCGGCGCGACGCCACCATCACCCAGGCGCTGGCGCGGCTGGGGCGCAACGGCGTGCCGGTGTACGTGCTGTGGCGCCCCGGCCTGGAACCCCTGCTGTTGCCCGAGATATTGAGCCAGCGTATCGTGCGCGAAGCCCTGTCCACGCTGCAACCTTGAGGAGGCGTCCATGCAAGCGTTCATCGACTCCCGCCGCCAATGGCTCGTTGCCACCGTGCTGGCCGCGCTCGGCAGCACGGCCTGGGCGCAGATGGCCAGCGTCGGCCAGGCCGCGCCGGCCTTCGAGCTGGTCGACACCCAGGGCAAGGCGGTCAGGTTGTCCGACTTCAAGGGCAAACACGTGGTGCTGGAATGGACCAATCCCGGCTGCCCCTTCGTGCTCAAGCACTACGGCTCGCAGAACATGCAAGGGCTGCAGAAGGAGGCCGCCGCGAAGAACGTGGTCTGGCTCAGCATCAGTTCCACCGCGCCGGGTTATGCGGACTACCTGGCGCCGCCGGCGCTGGCCGCCCAGTACAAGGACTGGGGCGCCGTGCCGGCCGCGATGCTGATGGACGACAGCGGCAAGGTCGGCCGCGCCTACGGCGCGCGCACCACGCCGCACATGTACGTCATCGATCCGCAGGGCGTGCTGGTCTATGCCGGCGGCATCGACGACAAGCGCAGCACCAACCTGGCGGACGTGAAGACGGCCAAGAACTTCGTGCGCGCCGCGCTGGCCGATTCGCTGGCCGGCAAGCCGGTGGCCACGCCGACGGCGACGCCTTACGGTTGCAGCGTCAAGTACGCGGCCGGGTAGATCGAACCACTCCCTGCGCGCTTCGCGCGCCCTCTCGAGGGGGTACCGCTGGCGGACCGGCAGAGCCGGATCCGCGGTGGTTGCTCGGTCGGTTCCGACGCTTGCTTATGCGCATGGCGACTATCGATAGAAGCATCTATTCGACTGACGCTCCAAAGTTGGTTTGATAATCCGGAAATCGCATAAGCGTCGTGCTCGGCACGGCCCGTCGTGAATTTCCAGCAACTTCGCTCCGTGCGCGAAACCGTCCGCCAGGGCTTCAACCTCACCGGCGTGGCCGCCGCGCTGCACACCTCGCAGCCGGGGGTCAGCCGGCAGATCCGCGAGCTGGAGGACGAACTCGGCATCGAGCTCTTCCACCGCGCCGGCAAGCGCCTGACCGGGCTGACGCCACCGGGCCAGGCGGTGCTGCCCATCGTCGAGCGGCTGCTGCTGGAAGCCGACAACCTGAAGCGCGCCGGCGAGGACTTCGCCTCCACCAGCCGCGGCACGCTGACCATCGCCGCCACACACTCGCAGGCCCGCTACGCGCTGCCGCCGGCGGTGCGCGACTTCAGCGCCGCGCACCCCGAGGTGGTGCTGCGCCTGCACCAGGGTTCGCCCAAACAGGTGGCGCAGATGCTGCTGTCCGGCGAGGCCGACATCGGTGTGGCGACCGAGGCGCTGGCCCAGTACGAGGGCTTGGTGGCGCTGCCCAGCTACCGCTGGACGCATGCAGTGGTGGTGCCCAAGGGCCATGCGCTGGCACAGGAGCACGAAGCGCTGACGCTGGAGCGGCTGGCGCGCTTTCCGATCATCACCTACGAGAGCGGCTACACCGGCCGCACGCACATCGACGAGGCCTTCCAGCGCCGCGGGCTGCCGCTCAACCTGGTGCTGTCGGCGATGGACGCCGACGTCATCAAGACCTACGTGGAGCTGGGCATGGGCGTGGGCATCATCGCCGCGATGGCTTTCGACGAAACGCGCGACGCCGCGCTGCACGCCATCGACGCGCGCCACCTGTTCGCCAGCAACATGACCCGCGTGGCGGTGCGCCGCGGCGCCTTCCTGCGCGCCTATGCCTACGAGTTCATTCGCTGCTTCGCCCCGCCGCTGACACGTGCGCTGGTCGACCAGGCGCTGGCGCAGGCGCCCGGCAGCAGCTTCGAGATCTGAGAGCGCCTGTGAAGCACATTCCGCCACGCCCGCTGGTACGCCCCGGGCGGCGCCGCTTGTCGTTGCAAATGTTCGCCGTAGCCGGGGCTGCGGCCGTGCCTTGCGCCTCGATCGACACCGCCTGAAGCGCCCGCTCGGGCGCGCCGGAACACTTCACAGGCGCTGAGTCGTGCGGCACTGGAAGTGCTGGCGGAACAATGAGGTGACGCGCCACACCTGCTACCGGTTTGCCCTGATAGCGCTACCGGTCGGCTGTGCCGATACTGTGCGGGCGGGCTACGTCCGCGAATCCGAGATCCGCGTGCATGGCCAGTGTCACGATTCAGGCAGTCCAGAAGAACTTCGGCGACACCGCCGTGCTGCACGGCGTGGACATCGACATTCCGGACGGCTCGTTCACGGTGCTGGTCGGCCCGTCGGGCTGCGGCAAGTCGACGCTGCTGCGCATGATCGCCGGACTCGAGCAGATCAGCAGCGGCGAGATCCGCATCGGCGACAAGCGCGTCAACGACGTGCTGCCGAAGGAGCGCGACATCGCCATGGTGTTCCAGAACTACGCGCTGTACCCGCACATGACGGTGCGCCAGAACATGGCGTTTGCGCTGGAACTGGCGAAGGAGGACAAGGCCACGGTCGACGCCAAGGTGGCGCGCGCCGCCGAGATCCTGGCGCTGGGTGCGCTGCTCGATCGTTACCCGCGCCAGCTGTCCGGCGGCCAGCGCCAGCGCGTGGCGATGGGCCGCGCCATCGTGCGCGACCCGCAGGTGTTCCTGTTCGACGAGCCGCTGTCCAACCTCGATGCCAAGCTGCGCGTGGCGATGCGCGCCGAGATCAAGGAACTGCACCTGCGCCTGAAGACGACCTCGATCTACGTCACGCACGACCAGATCGAGGCCATGACCATGGGCGACAAGATCGTGGTCATGCGCGACGGCCGCATCGAGCAGACCGGCAGCCCGCTCGACCTGTACGACCAGCCGGCCAACCAGTTCGTCGCCGGCTTCATCGGCTCGCCGGCGATGAACTTCCTGCCCGGCACGCTCAAGCGCAGCGGCGATGCGCTGCAGGTGCTGCTGGCCGACGGCACGCTGCTCGACGCGCCACCACGCTCGAGCGGCGTCGAAGGCCAGCCGGTGATCTTCGGCACGCGGCCCGAGCACCTGACCTTGGCCGATGCCGGCGGCATCGCCGCCCGCGTGGTGGTGATGGAACCCACCGGCATGGACACTTTCGTCGCCTGCCGGCACGAAGGCGTGGACTTCTCGGCGGTGTTCCGCGAGCGCCACGACTTCGCCCCCGGCACGACCATCCGCCTGCAGCCCGACCTGCAGCGCGCCCATCTGTTCGACGCCGGCACCGGCCAGCGTCTGGCAGCCTGACCCGCAACGACCACAGCTAGGAGACAAGCATGACGACACCTTTCAACCGTCGCAAATTTCTCGAGGGCTCGGCCGGCGTCGCCGCCGCCGCCTCGCTGGGCACCAGTGCCGCCATCTTCGCGCCGGCCGTGCACGCGCAGACGCTGACGCTCAGGCCCGAGAAGGGCGCCAGGCTGCGCGTGCTGCGCTGGAGCCGCTTCGTGCAGGGCGACATCGATTCCTACATGGCCAACGTCAAGGCGTTCACCGAGAAGACCGGCATCGAGGTGCGTGTCGACAACGAGGGCTGGGAGGACGTGCGCCCGAAAGCCGCGGTCGCGGCCAACACCGGCGCCGGGCCGGACATCATCCTGTCGACCAACGACGACGCCAACCTGTACCCCGACAAGCTGCTCGACGTCACCGACGTGGCCGAATACATCGGCAAGAAGTACGGCGGCTGGTATCCGGTGTGCGAGGCCTTCCTGCGTCCGGACGGCAAGAAGTGGATCGGCATCCCGCTGGGCGCGGCCGGCGCGATGATGGTCTATCGCGAGAGCATGGTGAAGGCTGCCGGTTTCGACAGCTTCCCGAAGGACACCAACGGCTTCCTGGGGCTGTTGAAGGCGCTGAAGGACAAGGGCACGCCGGGCGGCTTCGCGCTCGGCAATGCCACCGGTGACGGCCTGTGGTGCAACTGGCTGGTGTGGGCCTTCGGCGGCCAGCTCGTCGACAAGAACAACAAGGTCGTGATCGACAGCCCGGAAACGCTGAAGGCCCTGGAATACGGCAAGGAGCTGTACCCGAACTTCGTTCCGGGCACGCTGTCGTGGCTGGACCCGAACAACAACAAGGCCTTCCTCGACGGCCAGGTCGCGGTCACCAACAACGGCATCTCGATCTACTACGCGGCGAAGAACTCGCCCGATGCGAAGCTCAAGGAAATGGCGGCCGACATCCAGCATGCGCCCTACCCGATCGGGCCGGTGGGCGCGGCCACCGAATCGCACCTGTTCTTCAACCAGATGATCATGAAGTACACCAAGTACCCGAACGCCGCCAAGGAGTTCCTGCGCTTCATGATGGAGCAGGACCAGTTCGGTGCCTGGCTGACCGGCTCGGGCGCCTACATCGCCACGCCGCTGGACGGTTTCGCCAAGCTGCCGATCTGGACCGTGGACCCGAAGAACACGCCCTACCGCGATGCCGTGAAGAACATGCGGCCGGCCGGTTACGCGGGCCAGCTGGGCTATGCCTCGGCCGGCGCGGCGGCGGACTTCATCGTCGTCAACATGGTGGCCGAGGCGATCAGCGGCTCGAAGTCGCCGAAGGAAGCGATGGAGCGCGCGCAGAAGCGGGCCGAGCGGTATTACAAGGTCTGATACTGCGGACACCTGCGGTGCCGCGATATCTCGCCGCGTTTGAACGTCGCGTCCCCGGCTGGACGCCGGGCGCGATGTTCAACTTGGCGGGGATACGCAGTGCCCCGGCGAACACGACAACCTGCATGCCATGATTCCATCAAGTATGGCGGTCAAGTACGTTCGCCGAATGGTGCCGGACATCCGCCACCGACCGACAGGGCACAGTACCATCTCGCCATGCAAATCGTCATCGGCACCGTCGTGGAAGGCAAGGTCGTGCTCGACGGAGCTTCCTTGCCCGAGGGCACCGTCGTCACCGTGTATGCGCAGGAGCCGGATGGTGTGGTGCGCCTGCCGCTTCATCTGCAGGCCGAGTTCGAAGAAGCCATCGACGACGCCGATCGTGAAGCGGGCGTTTCGGCCGAGGAGCTGTTCGCTCAGCTCCAGAAGTACCGCTGAGTCTTGGCGCACACCATACGCGTCAAGCCACGGGCATTGCGGCAGATTCTTCGCGCAGCGCAGTGGTGGAGCGAAAACCGTCCCGTCATTGCCTTCTGGCACGCGTCCCGAGAACAGAAGCCACGCGTTTGAGAGGGTGACGTCGGACTGCGGTTGCGTTGTGAGCGAAGCGGTGGGCTGCTGACCATGTTCGAGAAGCTGCAGAACAGCCGCAATGCGCTCGGCCTGATCTTCATGCTGCCAGCAGCGGTGCTGCTGCTGCTGTTCCTGACCTACCCGCTGGGGCTGGGCGTGTGGCTGGGCTTCACCGATGCCAAGGTGGGCCGGCCCGGCCAATGGATCGGTCTGGAGAACTACATCTTCCTGGCCACCGACAGCGTCACGCAGCTGGCGCTGTTCAACACGCTTTTCTATACCACCGTCGCCAGCGTGCTGAAGTTCTTCCTCGGCCTGTGGCTGGCGCTGCTGCTGAACCGCAACCTGCGCTTCAAGTCCTTCTTCCGTGCGGTGATCCTGCTGCCCTACATCGTGCCGACGGCGCTGTCGGCGATCGCCTTCTGGTGGATCTTCGACGCGCAGTTCTCGATCATCAGCTGGGGGCTTCTCAAGCTGGGCCTGATCGACCAGTACATCGACTTCCTCGGCGAGCCCTGGAACGCGCGCTTCTCGGTCATCGCCGCCAACGTCTGGCGCGGCGTGCCCTTCGTCGCCATCACGCTGCTGGCCGGGCTGCAGACGATCTCGCCGTCGTACTACGAGGCCTCGGCCATCGACGGCGCCACGCCCTGGCAGCAGTTCCGGCACGTGACGCTGCCGCTGCTGACGCCGATCATCGCCGTGGTCATGACCTTCTCGGTGCTGTTCACCTTCACCGACTTC
Organism: uncultured Rubrivivax sp.; assembly: GCA_964446545.1. Taxonomy (GTDB): domain Bacteria; phylum Pseudomonadota; class Gammaproteobacteria; order Burkholderiales; family Burkholderiaceae_C; genus Rubrivivax. The sequence continues at coordinate 13,612 of CAYUPF010000051.1, forward strand.
CAGCTGATCTACGTCATCACGCGCGGCGGCCCGCTGAATGCCACGCACCTGATGGCCACGCTGTCCTTCCAGCGCGCCATCTCCGGCGGCGCGCTGGGCGAAGGCGCGGCCATCTCGATCGCCATGGTGCCCTTCCTGCTGGGCGCCATTCTCTTCAGCTACTTCGGGCTGCAGCGCCGCGCTTGGCAGCAAGGCGGGGCCGACAAATGAGCCAGTCCAACGACGCCGTCGGCATGGAGTTCCTGGAAACCAGGCGGCGCAAGCTGGTCATGGTGTACCTGCCGCTGGCGGTGTTCCTGTTCGTGCTGCTGTTCCCGTTCTACTGGATGGCGATCACCTCGTTCAAGCCCAACAACGAGCTGCTGTCGCGCGACGGCAACCCGTTCTGGATCATCGAGCCGACGTTGGCGCACGTGAAGAAGCTGCTCTTCGACACCGCCTACCCGCAGTGGATGTGGAACACCGTGCTGGTCTCGACCGTGGCCACCTTCTTCTCGCTGGCGGCATCGGTGTTCGCGGCCTACGCCATCGAGCGGCTGCGCTTCTCGGGCGCCAAGCAGACCGGGCTGGCGATCTTCCTGGCCTACCTGGTACCGCCGTCGATCCTGTTCATCCCGCTGGCCTCGGTGGTGTTCCAGATGGGGCTGTTCGACACCCGCCTGGCGCTGATCCTGACCTACCCGACCTTCCTGATTCCCTTCTGCACCTGGCTGCTGATGGGCTACTTCCGCACTATCCCCTTCGAGCTGGAGGAGTGCGCGCTGATCGACGGTGCCAACCGCTGGCAGATCCTGGTGAAGATCGTGCTGCCGCTGGCCGTGCCGGGGCTCATCTCCGCGGGCATCTTCGCCTTCACGCTGTCGTGGAACGAGTTCATCTACGCGCTGACCTTCGTCTCGTCGAGCGAGATCAAGACGCTGCCGGTGGGCGTGGTCACCGAACTCGTCGAGGGTGATGTCTACCACTGGGGCTCGCTGATGGCGGGCGCGCTGTTCGGCTCGCTGCCGGTGGCCTTCGTCTATTCCTTCTTCGTCGAGTACTACGTGTCGGGCATGACCGGCTCGGTGAAGGAATAGGCGCTCGCGCCCGCTAGCCCTGCGTCCACGGCAGCCCGGCCTTGCGCCAGCCGCCGAGATGGCCGCGCTGGCCCTGGTCGTCGAGGTCGCCCTCGAAGCCGCCGATGACGTTGAGCACGCAGCCGAAGCCGGCCGCGGCGGCGGCCGTGGCCGCGGCATCCGAGCGCTTGCCGCTGCGGCACAGGAAGACCAGCGTCTCCTTCGGTTCGGCCACTGCGCTCAGCGCGGCTATGAAGCCGGGGTTCGGATCGGTCTTGCCCAGCGGCAGCCATTCGACGTGCAGCGTGCCCGGCACGTGGCCGACGTACTCACGCTCGAAGGCGGTGCGCAGGTCGACGATCTTCGCCGCGCCCAACTCGGCCAGGCGCTGCGCTTCCTGCGGCGTGACGTAGCCGGCATAGGTGCGCGGCTTGCCGCCGCTGCGGCTGAAAGCGCGGTACAGGATCTCCGTGCGCTCCTCGCCCGGCGGAGACCTCAGCTTGTCCAGCAGCCCCATGTCAGATCATCGCTGCCGGATCGGGCAGCTCCTGTTGCGCCAGTGTGCCATCGGCGAAGCGCGTGATGCGCCGCGCGCGCAGATGCACCTGGCTGCCGTGGCGCAGGCCGAGCTGCTGGCGCAGCGCGGCGAACTCGCTGCGCGGCATCTCCACGTCGACATAGCTGCCGTCGTCCAGGCGCTTGAACTCGATGCGCGTCTGCGCGCCCACGGTCAGCACCTGCGACAGCGTCACCGGCAGCGCACCGGCCTCGGCGCTGGCGACGATGTCCAGCTCGTGCGGGCGCACATAGAGGGTGTCGGCATCGGCCTCGACGCTACCCGGCGCATGGCCGAAGCGGCCGTGGAACAGATTCACGTCGCCCAGGAACTGCAGCACGAAGGGGCTGGCCGGATGGTCGTAGACCTCGTCCGGCGAACCCTGCTGCTCGATGGCGCCATGGTTCATGACGACGATGCGGTCGGCGACTTCCATCGCCTCTTCCTGGTCGTGCGTGACGAAGACGCTGGTGACATGCATCTCGTCGTGCAGCCGGCGCAGCCAGCGGCGCAGTTCCTTGCGCACCTTGGCGTCGAGCGCGCCGAAGGGCTCGTCCAGCAGCAGCACCTTGGGCTCCACCGCCAGCGCGCGCGCCAGGGCGATGCGCTGGCGCTGGCCGCCGGACAGCTGGTGCGGGTAGCGGTCGGCCACCCAGTCCAGCTGCACCAGCTTCAGCAGCTCGGTGACCTTGGCCTTGATCTCGCGGTCGGACGGCCGCCGGTCCTTGGGCCGCACACGCAGCCCGAAGGCCACGTTCTCGAAGATCGTCATGTGGTTGAACAGCGCATAGTGCTGGAACACGAAGCCGACGTTGCGCTCGCGCACCGTCGTGTTCGTCGCATCCTCGCCGTGGAACAGCACATGGCCGCTGTCCGGCACTTCCAGCCCGGCGATGATGCGCAGCAGCGTGGTCTTGCCCGAGCCCGAGGGCCCGAGCAGCGCCACCAGTTCGCCGGCCGGGATGTCCAGGTTGAGGTTGTCGCAGACCACGGTGGCGCCGAAGCGCTTGTTCAGGTTGCGTATCTCGATGCTCATGGTGCGATGTCCCTATTCCGCGCGGTCGCCGACCGCGCGCTTCTGATCCTTGACGCGCTGCTCGATGAAGTACTTCAGCCCCAGCGTCACCAGCGCCAGCAGCGCCAGCAGCGAAGCCACCGCAAAGGCCGCGGCGAACTGGTATTCGTTGTAGACGATCTCGATGTGCAGCGGCATGGTGTTGGTCTGGCCGCGGATGTGGCCGCTGACCACGCTGACCGCGCCGAACTCGCCCATCGCGCGCGCGTTGCACAGAATCACGCCGTAGAGCAGCGCCCACTTCACATTGGGCAGCGTGACGCGCCAGAACATCTGCCAGCCGCTGGCGCCGAGCACGCGCGCCGCCTCCTCCTGCTCCTGGCCCTGTGCCTGCATCAGCGGGATGAGCTCGCGCGCGACGAAGGGGAAGGTGACGAAGATCGTCGCCAGCACGATGCCGGGCACCGCGAAGATGATCTTCAGGTCGTTGTCGATGAACCAGCTGCCGAACCAGCCCTGCAGCCCGAACACCAGCACGTAGATCAGGCCGGCGATCACCGGGCTGACCGAGAACGGCAGGTCGATCATGGTCAGCAGCACGTTCTTGCCGCGGAAGTCGAACTTGGCGATGGCCCAGGCCGCGGACACGCCGAACACCAGGTTCGCCGGCACGCTGATGCCGGCGGCGATCAGCGTCAGGGCGATCGCCGAACGCGCATCGGGCTCGAGGATGGCCGCCAGATACACGTCCCAGCCCTTCTTGAAGGCCTCGTAGAACACCGTGACCAGCGGCACGAACAGGAACAGCGTCAGGAACAGCAGCGCCGCGCCGATGAGCACGCGGCGCACCCAGGGCGACTCGGCGGTGGCCGAGCGGATCGCGCGCGGCGCCACGCCGATGACCGGCGCCTCACTGGCAGGAGCGGCCAGCGTGTTCATCAGGCAGCCTCCGTGCTGCGCACTGCGGCGTTCGCTTTGGGAGCGGCCCGGCGGCTCATACGCCGCCCTGCCGCTTGCGTGCCCAGGTCTGCAGGCTGTTGATGACCAGCAGCAGCGCAAACGAGGTCACCAGCATCACCACCGCGATGGCGGTGGCGCCGGCATAGTCGTACTGCTCGAGCTTGGTGATGATCAAAAGCGGCGTGATCTCGCTGATCATCGGCATGTTGCCGGCGATGAAGATGACGCTGCCGTATTCACCCAGCGCGCGCGCGAAGGCCAGCGCAAAGCCGGTCAGCAGCGCCGGCAGCACGATCGGCAGGATCACCTTGCTGAAGGTCTGCCAGCGGCTTGCGCCCAGCGTGGCCGCCGCTTCTTCCAGCTCGCGGTTCACGTCCTCCAGCACCGGCTGCACCGTGCGCACGACGAAGGGCACGCCGATGAAAACCAGCGCGACGAACACGCCCAGCGGCGTGAAGCTCACCTTGAAGGGCAGGAACTGGCCGATCCAGCCGTTTTCGGCATAGATGGCCGTCAGCGCGATGCCGGCCACCGCGGTGGGCAGCGCGAAGGGCAGGTCGACCAGCGCATCGACCAGGCGCTTGAACGGGAACTCGTAGCGCACCAGCACCCAGGCGACGATCAACCCGAACACGGCATTGAGCAGCGCCGCCGCGAAGGACGCGCCGAAGGTCAGCCGGTACGAAGCCACGACGCGCGGCGAACTGACCGCGTCCCAGAAAGCCCCCCAGGTCATCGTGAACGTCTTCAGGAAGGCCGCCGAGAGCGGGATCAGCACGATCAGGCTGATGTACAGCAGCGCGAAGCCCAGCGCCAGGTCGAAGCCGGGCAGCACGCTGTGGCGCTTGAGCAGGGTGCGGGACAGGATCACGGCCGGGGCCCGGTGCGGCTCAGCGCGACTTGGCGACGGCGATCACCTGGTCGTATAGCCCGCCGTCGTTGAAGTGCTGCTTCTGCGCCTGGGTCCAGCCGCCGAAGACCTCGTCGACGGTGAAGGTGTTCAGCTTGGGGAACTGCTTGGCGTACTTGGCCAGCACCTTGTCGCTGCGCGGACGCAGGTTGTGCTTCGCCGCGACTTCCTGGCCGGCGTCGGTGTACAGGAACTGCAGGTAGGCCTCGGCCGGCTTGCGCGTGCCTTTCTTGTCGACCACCTTGTCGACCACGCTCACCGGGTTCTCGGCCAGGATGGTGCGGCTGGGGTAGATCACTTCGAAGTTGTCGCCGAATTCCTTGATGATCAGCGGCACCTCGCTCTCGAAGGTGACCAGCGCGTCACCCAGGTTGCGCTGCGCGAAGGTGGTGGTCGCACCACGGCCGCCGCCGTCGAGCACCGGCACGTTGGCGAAGATGCGCGTCACCAGCGCCTTGGCGGCATCGGGGCTGAGGCCCGACTTGATGCCCGCGCCCCAGGCCGCCAGGTAGGTGTAGCGGCCGTTGCCGCTGGTCTTGGGGTTGGGGATGATGACGCCGATGCCGGGGCGGCCCAGGTCGCTCCAGTCGGCGATCTTCTTCGGGTTGCCCTTGCGCACCAGGATCACCGACACCGAGGTGGTGGGCGCGCTGTTGAAGGGCAGCCGCTTGGCCCAGTCCTGCGGCACCAGCTTGCCGCGCTCGTAGAGGATGTCGATGTCGTTGTGCTGGTTCATCGTGATGACATCGGCCTCCAGGCCGTCGACCACGCTGCGCGCCTGCCGGCTGGAGCCGCCGTGGCTCTGGTTCAGCGTGATGTCCTCGCCGGTGGTCTTCTTCCAGTGCGTGGCGAAGACGGTGTTGTAGTCCTTGTAGAACTCGCGCGACACGTCGTAGCTGACGTTCAGCAGCGTCGGGCCGGCGGCCAGGGCGGGAAGACCGGCACCGAGGGCCAGCGTGGCAAGCAGCAGCGCGCGGCGGCCGCGTGAATGAGTAGAGAAAGGCATGGCGATCCAGGAAATGGAAACTGGCGCGCATGCTAGGCAGCGCGCCAGCTACGGGAAACGAATGAAATCGAGCTTGCTTATGCGATAAACGAGCCAACCGCCCTCATTTCCGGGTGTAGATCTGGTCGAACACCCCGCCGTCGCCGAAGTGCGTCTTCTGCGCCTTGGCCCAGCCGCCGAAGACATCGTCGATGGTGAACAGGCTGACCTTGGTGAACTGCTTGTCGTACTTGGCGGCCACCTTCGGGTCGATCGGACGGTAGAAGTTCTGCGCTGCGATCTCCTGGCCTTCGGGCGTGTACAGGTACTGCAGGTAGGCGGTGGCGACCTCGCGCGTGCCCTTGCGGTCGACGTTCTTGTCGACCACGGTCACCGGTGGCTCGGCCAGGATGCTCAAGGACGGCACGACGATCTGGAACTTGTCCGGCCCCAGTTCCTTGGTGGCGAGGAAGGCCTCGTTCTCCCAGCTGAGGAAGACGTCGCCGACGCCGCGCTCGGTGAAGGTGATCAGCGAGCCGCGCGCGCCCGAGTCGAGCACCGGCACGTTGGCGAACAGCGCGGCCACGAATTCCTGCGCCTTCTTCGCATCGCCGCCGGTCTTCTTCAGCGAATAGCCCCAGGCCGCCAGGTAGTTCCAGCGCGCGCCGCCGCTGGTCTTGGGGTTGGGCGTGATCACCGACACGCCGGGCTTGACCAGGTCGTCCCAGTCCTTGATGTTCTTCGGGTTGCCCTTGCGCACCAGAAAGACGATGGTGCTGGTGTAGGGCGAGCTGTTCTGCGGCAGGCGCTTCTGCCAGTCGGCCGGGATCAGCTTGGCCTTGTCGTGCAGCTCGTCGATGTCGTAGGCCAGCGCCAGCGTCACCACGTCGGCGTCCAGGCCATCGATGACCGAGCGCGCCTGCTTGCCCGAACCGCCGTGCGACTGCTTGACGATGACGTTGTCGCCGGTCTTGGCCTTCCAGCTGGCAGCGAAGGACTTGTTGAAATCGACATACAGCTCGCGCGTCGGGTCGTAGCTGACGTTGAGCAGCGTGATGTCCTTGGCCTGCACGGCGCCAGCCGCCAGCGCAATGGAGCCCAGCACGGCAAGCCGGCGGGCAAGTGAGAAGTAGGTCATGGAGGTTCCTCTGCTGGAGCGGTTGATATGCCGGCATGCTAGGAAGCCACACCTGGCAAGAGAACGAATGAAAGCGCCGTTGCTTATGCGCTTTGCGCTTAAACCGCGAAGCTCCATTCGGCGAACGAGGCACGCTCGGGCCGCGATTCACGCGCCAGCCGCTGCTGTGCCTGTGTCACCCAGCGCGCGGCAAAGGGCAGGCTGCGGAAGCCCGAGGCGAGGTTGATGTGGCCGGCATCGCCCAGGTCCACCACGTGGCAGCCCCAGCGTGCCGCCCAGCGCTGGCCGGCGGCCAGGCTGAGCCAGGGGTCGCTGCGGCTCAGCACCATGGTCGCGGCGGTGGGCAGCCGCTGCTGCGGCAGCGCGGCGCCGAGGCCGAACTTGTCGGGGTCGGCCGGGGCCACCAGCAGCGCAGCGGCCACCGGCGCGTCGGGCTGCTGCGCCAGGTGATGCACCAGCGCCAGGACACCGAAGCTGTGCGCCACCGCGATCCAGGGGCCGCTGCCGGCGCGCGACAGCGTCGAGCCGATGCGCGCCGACCAGCGCTCGAGCTGCGGCGATTGCCAGTCGCGCTGCACCACGCGCACGGCATCGCGATGGCTGGCCTGCAGCCAGCTCTGCCAGTGGCCGGGCGGGCTGTCGTTCAGCCCGGGCACGATCAGCAGCCGCGGCGCACGCGCACTCACTTCACACCCTGCGCGCTGCGCGCTCCGGGATGAGCGCTTTGGAGCGGCCATGCGCGCTCATAGCGTGGCGATCGAGACCTCGGTGGACTTGACCAGCGCCACCACCGCCTTGCCGGGCGCCAGGCCCAGTTCCTTGACCGAGCGCGTGGTGATGACCGAGGTGACGATCAGCCCGCCGGCGGTCTCGACATCGACCTCGCTGACGACCGGACCCTCGATGACTTCCTTGACCGTGCCGCGGAACTGGTTGCGCACGTTGATGGCGGAGATGCTCATGGATCGCCCCTGCTGCTTCGAAGCGGCCATGCTGGCGCGGCACCCGCGCGAAGGGAACGAATCAATCCGGCGCTGCACATGCGCAAAGCGCATGTGGCGCAGAGCTCAGTCCGGGCGCGGCCGGATGATCAGTTCCGACCAGCCGGTACGCGGGTCGGGCTCGCGCGCGAAGTCCCAGCCGGGCAGCGGCGCCAGCAGCACTTCGGCGGTGGTGCGCACGATGCAGCCCGCGGCCGCATGGCCGCCGACGACGCGGCCATCGGCGTCGGCCACGCTCAGGTGCAGGTGCACGCCGTTGGCGGCGATCGTGCCCGACAGGCTCAGCAGTTCCAGATCGCCGTCCAGGCGCAGCGGCGTGTCGGCACCGGCCAGGCGCACGCAGGCCGGCCGCAGGCTGCCGATGCCGGCCAGCACGAAGGCCGCGCGCAAGCCCCGCGTCGCGGCCGCGGCCTGCAGCGCCGCGCGCAGGTCGTCGCCGGGCAGCAGGCGCAGCGGCCAGAGCATGCCGGCATGCATGGAATCCTGTGCTGCGTTCATGGCATCGACGAAGCCCTCGGCCGCGCACGCAGCAGGCGGCGCAGCGGGCCGGCGAAGCACATGGACTGCGCATCGCCGATCACGATCGTCGGGCAGGTCTCGACATCGAAGTCGCCGACCAGCCCGGCCTTGCCCTCGATGCCGCTGGACCTCGCCTCGTCAGGTGGCGCTGGCGGCCAGGCGAACATGGACGTACAATAACACGTACAACTTAGATGGGACAAGAATGGACACGATCACGTACTCGGCTGCCCGTGCGAGTCTAGCCACCACGATGGACAAGGTTTGCCAAGACCACGAGCCCCTCATCATCACGCGCAGCGGCCAACAGTCGGTGGTGATGCTCTCGTTGGAGGACTTCAAGTCGCTGGAGGAGACTGCGTACCTGTTGCGTAGCCCCGAGAATGCGAAGAGGCTCCTATCGGCGGTGACTGCTCTCGCCAAGGGCAAGGGCAAAGAGCGGCAACTTGCATAGTGAAGCTCATCTTCTCCGACGAAGCGTGGGAGGACTACCTTTTCTGGCAGAAGCAGGACAAGGCGGTCGTGAAGCGTATCAATGAACTCATTGCTGCCTGTAAGCGAGAGCCATTCGTAGGTATTGGAAAGCCCGAGCCGCTGAAGTATGCGTTGGCTGGCTTCTGGTCCCGGCGAATCACCGAAGAGCATCGGATGGTCTACAAGGCGGACAAGGATGCACTTCTCATTGCGCAGCTTCGATACCACTACTGAGGGCGGTTGCGCGGTCTAACCGGACCTGCACCGGGCTGGCTCGAACCCCCGACTGTCGCGTACCGCGACCCATTGCCCAAGGCCCCGAGGCGCTGCGGAGGGTGCTGAGCAATGTCCTTGAGGACGCCGGCCACGAGATGAACGCCCTGGCGCGGCCGGTGATCCAGCGCGCGGCAGCGCAGTGGCGCGAGCTGGACGAACATGTCGCCTGGTGCGATGCGCGCATCGCACATGCACGCGTGCGACAACGTCGGGCTGTAGTCGCAGACGCCGGAGCGCCCGCTATCGCCGACGATCAGGCCGATGCCATCGGCGCCGCCGAGCACGCGGTTGCCCGGCAGGTAGGCCACCGGCATCGCCAAACCGCGTGGAGCGCCGCGCGCTACAGCAGCGGATAGGCTTGGTCATCAGGCGTGTCCAGCGCGATCGCGCGGTAGAAATCCCAGTCGCGGCCTTCGGGGTAGCTGCCGGAGTCGCGTCCGGCCAAGTGGCGCACGATGTCGGCCACCACGGCCCGCAAGGCCGTGCGCAACTCGTCGCCGGGCAGCAGCCGCACCG
>CAYUPF010000052.1:0-22512 GCA_964446545.1 uncultured Rubrivivax sp.
TCGCGCGACATGTTGATCTCCTGCGGCATCCAGTGGTTGGAGCAGGTGGCGAGGTACTTCTCCCACGCCCACTTGTACTTGAAGGGCACCAGCTGGTTGACGTCGGTCTTGCCGTTGATGATGCGCTTGTCGGCGGCGACGACGCGGTGATGCACCGCTGCCGCGGCGCTGGCGGCGCGCGGCGCCGAGACGGACGGTGATGCGCGCGGCACCTCACGAATCGGTGAGGGCTCGATGACCGGAGTTGCAGTCTTCGACGGGGTGCGAGCTTCTTCTTCCCAGACCAGCATGTGCGTGTACGTCCTATGGCGAGCGATTATGTGAGTGTTGCGTATGAACACCAAGCACTAGTTGACATCGGCGCGATTTTGTCGCGCGTGTTGTTGCCGTCGCGCATCGCGCATGCATGCGCGAACACGCGAGCGCATCACTGACAAGCCTCGCAATCGGGTTCGTCGATCGCGCAGAACTTGATGTCGCTCGACGGCAGTTCCGGCGCAGCACTCGCTGCCACTGCAGCCGACGACTGTGCCGACACCGCATTCATCGCACCCGAATGCACGGTGGACTTTTCGGCATGCGTCGCACCCACGGTGCGCAGGTAGTAGGTGGTCTTCAGGCCGCGCAGCCAGGCGAGCTTGTAGGTCTCGTCGAGCTTCTTGCCCGAGGCGCCGGCGATGTAGATGTTCAGCGACTGCGCCTGGTCGATCCATTTCTGCCGGCGTGCCGCGGCTTCCACCAGCCACTGCGTCTCGACCTCGAAGGCCGTCGCGTACAAACGCTTCAGTTCCTCGGGCACGCGATCAATGCGGCGCAGCGAACCGTCGAAGTGCTTCAGGTCCATGACCATCACGTCGTCCCACAGCCCCAGGCGCTTGAGGTCGCGCACCAGGTACTCGTTGACCACGGTGAACTCGCCCGACAGGTTGCTCTTCACCGACAGGTTGCCGAAGCAGGGTTCGATGGACGCGTCGACGCCGATGATGTTGGAGATGGTGGCGGTCGGCGCGATGGCCACGCAGTTGCTGTTGCGCATGCCGTGATCGCGGATGCGCGCACGCAGCGCGTCCCAGTCCATGCTCGTCGAGCGGTCGACCTCGAGGTAGGGTGAGGCACCGGGCCCCTCCCCGGTTGCGCCGCCGCGCTGTTCGGCCAGCAGGTCGAGCGAATCGAGCGGCAGCACGCCGCGGTCCCACAGGCTGCCGCGGTAGCTGCTGTAGCGGCCGCGCTCCTCGGCCAGCTCGGTGCTGGCCCAGTAGGCGTGGTAGCACACGGCTTCCATCGAGCGGTCGGCGAACTCCACCGCCGCCTCGCTGGCATAGGGCACGCGCAGCTGGTACAGGCTGTCCTGGAAACCCATGATGCCCAGCCCCACCGGGCGATGGCGCAGGTTGCTGTCGCGCGCCTTCTTCACCGCGTAGTAGTTGATGTCGATGACGTTGTCGAGCATGCGCATCGCCGTGGCCACCGTCTTCTTCAGCTTGGCCTGGTCGAGCTGCTTGGAACCGTCCGGCGCGTCCTTCAGGTGCTGCGCCAGGTTCACCGAGCCGAGGTTGCACACCGCGATCTCGGTGTCGCCGGTGTTCAGCGTGATCTCGGTGCACAGGTTGGAGCTGTGCACCACGCCGGCATGCTGCTGTGGGCTGCGCACGTTGCAGGCGTCCTTGAAGGTGATCCACGGATGGCCGGTCTCGAACAGCATCGACAGCATCTTGCGCCACAGGTCCTTGGCCGGCATGCGCTTGTAGAGCTTGATCTCGCCGCGGTCGACCTTGGCTTCGTAGGCGGTGTAGGCAGCCTCGAAGTCCTTGCCGAACTTGTCGTGCAGGTCGGGGCAGGTGCTGGGCGAGAACAGCGTCCAGTCGCCGCCCTCCATGACGCGGCGCATGAACAGGTCGGGCACCCAGTTGGCGGTGTTCATGTCGTGGGTGCGCCGCCGGTCGTCACCGGTGTTCTTGCGCAGCTCGAGGAACTCCTCGATGTCCAGGTGCCAGCTCTCCAGATAGGCGCAGACCGCGCCCTTGCGCTTGCCACCGTTGTGGGCGAGCCCGGATGTGGTCATGTAGGACTCGTCGGCATCCACCTTCAGGTCATAGACGAACGGCATCGGCGCAATGGCTTGAACCGACTTCACGCGCGAGAAGACCTTGCCTTCCAGTTCAAGCCAGTTCCTCTTGACCATCGGCTTGCAGCCGACCAGTGCAGCAACCTCGGGCACCGCCGGAATGCGCACGTCGAAGGCCTTGGACAAGCATTCGAAGCGCGTGGTTGATCCGTCCGACCGCACAGCGTCATGCGCTTGCTCGCGCTCGCGATACTGACCGGCCGTTGGCACGCCCAGGCGCAGCAACTGGTAGCGCAGGCCCTCGACAAGTGCCTTCGAGGTGTTGGTGAAATAGATCTCCTTGCCCCGCGAGACCCCGCCGTCGGTTTCCAGCAGCCCGCGCAACATGGCGAGCGTGTGCGCCCGTGGCAGGTGCGCGAAGCGGCGCGCGATGCGCTTGCTGCCCTCGGCATCGTAGATGTCATCGAAGGCGAAAGGCATCGTCGGTGCCCCAGCGCCCGCAATGCGCCCTGTGGTCGCATCCCGAACCACGCCTCGGCCGAAGGCCCAGTGGACTTGCGCGTAGCTCTCGCCGCGGCCGCTCTGCCAATAGTGAATGCCCTTCCCGTCCAGATAGCTGCGCACGAAGTCGAGATGTTCGTCCTTGCCCGGGCTGCCCGACACGCCCCACTGCATGCCATCTTTCGAGAGGTGTCCGTCGCCGAGCAGGATGCCGTAGAAACGGGCATCCGCCTCGGTCAACCCGGGCTGATGCACGACGTCGGTCGGGATGACCTGCGCCACGTAGTCACCCGCCTTCAGCTGCGCGGCCTCGACCCATTCGGCGCGCACCTTGCCCTTGGCCAGCCAGTCCAGCGTGCGCTGATTGGCCTGTTCCATCGGCACGTGGCGGATGGCATACAAAGGATGGCCGGAAGTGACGAGCATCGGATCGATCGAGTGCTTGACCTTCACCCGGACCATCGGGCCGTCCTGGTTGTAGGCAAAGCGTCGCTGCACTTCGCGGTACTTCCCCGACTTGCCGAGCACGAGGTCACCGGCCTTCAGATCGCGAATGGGCTTTACGCCGTCCGCCGTGTAGACGCCGGTGTCCGGTGCGAAGCACTGGTTCACCGCGACGGCCGTATCGTTCACCACCTTGAGGAAGGGCACCACGCCCTGGCTCTTGCCGTTGGTGCCCTTGATGTACGAGCCTAAAGCACGCACGTTGGTCCAGTCGTTGCCCAGGCCGCCGGCAAACTTGGACAGCAGCGCGTTTTCCTTCAGCGCTTCGTAGATGCCGTCCAGGTCGTCGGCGACGGTGGTCAGGTAGCAGCTCGACAGCTGCGAGCGCCGCGTCCCGGCGTTGAACAGCGTGGGCGTGCTCGACATGAAGTCGAAGCTGGACAGCACGCCGTAGAACTCGATGGCGCGCGCCTCGCGGTCGATCTCGTTCAGCGCCAGGCCCATGGCGACGCGCATGAAAAACGCCTGCGGCATCTCGATGCGCTGCTCGTCGATGTGCAGGAAGTAGCGGTCGTACAGCGTCTGCAGGCCCAGGTAGTCGAATTGCAGGTCGCGCTCGGGCAGCAGCGCCGCGCCCAGCCGGGCCAGGTCGAACTGCAGCAGCTTGTCGTCCAGCAGTTCGGCCGCCACGCCCTTCTTGATGTACTGCGGGAAGTACTCGGCGTAGCGCTCGCCCATCTGCGCCTGCGTCACCTCGCCGCCGAGGATCTCGCGGCGGATGGTGTGCAGCAGCAGCCGCGCGGTGGCGCGCGAATAGGCCGGTTCCTTTTCGATCAAGGTGCGCGCCGCCAGGATCGAGGCCTTGTAGACCTCGTCGATGGGCACGCCGTCGTACAGGTTGCGGCGCGTCTCGGCCAGGATCGGCTCGGCGCGGACATCCGCGCCCAGGCCGGCGCAGGCCGACTCCACCAGCGACTGCAGCGCCGCCGCGTCCAACGGCACACGCTGGCCGTTGTCGATGACGTGGATCTCGGCGGCCCGCGCCACCGGCGCCGCGCCCTGGCGCGCGCGTTCCTGCGCGCGGCGCTCGCGGTACAGCACGTAGGCGCGCGCCACCTCGTGGTGGCCGCCGCGCATCAGGCCGAGCTCGACGCTGTCCTGCACGTCCTCGATGTGGAAGGTGCCGCCGCCCGGGCGCGAACGCAGCAGCGCACGCACCACCGCCTCGGTCAGCGTATCCACGGTCTCGCGCACGCTGGCCGAGGCCGCGCCCTGCGTGCCGTGCACGGCCAGGAAGGCCTTCATCAGCGCCACGGCAATCTTGTTGGGCTCGAACACCACCACCGCGCCGTTGCGGCGAATGATCTGGTAGCCGGCATAGGCGGAAGCGGCAGCCGCCGCAGCGGTGGCAGGACGGGACAGTGCGGCGGCTTCGGCGGACTGGGGGGCAATGGCTTGCATGGGCGGGCCTGTCGAAAAAGGTCGTGGTGCGAAAAGGGCGGGCGTGATCGCTGCGCCGGGCCTGGCGCGTCAGTCGCAAGGCGACGACGGTGCGCCGCGGAGCGCCGTGCCGACGTTGTCCACAGGCCCTGTGCACAGCGCCGACAGGCACTGCGGCGCGCTGCGCGGGGCCGTGGATCGGAAGGGCGAGCGTATCACGGAGCACACTATATCTGGGGGCTCCCACCACTGCAAGGCACTACCGGTAGTGTTGCGGCCTAGGACCTTCCCCTATGGCGGCAGGCGCGGCAGCACCGGCTGCTTGCGACGCAAGTGCTGGCGCAGTCGCGGCCAATCGAAGCCCGCGCCGGGGTCGAACTTGCGACCCGGCGCCACGTCCTCGTGGCCCACCACCTCGCCGATCGCATAGCGCAGCGCCAGCGCGCGCAGCAGCCGGGCCAGGCGCGTGTATTGCACCGCCTCGAAGGCCGTGCCTTCCAGGCCTTCGAGCTCGATGCCGATCGAATAGTGGTTGCAGTTCTCGCGCCCCCGCCATGCGGAGGGACCGGCGTGCCACGCGCGCATGTCGCAGGACACGAACTGCAGCAGCCTGCCGTCACGGCGCAGCAGGAAGTGCGCCGACACGCGCAGGCCGCGGATGCCCTGGTAGTAGGGATGCGCGTCCCAGTCGAGGCGGTTGGTGAAGAGACGCTCGATCGCATCGCCGCCATATTCGCCCGGCGGCAGGCTGATCGAATGCAGCACCACCAGGTTGATGGCTTCGCCGGCCGGTCTGGCGTCGAAGTTCGGCGACGGCCTGGCATCGGCCTCGCGCCACCAGCCCTCGTGCCAGCGCGCTCTAGACCGGGTCGCCAAGGTTCTCGCCCGCCGTCACGCCCAGGCGTGCCATGCGGTAGCGCATCTGGCGCAGCGACAGGCCCATGCTGGCGCCGGCCGCGGTGCGGTTGTAGCGATAACGCTCCAGCGCGCGCAGCAGGATGTCACGTTCGACACTGTCCAGATAGGCCTGCAGATCCGAGGGCAGCGCTGCGGCCACGCTCGCCGGCGGCGGCGCAACCCGCGGCACTTCATCGAGCGCCGGTGCCACGGGCTCGGGCACGCTGCTGTCGGCCAGGCCCAGGTCCTGGCATTCGATGACTTCGCCGCCCGACAGCGCCAGTGCGCGCTGCAGCAGGTTCTCGAGCTCGCGCACGTTGCCCGGGAAGGCGTAGGCGGACAGGAAACGCAGCGCCTCCGCGCTCATCGTCGGTACCGGCGTCACGCCGGCATCGCGGGCAATGCGCTCCAGCACCGCCTCGCAGATCAGCCCGAGGTCGGCAACACGCTCGCGCAGCGGCGGCAGGCGGATGCCGATGACGTTGAGCCGGTAGTACAGGTCCTGGCGGAAGCGCCCGGCGTGCACCTCCTCGCCCAGGTCGCGGTGCGTGGCGCTGACGATGCGCACGTTGACCGGCGCTTCGCTGACCGCGCCGACCGGCCGCACGGCCCGTTCCTGGATGACGCGCAGCAGCTTGCTCTGCATCGCCAGCGGCAGGTCGCCGATCTCGTCGAGGAACAGCGTGCCGCCCTGCGCCGCCTGGAAAAAACCTTCACGGTCCTCGGCGGCACCGGTGAACGCGCCCTTGCGGTAGCCGAAGAACTCGGCCTCGAGCAGGTTTTCGGGGATCGCACCGCAGTTCACCGCGATGAAGGGCCCGGCACCGCGCGACGACAGCTCGTGCACCGCGCGCGCCACCAGCTCCTTGCCGGTGCCGGATTCGCCCTGCACCAGCACCGGCGCCATGCTGCGCGCCACCTTGGCGACCATCGCATGCACCTGCTGCATGCTCTCGCTGCGCCCCACCAGGCGTTGCAGCGCGGGTGGCGGAACCTCGGCATCGCTGGCACGCCGCCGCGGCGGCGCCGGTGTCGCGGCCGCGGGCCGGGCGCCCGACGCGGCGCGGCCCAGCGCCGAGGCCACCACCGCGCGGAACTGGCGCAGGTCGACCGGCTTGGTCAGGTAGTCGTAGGCACCGAACTTCAACGCCTCGACCGCGCCCTGCGCCGAGCCGTAGGCGGTGATGACGATGGCCTTTTCGCTGCGCGCGCCCTGCTCCAGGCGCTGCAGCAGTTCCAGGCCGGTGCCGTCGGGCAGGCGCATGTCGGTGATGACGGCGCTGAAGCCGCGCTCGCACAGCAGCGCCCAGGCTTCTTCGACACTGCCGGCGGTTTCCACCGCGTAGCCTTCGCGCACCAGCGTCAGTTCGTACAGCGTGCGCAGGTCGGGTTCGTCGTCGACGACCAGCAAGCTGTTGGCGGGTGTGGGGGTCATGTGCTCACGCTGGGGCAGCAGGAGTTTTGGCCTTGGCTTCGGTGGGCACCGCGGTCTCGCGCCGCATGATCACCAGGAACAGGTTGCGCAGCCCGTCGGGCCGCAGCCGGTATTCGATGCTGGCGCCATAACGCTCGCACAGTTCGCGGCAAATATACAGGCCCAGTCCCGAGCCGCGGCTGCGTGTCGAGAAGAAGGGCTCGAACAGGTAGCGCTCGACCTCGTGTGCGATCGGCGGGCCGTCGCTGTCCACCAGCAGCAGCGCACTGCCCTCGTCGCGCGCCACCAGACGCACGCCGATGGCGCCGGGGGCGTCGCTGCCGTGGCGCCTGGCGTTGTCCAGCAGGTTCACCAGCACGCGGCGCAGGTGCTCGGGATCGAAGAGCACGCGCAGCGGTGCCGCCGGCAGGTCCAGCCGCAGCCGGCCGTCGGGGCCCGCGTCCAGCCCGGCGGTGCGCGCCCAGTCGGCGGCAGCGGCGGCGATCTCGGCGGTCGCATCGATGACGCTGGGCGACGGCGCAGTGCCGGGAGCGACCTCCATCACCTCGTCGACCAGGCGCTTGAGCCGTGCCACGTTGTCGGCCACCATGCGCAGCAGCCGCTGCTGCGGCTCGGGCAGTGCATCTTCCAGCAGCAGCGCATTGGCCTGCGCGATGGCCGACAGCGGGTTGCGGATCTCGTGCGCGATACCGGCCGAGACGCGCCCCATCGCCGCCAGCTTCTCCTGGCGCAGCCGCGCCTGCGCGGTGCGCACGTCTTCCAGCAGCAGCACGCAGAACTCCTCGGTCGCGGCCTGGCCACGCTGCAGCGAGCGGCGCCGCGTGAAGCGCACGCGCATGCGCAAGGTGCGCGTGTCGCCGGGGCCGAAGTTCAGCACGACATCGCTGCCCTCCTCGGGCCAGCGCGAGTCGGCCAACGCGCTGCGCACCGCCTGGCTCAACGCGGCCCATTCGGCACGACCCTGCAGCTGGAAGGGCGCCACCGGCCCCGGCGCGCGCGCGGTCAGCAGGCTGCGCGCCGCCGGGTTGGTGGCGCGCACGCGCAGGTCGCGGTCGACGACGAGCACGCCATCGGCCATCTCCTCGATCACCAGCCGGTTCAGTTGCGCCTGCTGGCGCGCCAGCTCCATGCTGCCGCGTGCGGCGATCTCTTCGCGCGCCAGGCGGGTGGCCAGTTCGCCGGCCAGCAGCGCGATGGCGAAGAAGCCGATGCCGGCCAGCCCCGACTGCGTGATCAGCACCGCGCTGGCGGCTTCGGTGCCGGACGCGTGCCAGGCCACGATCAGCAGCATCAGCGCCACCGCCGCCGCCGTGGCCAGCGACATCAGGCGCGAGGTCAGCACGCCGGACATCAGCACCGGCAGCACCAGCAACGCGGCAAAGTTCAGGCTGCCGTAGGACATCAGCAGGTGCAGCGCGGTGAAGGCCACCAGGTCCACGCCGATGGTCGCCAGCCACTGGCGGCGGCGCTGCAAGGCGCTGTCCTGCGGCTGCGGCTGCGTCAGCGCGCCGAAGCGCGGCAGCAGCCACAGCGCGATCGCCTGCACCGCATAGGCCACGCAAAGCACGCCCAGCGGGACCGACGGACTCCAGCCCAGCAGGTTGGCGCCGCCAATGCCCAGCACCAGTGCCGCGCCGATACCCGCGCGCGCCGCCGCATAGGTGCGGTAGATGCGCGTCAGCGCCGATTCCGAATCGTTGAGGATGCGCCGCGCCTGACGCGAGAGCACGCGGCGGTCGACCGTGGCGTTGCCGGCCCAGCCGGTGTCGAGTACCGATTCGATCCCGGCTGCCGCTTCATCGTCGCGCAACTGCGTGTCCGCGGCGACGCCGAGCACCCCGAACCAGGACTCGTCCGCTGGCCGCGTGGACGCCGGCGGGACCGCGCTGCGCCGCCGGTCCCCCTTGCGGCGCTCACCCCTGCGGCCCTCAGCGCCGATGTCGCGTTCCGAACTGTTCATCCACGTCTTGGTTGCCGGCCTGCAGGAATCTACGCGAAGTATGGTGCGGAAATAGGCTGCGCAGCCCCGCACCCGAGTCCCCATCCCGCGGCGGCGCGCCGATAATTGCCGCACTCAGGACTGCAGGACCCCCCCGTGAACCGCCTCGACGATTGGCAGCACGATCACGAAGTCGGCGCGCTGACGACCCCTGGCTGGCCCGCCACACACGACAGCACGCGTGTCGACGACGTGCGCATCGCGGCGGTTCGGCCGCTGATCGCGCCTGCCCTGCTGCAGGACGAACTGCCGATGCCTGAAGGCGCGCAGGCGCTGGTCGAGAGCGCCCGCGCGCAGATCGCGTCGATACTGGCCGGGGTTGACCCGCGGCTGATCGTGGTGGTGGGACCCTGCTCCATCCATGACCACGACCTGGCCCTCGACTACGCAAGACGGCTGCGCAGCCTGGCCGACGAGTTGTCGGACGAACTGTTGATCGTGATGCGCGTGTACTTCGAGAAGCCGCGCACCACCGTGGGCTGGAAGGGCTACATCAACGACCCGCGCCTGGACGGCAGCTTCCGCATCAACGAGGGGCTGCGCCGCGCGCGCACGCTGCTGCTCGATCTGGCCGCGCTGGGCCTGCCGGCGGGCACCGAGTTCCTGGACCTGCTGAGCCCGCAGTACATCTCCGACCTGGTGAGCTGGGCGGCGATCGGCGCGCGCACCACCGAAAGCCAGAGCCACCGCCAACTGGCGTCCGGCCTGTCGTGCCCGGTGGGCTTCAAGAACGGCACCGACGGCGGCGTGCAGGTGGCGGCCGACGCCATCGTCGCGGCGCAAGCGCCGCATGCCTTCATGGGCATGACGAAGATGGGCCAGGCCGCCATCTTCGAAACCCGCGGCAACGATGATTGCCACGTCATCCTGCGCGGCGGCCGCGCGCCCAACTACGCGGCGGCCGAGGTCGATGCCGCCTGCGCGGTGCTGCGCGCGGCCGGGCAGCGCGAGCAGCTGATGATCGACTTCTCGCACGCCAATTCGCGCAAGGACCACCGCCGGCAGGTAGAGGTGGGCCAGGATGTCGCGGCGCAGATCGCCGCCGGTGAGTCACGCATCACCGGCGTGATGATCGAGAGCCACCTGCAGCCGGGCCGCCAGGACCTGCGCCCCGGCCATGCACTGAAGCCCGGCGTGTCGATCACCGACGCCTGCCTGGGCTGGGACGACAGTGCCGCGCTGCTGCGCGAGCTGGCTGGGGCGGTGCGGCAGCGGCACGGGCACGTCTTGATGACGCCGAGTGTGCTGCGCTAAAGTTGCGCCGAGTTTTCCAGGCCCATCGGTTTCAGAAGAATGCGCCCCGTAACTCGACTTCTCGCGGCCCTGTTGATCCTTGCCCTGCAGGTCTTCACCGGCGGCGCCGTGGCCGGTCCGGTGTCGGCGGAGGAAGCCAACGACGACAGCGCGGCCTTGTCGGCCCGATTTCTGGACGATGGCATGGCGACTGCGGCGGCGTCGGCCGCGTCGGGCAGTGCGCTCGCGATGGAGATCATCAAGGAGGCCGAAGCCGGCACCGCTGTCATCGAAGCGCCTCGCCAGCCCAGCCGCGAACGTGCCCGCGCCGTGGCCCAGCCGCCGCCAGCCCGCTCGTCGTCAGCCGCGGCCGGCGACCCTTGGGGCTTGCGCGACATGGCCAAGGCTGCGGTCCAGTGGGTGAAGGACGCCGTGCCCTGGCTGCGCAGCGACGAGGATGCACCGGATGCCGGCCAGCGCGTGACGCTGAACACGGCAGACTGGTCTGCGTCGCCGCTGGAAGGCGGCCGGGCAGGTCGCGGCGCAAGGTTCGCCTCGAATCAGCCGCCTGTCGCCGCCCCAGGGGTCGACCCCCTGACCGCGGCGGGCTATGGCGACCCGACCCAGTCGAAAGTCGCGGACCCCGAACAGAACCTGGTGCGATTCGCCATCAACGTGCTTCGTGAAGTGCTCGATCATCCAATGACCTGGCTGGTGATTTCGCTCTTCGTCATCGGCGGGATCGTCGTCAAGAAGATCGACCGTCGGCCGACCGAGTAGGCCGCGCGCTGCTCAGACCAGCACCTCGATGCAGGGCGGGTGCCCCAGGAAGGCCTGCGGACTGGCGCTGGCGCCATAGGCGCCCGATTGAAAGACCACCACCAGGTCACCCACCTGGGCGACAGGCAGGTCCATGCGGTCGGCCAGCAGATCGAGCGGCGTGCACAGCGGGCCCACCACCGAGGCCACTTCGCGCTCGCTCGAAGCGGCGCGGTTGCCGATGGTCACCGGATAGTTCTTGCGGATCACCTGACCGAAATTGCCCGAAGCCGAGAGGTGGTGGTTGAGCCCGCCGTCGGTGACCAGGAACACCTGGCCGCGCGAGAGCTTGCGGTCGACGATGCGCGTGACGTAGATGCCGGCCTCGCCGACCAGGTAGCGCCCGAGTTCGATGACCAGCGAGACCTCCGGCATGTCGCCGCGCGCCCGCGCGGCCAGGCGCTCCAGGTTGTCGGCGATGGGCTGCAACTCTAGCCGCTGCTCGCCCGGGAAGTAGGGGATGCCGAAACCGCCGCCCAGGTTGAGAAATCGCACGGGCCCGGGCGCCGATTGCGCCAGACGCAGCGCCAGTTCGTAGGACTTGAGCTGCGCCTCGCAGATCGATTCGGCACGCAGGTTCTGCGAGCCGGCGAAGAGGTGGAAGCCCTCGAAGGCCAGGCCGGCCTTTGCGATGGCCGCCAACAACTCGGGCATCTGCTCCACGTCGACGCCGAACTGCTTGGGCCCGCCGCCCATCTTCATGCCCGAGCCCTTGAGTTCGAAGTCGGGGTTGACGCGCACCGCGACGCGCGCCGGCAGGCCCAGTTCATCGGAGATTGCAGCCAGCAACTGCACTTCGCGCATCGATTCGACGTTGATCAGCACGCGCGAAGCCACCGCCTGGCGCAACTCGGCCTGCCGCTTGCCCGGCCCGGCGAAGCTGATTTCCTGCGGGTCGGCACCGGCATCGAGCGCCACCCTCAGCTCACCGGCCGAAGCCACGTCGATGCCATCGACCAGGCCGGCCATGAAGCCCACCAGCGCCGGCATCGGGTTGGCCTTCATCGCGTAGTGCAGCTTGATGGCCGACGGCAGCGCGGCGCGCAGGGTCGCTACACGCTCGCGCAACAACGCGCGGTCGTAGGCATAGAACGGCGTCTGGCCGATGCGCTCGGCGAGCAGGGACAGCGGCACGCCGCCGATGGCCCGTTCACCATCCCGCAACGGGAACTGTGGCATCGGTGTGTGCGTCGGCGTGCGCGGCTGGGTCATGTTGTCGGTCGGCATCATCGGTGTCGGTCGCGTGGCGCTGTGTCTGGATTGTGTCTTGGAAGCTGCTTTCGGCCGCTTTTGATGATCCGCCACTTCCCGCGCGGACGGTACGAATGCCGACAATGCGAGGCGCATCGGGTCAAATCCATGCCCACATCGAATGAACAACTGGCCAGCAACGGCGCCACTTCGCGGCCGACCTCAGGGCGGATCTCCGGGTCGGCCGATGTCGGGCAGCCTCAGTCGCACGCGCTTTGACCACGTCAAGGCAACGAAGGGTCGAACGCTGGCCAGCATCGCCTCCAAGGCCCAGAGCTGCAGGAACATCGCAACCCCAACTCGTTGCGACCCCAGGCGCAGATGGGCGTTTCGTGACGACAGATTGAACCGCGTCATCCGGCTGAAGGTGACGCGCACGCCGCGCTCTCGAAGATATTCGTTGGCGGCATGCCACACGCAAGCGAATGCAGTGCCCATGCGGTGCTCGGGAAGCACGTAGAGATCGAAATCGAACGCCGACGGCTCCGGCCCGGGGAGTTCGTAGGTGCAGCGAACTTCGTCCTCCTCGTAGTGGCGGAAGCAGAACCAGACATAGCCGATCAACTCGCCCTTGCGATAGACACCCAGGCACCTTGCGCCCTGCTCGAAACGCAGGGCCTTGATGCCGGCCCGCGCAGGCATACGTTCGATGGACGGGTCACCCCGCAGGATCTCGCCGAAGCTCAGGTTCCGAACCCGCGCAGGCGGCAACAACGGTTGCGAGCCGACGGGCTGGGCCATCAACTCATAGACCTGCAAACGCAGTCGGGGCGAGAGCCACCGCAGCGCTCGATCGCCAAGGTACAGGGCGCCGACGGCCAAGCCGAATTCATCGAACACGCCGACGATCTTGCGCCACATCTCCTGCGGCCGCGCTCAGGCGTGCTTCTCGACCCAGCCGCCGGCCAGGAGCTTCCGGTCGATCTTGCCGTTCGGATTCCGCGGCAACGGTCCGGCCATCGGTTCGATGCCCGCCGGCACCATGTAGGCAGGCATGTGGACGCGGCACTGCGCCAGCAGCGCGTCCACATCCAGCGCCGCGCTGCCGTCAGGTGCGCTTGCAATGACCCGGATCGATTGACCCAGCGTCGAATGGTCCACGCCGAAGGCCACGCACTCGCCGACGAGCCGCGTCGCGTACAGCACCTCTTCCACCTCGGTAGGGCTGACGCGGTAGCCCGAGGTCTTGATCATCTCGTCGCGTCGGCCAACGAAGTACAGGAAGCCGTCGGCATCGCGCTTCACCGTGTCACCGGAGAACACGGCGTACTCTGGCAACTGAAGGCCTGTTTCGCGACCCGGCAGCAGCTTGTAGCGCTCGGCCGTTTTCTCGGCATCGTTCCAGTAGCCCATGCCGACCAGCGCGCCACGGTGCACCAGTTCGCCGAGCTCGTCAGCCGCGCATTCGCTGCCGTCCTCTCGCAGCACCAGAATCTCGGCATTGGGAATGGCCTTGCCGATGCTGTCGGGACGGCGGTCCACCTCTTCGGGCGGCAGGTAGGTCGAGCGGAAGGCCTCGGTCAGGCCGTACATCAGGAAGGGTTTGGCCTTGGGCACACGTTTGCGCAGCAGCTCCAGCGTCTCGCGCGGCATGCGTCCGCCGGTGTTGGCAAAGTAGCGCAGGTGTTCGCCGATCTCCGGCGGCCACTCCAGCTGCGACAACTGGATGTACAGCGGCGGCACCGCCGTCAGGCCGGTGACCCTTTCGCGCTGCATCGCTTTGAGCACGTCGCGCGGCAGCAGGTAGTTGAGCAGCACCACGCGTGCGCCGCTGTGAAAGGCGGTGGTCAACTGGCTGAAGCCGGCATCGAAGGACAGCGGCAGCGCCGCGAGCAGCGTGTCGCCGGGGCCGTTGTCCAGGTAGCTGGCCACGCTCTTGGCACCGGCCACCATGTTGCGGTGGCTGAGCACCACCCCCTTGGGCCGACCGGTGCTGCCCGAGGTGTAGAGGATGGCCGCCATGTCGGTGTCGATGACGCGGTGGCCGGCGCGATGCGGCGCGGCCAGCAGTTCGGCCCACGACAGCAGCGCCACACCGGCCGGCAGCGCCACGGGTGCGGCGGCAGGCTCGGTGAGCACCACCTGCCGCAACGCGCGGCATTCGTGCAGCGCCGGCGCCAGCAGTGCCAGCCGCTCGGGCGAAGTCACCAGCACGCGCACATCGCAGTCGCTGGCGATGAAAGCCACCTGCTCCGGCTTGAGCAGCGGGTTCATGGGCACGAACACGCCGCCGGCCGCGGGCGCGCCGAAGCTGGCGATCACCGTCTCGAAGCGCTTTTCCAGGTAGATGCCCACGCGCTCGGCGCGCTGCAGGCCCAGACTCGTCAGGCCGGAGGCCAGTGATTGCACGGCCTCGTTCAGTGCGCGATACGACAAGGTCGCAGACCCGACGCCCAGCGCTCCCGCCTCGGGCTGGCGCCTTTCGGAGAAAACAATCAGTTCATGGAGAAGCGTGGACTCTGGCATGCGATGGCGGGCTGCCCATTCTCGACGGGCTCGGGTTGAACCAGAAACTCTAACCCACCTTGGCGGCGCCCCCTGCGATGGCAACGTGACGCAAGGCACGTTCAAGGTGCGTCGATATGCCAGGCGCCAGCGCTGTTGACGGTCGCTGCGGCAATCTGGGCTCCCGTGCAGGCCACGCCGACGCACTGCCCCGGCCGGCATTCGTGAACAGTGTCCCTTGCAGTCCCCCCGACGGACAACCGTGGCGCGCGCCTGCAATAGGCTGCGGCCTAGAATCGCAGCCGCTGTCGTGGAAACTGTACTGGGGGAAGAAGAAGCATGGATGTGATCACGCAAGTGGCGCGAGCGCTCGACGACGTGCTGGGCCTGAGTGGGCGCGGCCTGAAGTTCACGCGCGATACGCTCCTGCTGGGCGCCCTCCCCGAGCTCGATTCGATGGCCGTGGTCTCTCTGATCACCACGCTGGAAGAACGCTTTGGCATCCTCATCGAAGACGACGAGATCGACGGTGCCACCTTCGCCTCTGTCGGCTCGCTGGCCGACTTCGTGGGTGCCAAGGTGGCGGCCTGACAGGCCCGGCGCGCAACCACCCCACGCCGCGTGTCGCTACTGCCCGAGCCCTTCTTTCTGAGCGTGGACAAAGGTGCGCTCGGGCAACGCTTTGCCCTGCACCATGCGCCGCATACCGGGCCCGCACAAGGGCTGGTGGTGTACATACACCCCTTCGCCGAAGAGATGAACAAATCGCGCCGTATGGCTGCGATGCAGTCGCGGGCGCTGGCGAGCGCCGGATTCGCTGTGCTGCAAATCGACTTGCTGGGTTGCGGCGACAGCGCAGGTGACTTCGGCGACGCCACATGGAGCGCATGGATCGCCGACGTGGTGCACGCGTGCCATTGGCTGCGGCAGCGCCACCAGGTGCGCGCGAGCCAACCCTGCGAACCGCCACTTTGGCTTTGGGGTCTGCGCGCCGGTTGCCTTCTGGCTGTCGAGGCCGCCCGGCAGCTCGACGGCGACTGCCGCTTCGTGCTCTGGCAGCCGACCCCCAGTGGCAAGCTGGTGCTGCAGCAGTTTCTGCGCCTCAAGCTGGCCGGTGAACTGCTCGGTGGACAGGCGAAAAGCATGATGCATTCAATGCGCGCGCAACTCAGCGCCGGCCAGGCCGTCCAGATTGCCGGCTACACACTGCAGCCTGACTTGTGTCACGGGCTCGAGAAGGCCACGTTGGATGTGCCGCCACGTCCTGGCCGTGTCGAATGGCTGGAGGTCTCGGCCGGCGCCGGCGTGGGCCTATCCCCCGCCAGCGAGGCCGTCGCGACACAGTGGGAGCAAGCCGGGTGGTCGGTGCGTACTCGATCGGTCGCCGGCCCCGCGTTCTGGCAAAGCACCGAGATTGAAGACGCGCCTGCGCTGTTGGCCGCGACACTCGAAGCCGTGGCCAAGCCCGCGGCGCCGTCCGACTCTCTCGCCGCGATGGCGGTTGCAAGCGCATGACAACGATGAACTACGTTGAGCAAGTGCTGGGCATCGCCTGCGCCGGGGAACAACTGGTCGGCGTCTTGGCATTGCCCGAGCGCCCCCATCCGACCGCGGTGCTCGTCGTCGTCGGCGGACCGCAGTACCGCGCGGGCAGTCACCGCCAGTTCGTCTTGCTGGCGCGCCGGCTCGCCACCGCCGGATACGCTGCCTTGCGCATCGACATGCGTGGCATGGGCGATAGCGGCGGCGCGCCCGGCGGCTTTGAAAACCTTTCCGAAGACATCGGCGCGGCCATCGACGGCCTGCTGCGTCGCGTGCCCCAATCGCGCAACGTCGTTCTGTGGGGCCTGTGCGACGGCGCGTCGGCTGCGCTGCTGTATTGCGATGCAACGCGCGACCCAAGGGTGCGCGGCCTGTGCCTTGCAAACCCGTGGGTGCGTACGCAGACCAGCTTGGCGCGCACGCACATCAAGCACCACTACGCCAATCGGCTGCGCCAGCGCGCGTTCTGGTTCAAACTGGCCCGCGGCAAGGTCGCCCTGAAGGCGCTGCGCGGACTGTGGCGCAACCTGCACTTGGCGCTTGCGGGCACCGACGCATCTGACGCCGCGGCGGGCCAACCGTACCAGCAGCGCATGGCGGCCGCGTGGCGGCAATTCGACGGCGATTTGCTGCTGCTGCTCAGCGAACGCGACTACACGGCAAAGGAATTCTCCGAAACCGTGGCCACCGACGCGGCCTGGGCGGGTGCGCTGCAGCACCCGCATCTTCAGTTGCAGCATTTGGCGCAGGCGGACCACACCTTTTCGGCCGAGTCGGCGCGCCAGCAGGCCGAGGCGTTGACCGTCGAGTGGCTCGATGCCGCGCGGTCGCCGGCCCGGCCCGGCGTCCGCCGATTGCGAGAGGAGGCATCGACATGAAGCTGCATATGCTGTTGTTGTCGTCGATCCTGATGACGCTGCCGGCGGCACCCGCCGCGGCGCAGGCGGCGTCGACGTGCGGTGACCTGTGGAATGCGTACGGCCCGTACGACTACCGCAGCGACCGGGACAAGCTGGGCATCGTCGAGCGCTTCCACTTCACGCCGGAGGTCGAAGCGTTGATCCGGGGCAAGAGCGGGCAAATCGACGGCGACATAGGCTATACGCTGCGCGCGTTTCCCAACCACCATCGGGCGCTGATCGCGATGATGCGCTACGCGGAACGGCTGAAGACCGACAAGCCGCCGCGCGCCAGGTACACGGTCGACTGCTACTTCGACCGCGCGCTGCGCTTCCAGCCCGACGACCACGTGGTGCGGATGATCTTTGCCAGCCACCTGGCCAAGACCGGCCGCAGGACGCTGGCGCTGCAGCACCTGGAAGCCGCCAAGCAGTTGGTGCCGGACAGCCCGCTGTCGATCTACAACATCGGGCTCGTGTACTTCGACCTGAAGGAATACGACAAGGCGCTCGAGATGGCCCACCGGGCGCTGGCGCTCGACCTGCCGCGCACCGAGCTGAAGGACCAGCTCAAGTCGGTCGGCCGCTGGGTCGAACCCGAACAGAAACCCTGAAGCCGGCGCGCCCCGGCGCAAGCCCTTTGCGAAGCCCTGCCCGCCCCATGAACCGTGTCCTGCTGATCGCCTATCACTTCCCGCCGCTGGCGGGCAGCAGCGGCATCCAGCGCACGCTGCGTTTCGTGCAGCAGCTACCCGCGTTCGGCTGGGAGCCGTTGGTGCTGACGGTGACACCGCGCGTCTACCAACGTACGGCAGCCGACCTGGCGCGAGATGTGCCGAAGGGTACCGTCGTACGCCGCGCCTTTGCGCTGGATGCGGCCCGCCACCTGGCGTTAGGAACCTGGTACTGGAACGCGTTGGCCCGTCCAGATCGCTGGGTCAGCTGGCGGCTCGACGGCGTGCGCCAGGGCCTGCGCATGATCCGCGAGTTCAAGCCACGGGCGATCTGGTCGACCTACCCGATCGCCACCGCGCACCTCATCGGCGCCGAACTGCAGCGCAAGACCGGCCTGCCCTGGATTGCCGACTTCCGCGACCCGATGGCGCAGGAAGGCTATCCGGCCGACGCCAAGACCTGGCAGAGCTTTCGCCGGATCGAGGAGCAAGCCGTGCGCCAGGCTGCGCTGTGCCTGTTCACGACGCCGAGCGCGGCGCGCGACTATGCCGTGCGCTACCCCGCCGCCGCGCCGCACATGCAAGTTTTGGAGAACGGCTACGACGAGGACAGCTTCGCCGCGGCCGAACGCGCGGCCCAGAGGCCGGCCGCCGACGGGCAGCCGCTGGTGCTGCTGCACAGCGGCATCGTCTACCCCGACGAGCGCGACCCGAGCCAGCTGTTCGCGGCGCTGGCCAGCCTGCAGGCCGACGGGCGGCTGCAACCGGGCCAGTTGACCGTACGCTTCCGTGCGCCGGCGCATGCGGCGCTGATCAAGGCGCTGGCGCAGCAGCACGGCGTGGCCGCGTTCATCGAGACGCGGGCGCCGGTCCCCTATCGCGAGGCGCTGGCCGAAATGCTGCAGGCCGACGCGCTGCTGGTGATGCAGGCGGCCAACTGCAACGCGCAGATTCCGGCCAAGATCTACGAATACCTGCGCGCCGGCCGGCCCATCCTGTGCCTGTCCGACCCGGCCGGCGACACCGCCGGCGTGCTGCGCGGTGCCGGCGTGCAGGTCAGCGCCCGGCTCGACTCGACGCCCGAAATCGCCGCGCTGATCGAACGCTTCATCGCCGAGCGTGGGGCCGGCGCGCCATCGTCGACTTTCCTGCCGCAGCCCGCCGCGGTGGCGGCGGCGTCGCGGCTGAGCCGCACCGAGGCGCTCGCCGGCTACCTGCATCAGCTGACCGCCGCGCCAGCCGTGCGAACGGCGGCATGAAGTTGCCGGACTGGGCGCGCCGGTCGCCGCTGGCCACGAGGGGCCTGGCCGTGCCGCAATGCGCCGGCGCGCCCTGCCGATGAAAGGCAGCAAGGCCACCAGCGTGCTGCGCGGCGCGGCACTGACCGTCGCGATGCGCTGGACCGACCGGCTCATCGGCATTGCCAGCACGCTGATTCTGGCGCGCATCCTGGTGCCCGCCGACTTCGGCGTGATCGCGATGGCATCGCTGGTGATCGGGCTGGTCGACGTGCTTTTCGACGTCGGCGTCAACATCGCGCTGATCCAGAACAGCGAAGCCACGCCCGACCATTACCACACGGCATGGACGCTGCGCGTGATGCAGGCGGCCGTCAGCACCGGGCTGATCGTCGCCTCGGCGCCGTGGGCGGCCGACTATTTCGGCGATCCGCGCGTCACGTCGGTGCTGCAGGTCTCGGCCGTGGGCGTGCTGCTGGTGGCGCTGGAGAACATCGGCGTCGTCGACTTCCAGAAGAAGATGCGCTTCACGCTCGACTTCCGCTTCTCCTTCAGCAAGCGCATCGTCGGCTTCATTGCCACCGTGACCCTGGCGCTGCTGCTGCGCAGCTATTGGGCGCTGGTCATCGGTAGCCTGGTCGGCCGCGCGGTCGGCGTCGTCATCAGCTATCAGCTGCATCCGATGCGCCCGCGCTTCACGCTGGTCCGCTTCAGGGAAATCTTTGCAGTGTCACAGTGGATGATGCTGCGCAGTGTCGTCAACTACCTGAGCTCCAGCTCGCACATGTGGATCGTCGGCGGCCGCATGGACGCCGCCACCACCGGCGGCTACGCGCTCGCCCAGCAGATCTCTTCGATGCCCAGCACCGAGTTGCTGGCGCCGCTGAACCGGGTGCTGTTCCCCGCGTTCGTCAGGGTCAAGCACGACGACGCCGAGCTGAAGCGCGTGTTCCTGCTGGCGCAGGGCGTGCAGACGCTGATCGTGATGCCGCTGGCGGTCGGGCTGGCACTGCTGGCGCGCGAGGCAGTCGTCATCCTGCTCGGCGCGCAATGGGCCTTCGTCGTGCCGTTCGTACAGGTGCTGGCCTTGGCCGCGATCGCGCAGTCGATCGCCGTCAGCGGCAACTATCTGCTGATGACGCGCGGCGAATACGGGCGGCAGACGCTGCAGACGCTGGCGCTGGTGCTGCTGTTCCTGTTCGGCGCACTGGTGGTGTGGCCCGACGCCGACGCGCTGGGCATCGCCCACCTGCGGCTGGGCGTCGTGATGTGCGCCCTAGTGCTGTCGGTCAGCCTGCTGCTCAACCGCATCAAGAACATCCGGCTGCTCGACATCCTGGCCACGGTGGCGCGGCCGGCAGCGGCCTGCGTGGTGATGGCGCTGGTCGTCCTTGCGATCGACCGGCAGTTGCAGGCCGGCCTCGTGGTCGCGCTGCTGGTCAAGGGCAGCGCCGCTGCGCTGGCCTACGCGGCGAGCATCGCGCTGCTGTGGCGGCTGGCTGGCCGGCCGGCCGGCAGCGAAGTCTTTGTCGCCGGCAAGCTGCGCGGGCTGGCGTTGTTCGACCGCTTCCGGCGGGGGGGCGGGGCGTGATGCGCCAATGCGCGCTCTGGCTGCTGCGCGCGCTGGGCGTGTTCGCGCTCGCCCGCTGGCTGACGCGCGGCCAGCAGCGCATCCTGTGCTACCACGGCATCTGGACCGGCCCGCAACCGCACTTCGGCGACTGCCTGTTCATGAGCCCGGCACGCTTCAGCACACGCATGGCGTGGCTCGCGCGCAGCGGCTGGCGCGTGATCCCCCTCGACGACGCGTGCCGCCGCGTCGCCGCAGGCAGCGTGCGCACGCGCGACATCGCGATCACGATCGACGATGCCTGGGCCGGCATCGTTGCGCACATGCTGCCGGTGCTGCGCAGTCACGGCTTCGCGGCCACGCTGTACGTCACCACCTACTACGCGCTGGCGCAGCGGCCGGTGCTCAACGTCCTGATCGGCTACCTGGTCGAACGCGCCGCGCGTCCGCCTCGGCACACGGCCGCCCAATTGGCAGCAAAGGTCGATGCGCTGCCATCGCTGGCCGAGCGTTGGGCCGCGGTGCAGCAGCTGGCTGCCGAGATGGGCGTCGATATCGCCGCGCTGCAGGCCAGCGGGGCCTTCATGCTGATGAGTCCGGCGCAGCTGCGCCAGGCCCACGCTGAAGGTATCGACATCCAGCTACATACGCACACTCACCGCCTGCACGACTTCAGCGCCGCGGCCGTGCAGCGCGAGATCGACGTCAATCGCGCGCAGCTGGTTGGGTTGCTCGGCGTGGCGCCGGCGTCGCTGCGCCACTTCTGCTATCCCAGCGGCGAATACGAACCGCGCGTCTTCGACGCGCTGCGCGGCGCCGGCGTGGTGTCGGCAACGACCACCGAATTCGGCCTCAACCCGGCACACGCCGAGCCGCTGGCGCTGAAGCGCATCCTCGACTGCGAATCGATGACGGAGCTGGACCTGGAAGCGCGGTTGAGCGGCTTATGGAGCCTGCTCCGCAAACTGCGCCGCCGCAACCAGGAAACGTCTCACTGATGAACACCTACGGCCTGCAGAGCTATTGCAACTACTTAACCACAAGAAATCCGGAGAACAGCACGCCGTGCGGAACATCGAAATGAGCGGCGCCTTGTTGGCTGGGCTCTACGTTGTATTCCACGACCACCGGACCATCCGGCGCCACTGCGATATCCATGCCTGCAAATCGCGCTCCGGGCAATACGCGCAGCGCGGTGCAAGTCAGCTCCATACAGCGTTGCCACTGAGGAATCTCGAGCCCGATCAATGCAACGCCTGAATCGGGATGGGCGACGTACTCGTTGCGAGCGGGTGTCAGATCCAACGCCTGTCGGATTTTTCCGGATTCGATGTCGATCGCGCACGCCAACCCGCCCGCGGCGGTGTTGTCGACCAAGCTTCCCTTGCGCCCGACGCGCAAAAACGCGCCGACGACGCGGCTCCCCTGCGCGTCGTCGACAACCCACATCCTGAGCGTATTGACAGATGACGGATTGAGCTGACGCAGCGTAGGGTGTTGCTCGATGGCCTGTTCAATCACGTAGCCTTCAGCGGTCGAAATCCGCTCCAGTAGATCCACCATGTCGACTGGAGCACCGGAACCCGCACCGGACAAGGCGATTCCGTTGTGGCTAGACGCGACGGTGACGGCAAACACACCCCGCCCACTGTCGCCCTCGGCCGGCTTGAAGAACAAGGTCTTCCCGTGCTGCTGCTCGAAGACTCGCCGCAGATCCTGCTCACTCGTCAGAGATCTTCCATCCCGGGCTTGACCTTTGACAGCATGGAAAAGACCGATCAATTCTGAAGTCGGAATCGCCAGTGTCGAAAGAAACGATTTCTCGACGAGCTTATTCTGTGAGATCTTGAAGTAGCGCGGATCGTTCACCCGGTGTACGAACCGCAGATAGCGACGCCCGTTCCAATGGTTTGCCTTTTCCGAGAACGGCAATCCGCGACGCCAAAAGCGGCCCATCAAATAATAGCCCGGCCCAAGCCCATGCAGGCCAAACAGGTAGACCATCTCCGCCAATTGCCGCCACACCGGTAACTCGCCGGCGGCCGCCTTGCTTTGCGCAA
>CAYUPF010000053.1:0-22386 GCA_964446545.1 uncultured Rubrivivax sp.
ACCGCGGTCTCGATCGGCTTCTTGTTGCGCGTGACGATGGTCTGGAAGGCCTGCACCATCTGGCAGGCCACCGGCACCGGGTCGACGCCGTTGTGCGGCATCGCCGCGTGCGCGCCCTTGCCGCGGATCGTGACCTTGAACTCGTTGCTGCTGGCGAAGACCGGGCCGCTCTTCAGCGCGAACTGGCCGACCTTCATGCCCGGCCAGTTGTGCGCGCCGAAGATCGCTTCCATCGGGAATTGGTCGAACAGGCCGTCCTTCATCATCTCGCGCGCGCCGCCGCCGCCTTCTTCGGCCGGCTGGAACACCAAGTAGACGGTGCCGTCGAAGTTGCGGTGCTTCGACAGGTGGCGCGCCGCGGCCAGCAGCATCGCGGTATGGCCGTCGTGGCCGCAGGCGTGCATCTTGCCGGGGTGGGTGCTGGCATGCGCGAAGTGGTTGTGTTCGGTCATCGGCAGCGCGTCGATGTCGGCGCGCAGGCCGACGGCGCGCGACGACGTGCCGTTCTTGACGATGCCGACCACGCCGGTCTTGCCCAGGCCGCGGTGGATCGGGATGCCCCAGCCGGTGAGCGCCTTGGCAATGACGTCGGCGGTGCGCTCTTCCTGGAAGCACAGTTCCGGGTGGGCATGGATGTCGCGTCGGATGGCGGTGATGCTGGCGGCGTCGGCCAGGATGGATTCGATCAACTGCATGCGGCCTCCGGCTGGGTAAAAATTCATCTTAACCCCGCCATGCCGACGCTGTCTCGGCGTCCCCAGGATGATTCCCGCGATGAACACCCGCACGCTGCGCCGCATCCAGGACCTGCCCGGCCCGCGCGGCTGGCCGTTGCTGGGCAACACGCTGCAGGTCAAGCCGCCGCGCATCCATCGCGACGTGGAGCGCTGGGCCGATGCCTTCGGCCCGCTGTTTCGCATGCGGCTGGGACGCCACGACCAGTTGGTGGTCGCGGACCACGAACTGCTCGCGGCGCTGATGCGCGACCGGCCCGAGGGTTTCCGCCGCAGCCCCTTCACCAGCAAGATCGGCGCCGAGATGGGCCTGCCGCAGGGCTTGTTCAGCGCCGAGGGCGAAGACTGGCGCAAGCAGCGGCGCATGGTCATGGCCAGCTTCGCGCCTAGCCATGTGCGTGCCTACTTCCCGTCGCTGGTGAAGGTCACGCTGCGGCTGCAGGGGCGCTGGTTACGTGCCGCGCGCGAGGGCCGCGACATCCCGTTGCAGGCCGACCTGATGCGCTTCACGGTCGATGCCATCGCCGGCCTGGCCTTCGGCAAGGACATCAACACGCTGGAGTCGGGTGAGGACGTGATCCAGCGCCACCTGGACAAGGTGCTGCCGGCGATCTTCCGCCGCGTACTGACGGTCGTGCCCTATTGGCGCTGGTTCAAGACCGCCGCCGACCGCGAACTGGAGCACAGCGTGGCGGTGATCAACCGCACCATCCTCGAATTCGTGGGCCAGGCGCGGCAGCGCCTGCGCGACGACGCGTCGCTGCGCGAGCAGCCGCGCAACCTGCTCGAGGCCATGGTCGTCGCCGCCGACCAGCCCGGCAGCGGCCTGGACGACCGCCATGTCGCCGGCAACGTGCTGACCATGCTGCTGGCCGGCGAGGACACCACGGCCAACACGCTGGCCTGGATGATCCACCTGCTGCAGCGTCACCCCCAGGCGCTGCAGCGCGTGCAGCACGAGGTGCGCACGCTGGCGCCCGACCCGGCAACCTACGGCTTCGACCAGATGGAGCAGCTGGTGTATCTGGAAGCCTGCGCCAGCGAGACCATGCGGCTGAAGCCGGTGGCGCCCTTCATCGCGCTGCAGGCGTTGCGCGACACCGTGGTCGGCGACGTTGCCGTGCCCCAGGGCACGCAGATCTGGGGCGTGCTGCGGCACGACAGCGTCGGCGAGCGGCTGTTCGAACGGCCCCAGGCCTTCGAGCCGGAGCGCTGGCTGGATGCATCGACGCCGCTGAGCGCGGCCGCCAAGCGCGCCGCCATGCCCTTCGGCTCCGGCCCGCGCATGTGCCCGGGGCGCTACCTGGCGCTGCTGGAGATGAAGATGGCAATGGCGATGTTGCTGTCCAGCTTCGACATCGAAGCGGTGGACACGCCCGACGGAGCCCCGGCGCAGGAGCGCATGGCCTTCACGATGAACCCGGTGGGGCTGCGCCTGCGGCTGCGCGAGGCGGCAAGCGTGTCGGCCTGAGCCTTCCTCTATGCCATGATCTGCCCATGAATGCGCCCGAACCCCTGCAGGTGGTGCGCGCCGCCTGCCCGCACGACTGCCCCGACACCTGTGCGCTGCAGGTCAGCGTGCAGGCGGGGCGCGTGCTGCGTGTGCAGGGCGACGCCGAACATCCGACCACCCACGGCGCGCTGTGCACCAAGGTGTCGCGCTATGCCGAGCGCAGCTACCACCCCGAGCGCGTGCTGCAGCCGTTGAAGCGCAGCGGGCCCAAGGGCTCCGGCCGCTTCGAGCCGGTCAGCTGGGACGAGGCGCTGGACGCCATCGCGGCGAAGCTCAAGGGCATTGCCGCGCGAGGACCGGACTCGGCGCAGGCCGTGCTGCCCTACAGCTATGCCGGCACGATGGGCCTGCTGCAGGGCGAGAGCATGGCGGCGCGCTTCTTCCACAAGCTCGGGGCGTCGCGGCTGGACCGCAGCATCTGCTCCAGCGCCGGCGGCGAGGCGCTGGCCGCCACCTACGGCGCCAAGGTGGGCATGCACGTCGAGCACTATGCCGAGAGCAAGCTGATCCTGATATGGGGTAGCAACTCCATCGCCTCGAACCTGCATTTCTGGAGCTTCGCGCAGCAGGCCAAGCGCGACGGCGCCAAGCTGGTGTGCATCGACCCGCGGCGCACCGAAACCGCCGACAAGTGCCATGAACACCTGGCGCTGCTGCCTGGCACCGACGGCGCGCTGGCGCTGGGGCTGATGCACGAGCTGATCCGCAACGACTGGCTGGACCACGACTATCTCGAACGCCACGTGCAGGGCTGGCCCACGCTGCGCGAGCGTGCGCTGCAATGGCCGGCCAAACGCGCCGCGGCCGTCTGCGGACTGTTGCCGCAGCAGGTGCAAACGCTGGCGCGCGACTACGGCAGCACCCAGCCGGCCGCCATCCGCCTGAACTACGGCATGCAGCGCGCGCGCGGCGGCGGCAACGCGGTGCGGCTGATCGCGCTGCTGCCCTGCCTGGTGGGCGCCTGGCGGCACCGTGCCGGCGGACTGCTGCTGTCCAGCTCCGGCTGGTTCGCGCCGGTGCGCGACGAGTTCGCGCTGCAGCGTCCCGATCTGCTGGCCGACAGGCAACCGCGCATCGTCAACATGAGCACCATCGGCGACGACCTGTTGCGCGAGAGCTCGACCGGGTTCGGCCCGAAGATCGAGGCCGTCGTCGTCTACAACAGCAACCCGGTGGCGGTGGCGCCGCACAGCCGCAAGGTGGTCGAGGGCTTCGCGCGCGAAGACCTGTTCACCGTGGTGCTCGAACACTTCATGACCGACACCGCCGACATGGCGGACTACGTGCTGCCGGCGACCACGCAGCTCGAGCACCTGGACGTGCACACCGCCTATGGCCACACCTACGCGCTGATCAACGAGCCGGCGATTGCCCCGCTGGGCCAGGCCAAGCCGAACACGCAGATCTTCCGCGAGCTGGCGCGGCACATGGGTTTCGACGAGCCCTGTTTTGCCGACAGCGACGAAACGTTGGCCCGCGCCGCGCTGAAGCCCGAATGGGTGAATTTCGACGAGTTGCGCGCCAAGGGATGGGTCAAGCTGGCGTTGCCCGAAGCGCCCTTCGCGCACGGCGGCTTTCCCACGGCCAGCGGCAAGGCACTGGCCGATGCGCCCGGACTGGGTGTGCCCGACCATGTGCCCAACTACGAGAGCTGCGCCTCGTCGCCCGAACTGGCAAGACGCTATCCGCTGGCGATGATCTCGCCGCCGGCGCGCAACTTCCTGAACTCCAGCTTCGTCAACGTGATGAGCCTGCGCGATATCGAGGGCGAGCCGCTGCTGGAGATGCATGCCGGCGACGCTGCCGTGCGCGGCATCGGCGACCGTGCGCTGGTGCGCGTGTTCAACGACCGCGGCAGCTACCGCTGCCGCTGCCGCGTCAGCGGCCGCGCGCGACCCGGTGTCGTCAACGGCCTGGGCATCTGGTGGCGCAAGCTCGGGCTGGACGGCCGCAACGTCAACGAACTGACGCACCAGCAGCTCACCGACATCGGCCGCGCGCCGTCGTTCTACGACTGCCTGGTCGAGGTCGAAGCGGTGGCTGGGTGATGCGGTGTCGCGTCGCCGCTGGCTGATGGCCGGACTGGGTCTTGCGGGCACAGCGCTGCTGGCCGCGCTGGCGCTGTGCCTGGGCAGCGGCTGCAGCGACCTGGGCTACTACCGCCAGTCGGTGGGCGGCCACCTGGACCTGATGTCGCGCGCCAGGCCGGTGGACGACTGGTTGGCCGATGGCGCCACGCCCGCGCAGCTGAAGCAGCGTTTGGCGCTGGCCAAGCAGATGCGCGAGTTCTCGGTGCAGGTGCTGAAGCTGCCCGACAACCCCAGCTACCGCGCCTATGCCGACCTGCAGCGGCCGGCCGCAGTCTGGAACGTGGTGGCCGCGCCGGCCCTGTCGCTGACGCTCAAGACCTGGTGCTACCCGGTTACCGGCTGCGTCGGCTACCGCGGCTACTTCGACCGTGCCGAGGCCGATGCGCTGGCTGCGCAGCTGCGTGCCGAGGGCTGGGACGTCAGCGTCTACGGCGTGCCGGCCTATTCCACGCTGGGCTGGAGCAACTGGATCGGCGGCGACCCGCTGCTCAACACCTTCGTCAACGGCTCCGAAGGCGAACTGGCGCGGCTGATCTTCCACGAGCTGGCGCACCAGCAGCTGTACGTGGCCGACGACACGATGTTCAACGAGTCCTTCGCCACCGCGGTGGAACGCATCGGCGCACGGCTGTGGCTGGAACAGCACGGCAGCGAGGCCACGCGCGCGCAGCACCGCGACATCCAGCAGCGCCGCCAGGACTTCCGCGAACTGACGATGCGCTGGCGCGACAAGCTGCAGCAGCTCTATGCCAGCCCGCAGTCCGACGACCAGAAGCTCGCGGCCAAGGCCGAGCTGCTGGCGCAGCTGCGTGCCGACTACGCGCAGATGAAGCAGCAGCGCTGGGGCGGCTTCGCCGGCTACGACGCGTGGTTCGCTGGCGCCAACAATGCCTCGCTGGGCGTGCTGGCGGCCTACAGCGAAGGGGTGGCCGACTTCGAGCGGCTGTTCGAGCAGCAGGGCCGCGACTTCGAGCGCTTCTACAGCGAGGCGGCGCGCGTCGGCGCCTTGCCGAAGGCGCAGCGCCACGCCACACTACGCGCCATTCCATAGACCCGGGAGCAGCACTCGTGGCGGACATCCGCATTCATCGCGAACACCGGCTCGGCCTGCCCAAGGCGCGCAAGGTGGCCTGGCAATGGGCCGAGGACGTGGAGAAGAACTTCGACATGGAATGCAGCGTGATCGAGGGCGACTTCAGCGACACCATCGAGTTCACGCGCTCCGGTGTCAAGGGCACGCTGGTGGTGGCGGCCGACCACTTCGACCTGAACGCCAAGCTGGGTTTCCTGCTCGGCGCCTTCCGCCACACCATCGAAAGCGAGATCGAGCGCAACCTCGACAAGCTGCTCACCGCCAGCGCCAGGAAGGCGCCGGCGAAGAAGGCGAGGAAGTAGCGGCTATTTCAGCGACTCGATCAGGTCGACGTAGTCCTGCATTGCGTCGTTCTTGGCCTTGCCCTTGACGGCGGCCCAGGCGTCGTACTTGGCGCGGCCGACGAAGTCGGTCATGCCCGGGCGCTTGCCGTCCACGTCCCCCTCGCTGGCCTGCTTGTACAGCGCATAGATCTTCAGCAGCGTGGCGTTGTCGGGCTTCTCGGGCAGCTTCTTGCTCTCGGCAACGGCTTTGTCGAACTGGGCTTTCAGGCTGGCCATCGGGTGTCTCCTTGTGGGTGAGAATGGGCTTCGAGCGCCGCCATCTTATTCGCAAGGAGACCCGCGATGTCCGACACCGCCGAGCGCATGAGCCGCGTCGACAACGCCTGGTTGCGCATGGACAACGAGGTCAACCTGATGATGATCGTCGGCGTGTGGCTGCTGCAGCCGGCGGTGAGCTACGAGGCGCTGTGCGAGCGCATCGCCCAGCGCTTGCTGAAGTACCCGCGCTTTCGCCAGAAGGTGGTGGAAGATGCGCTCGGCGCGCTGTGGGTGGAGGACGAGGCCTTCGACATCCGGCGCCACGTGGTGCGCGAGCGGCTGGTGCGCAAGCGCGGCCAGAGCGAACGCGCCGCGCTGCAGGCGCGCTGCGGCGAACTGGCGACGACGCGGCTGGACCCGGCGCACCCGCTGTGGCAGTTCCATCTGATCGAACACTACGAAGGCGGCAGCGCCGTCATGGTGCGCATCCACCACTGCATCGGCGACGGCATCGCGCTGACCTCGGTGGTGCTGTCCATCACCGACGGCGGCAGCTTGCCGCCGCGGCGCAGCGTCGGCGCGGACGACGACGGCTGGCTGTCCAGCATCGTCATCAAGCCGCTCACCGAGCTGGCGGTGAAGGCCATCGACCTGTCCGGCGAGGGCGTGGTGCGCTCGATGGACCTGGTCGCGCATCCGCGCTCCGGCACGCGCGAACTGGCGCGCATCGGCTTCAGGGCCGCCACCGACATGGCGGCGCTGGCGCTGATGGACGACGATTCGCCGACGCGGCTGAAGGGCAAGCCGGCGGGCCGCAAGCGCGTCGCCTGGGGCGAGCCGATCCCGCTGGACGTGGTCAAGAGCGTGAGCAAGGCGCTGAATGCCTCGGTCAACGACGTGCTGCTGTCCTGCGTGGCCGGCGCCATCGGCGACTACCTGCGCGAGATCGGCGACGACCCGCTGGGCAAGAACATCCGCGCGATGGTGCCGGTGAACCTGCGTCCGCTGGACGAGGCCCACAAGCTGGGCAACCGCTTCGGCCTGGCGCCGCTGCTGCTCCCCATCGGCATCGCCAACCCGATCGAGCGCGTGGTCGCGGTGCGCGCGCGCATGAGCGATCTGAAGGGCAGCTACCAGCCGGTGATGGCCTTCGGCGTGCTGGCCATGGCTGGGCTGCTGAACAAGTCCGGCCAGGATGCGCTGCTGAACCTGTTCGCCAAGAAGGCTACCGCGGTGATGACCAACGTGCCGGGCCCGGCGCAGCTGCTCAAGCTGTGCGGCTCGACGCTGCGCCAGAGCATCTTCTGGGTGCCGCAGTCCGGCGACGTGGCAGTGGGCGTGAGCATCTTCTCCTACGGCGGCGGCGTGCAGTTCGCGCTGATCACCGATGCCAGCCTGTGCCCCGAGCCGCAACGCATCATCGACCGCTTTGCGCCCGAGCTGGACAAGCTGCTGTGGCTGACGTTGATGCTGCCCTGGGCGGCGTAGCCGGGGTTCATCCGCCGAGGTATTCGCCCACCAGCGCGTGCAGGTGCTCCTGCGATGCCGCATCCAGATAGGGCATCAGCAGGCACAGCACGTGGTAGGCGCCGCGCGCCAGCGCCGCAGCGGCGTTCTCGGGCTCGAGCGCCTTGCGCGGGTCGCGCACGTATTCGTAGCTGAGCCAGTAGGTCAGCACCACCACCATCGCGTTGGCGGCGGCCTCGGCCTGGCGACGCTCGACGCGCACCGCGCCGCCGGTGGCCAGTGCAGCCAGCACCTGCTGCACCGCGCGCGCCTTGTTCTTCAGCACGAACTGGAAGTGGGTCTCCAGCCGGCGGTTTTTGGACAGCAGGTCGTTCAGGTCGCGATAGAGAAAGCGGTACTGCCAGATCAGCTCGAAGAGCATGTGGAAGAAGAGCCACGCGTCCTCGATGTTGCGCACGCCCTCGGCGGCCTGCAGCAGTTCGTTCAGCGCCTTTTCGTAGCGATCGAACAGCGAGTTGATCAGCTCGTCCTTGGCCGGGTAGTGGTAGTACAGGTTGCCGGGGCTGATGTTCAGCTCGGCCGAGATCAGCGTGGTGCTGACGTTGGGCTCGCCGAAGCGGTTGAACAGCTCGAGCGTCACTTCGAGGATGCGTTCGGCCGTGCGCCGCGGTTTTTTGGTCGCCATGGTGGCGGCAATCTAGCACCAACGCGGATGCGCTGGGCCGCTGCCTACAATCGCGCGCCATGCCTGCGGTGAGCTTCCAGAACGTGTCCAAGAGCTATGCAGGTCCGCATGGCGCGCTGCGCGCGCTGGACGCGGTGCGTTTCGACATCGAACAGGGCGAGTTCTTCGGCCTGCTCGGCCCCAACGGCGCGGGCAAGACCACGCTGATCAGCATCCTGGCCGGGTTGACGCGCGCCAGCAGCGGCCAGGTCAGGGTGATGGGCCACGATGTGATCGCCGACTATGCGGCGGCGCGCCGCTCGCTCGGTATCGTGCCGCAGGAGCTGGTGTTCGACCCCTTCTTCAGCGTGCGCGAGACGCTGCGCATCCAGAGCGGCTACTTCGGGCTGCGCCGCAACGACGCCTGGATCGACGAACTGCTGGACGAGCTGGGCCTGGCCGACAAGGCCGGCGCCAACATGCGCCAACTGTCCGGCGGCATGAAGCGGCGCGTGCTGGTGGCGCAGGCGCTGGTGCACCGCCCGCCGGTGATCGTGCTCGACGAGCCCACCGCCGGTGTCGACGTCGAGCTGCGCCAGACGCTGTGGCAGTTCATCGCCCGGCTCAACCGCGACGGCCACACCGTGCTGCTGACCACGCACTACCTGGAGGAGGCCGAGGCGCTGTGTTCGCGCATCGCCATGCTGAAGCTGGGCCGCGTGGTGGCGCTGGACCGCACCGCCAACCTGCTGGCCGGCACCGCCAGCACGATGCTGCGCTTCAAGACCGACCATCCGTTGCCGGCGGCGCTGGCAGCGCAGGCGCGGGTCACCGGCCGCGTCGTGCAGCTGAAGGCGCACGACGCGGCCGAAGTCGAGACGCTGCTGGCCGCGCTGCGCGCCGCTGGCGTCAAGGTCGAGGAGTTGGAGATCGGCCGTGCCGACCTGGAGGACGTGTTCCTCGAGATCATGCAGGGGGCTGCCACATGAACGGCGGCCGCATGCTGTTCCACAAGGAACTGCTGCGCTTCTGGAAGGTGGGCTTCCAGACCGTGGCCGCGCCGGTGCTGACTGCGGTGATGTACCTGCTGATCTTCGGCCACGTGCTGTCGGACAAGGTGCAGGTCTTCGACAACGTCGGCTACACCCGCTTCCTGATCCCCGGGCTGGTGATGATGAGCGTGCTGCAGAACAGCTTTGCCAACAGCAGCAGCTCGCTGGTGCAGAGCAAGATCACCGGCAACCTGGTGTTCCTGCTGGTCACGCCGCTGTCGCACTGGGCCTGGTTCACGGCCTACGTGGGCGCGTCGATGGTGCGCGGGCTGAGCGTGGGGCTGGGCGTATTTGCCGTCACCGCCTGGTTTTCGCCGCCGGGGCTGGCGCAGCCGCTGTGGACCCTGGTGTTTGCATTGCTGGGCGCCGGCATGCTCGGCGCGCTGGGGCTGATCGCCGGGCTGTGGGCCGACAAGTTCGACCAGATGGCGACCTTCCAGAACTTCATCATCATGCCGATGACCTTTTTGTCCGGCGTGTTCTATTCGGTGCACTCGTTGCCGCCATTCTGGTTTTCGATCAGCCACCTGAACCCCTTCTTCTACATGATCGATGGCTTCCGCCGCGGCTTCTTCGGCGTCAGCGACGTCTCGCCCTGGCTCAGCCTGGGCGTGGTCGGCGGCAGCTTCGTGGTGGTGTCGGCGGTTGCGCTGCGGCTGCTGAAGACCGGCTACAAGCTGCGCCATTGAGGCTCGGCGATAATCGCGCCATCATGTCGGAGCCGAGCCCCCAGCAGGTGCGCGATTTCATCGCCGCCGGCCTACCTTGCGAGCACCTCGAGGTCGAGGGCGATGGCCGGCACTTCTTCGCCACCATCGTCTCGGCGGCCTTCGACGGGCGCTCGCGCGTGGCCCGGCACCAGCAGGTCTACACGGCGCTGGGCGATAGAATGCGCGAGCAAATCCACGCGCTGTCGATGAAGACCCTCACTCCTGCCGAATGGGCCGCGCTAGGCGCGGCCGGGCAGTCGGCACCCGCCCACCACCCCCATTGACACGGCCCGCAGTGCGCTGCGGGTGGCCTCAAGCCGTCGCGGCTGCGCCGACGCTTGCACGCCCCCACTGTGCGCCGGCGAGCCCCAGCCACAGCAATCATGGACAAACTCCTCATCCGCGGCGGTCGTCCCCTGAATGGCGAGGTGCTGATTTCCGGCGCCAAGAACGCGGCCTTGCCGCAGCTGTGCGCCGCGCTGCTGACGGCCGAGCCGGTGACGCTGCACAACGTGCCGCAGTTGCAGGACGTGGCGACGATGCTCAAGCTGCTGCGCCACATGGGCGCGTCGGCCGAGCACAGCGCCGGGCGGCCTGAAGAGCTGCGCATCGATGCTTCGCACATCGGTGCGCCCGAGGCACCCTACGAACTGGTCAAGACCATGCGCGCCACCATCATGGTGCTGGGCCCGCTGCTGGCGCGCTTCGGCGCGACGCGCGTGTCGCTGCCCGGCGGCTGTGCCATCGGCTCGCGGCCGGTGGACCAGCACATCAAGGGCCTGCAGTTGATGGGCGCCGAGATCGCGGTGGAACACGGCTACATCGTGGCGCGTGTCATTGGCAAGAACGCGCGGCTGAAGGGCGCGCGCATCAGCACCGACATGATCACCGTCACCGGCACCGAGAACCTGCTGATGGCGGCGACGCTGGCCGAAGGCGAGACGGTGCTGGAGAACGCGGCGCAGGAGCCCGAAGTCGTCGACCTGGCGCAACTGCTGATCCGCATGGGCGCGCGCATCGAAGGCCAGGGCGGCAGCCGCATCCGCATCGAGGGGGTGGAACGGCTGCATGCGCCCGAGGGCGGGCACCGCGTCATTCCCGAC
The DNA here is from genome assembly GCA_964446545.1 of uncultured Rubrivivax sp. Taxonomy (GTDB): domain Bacteria; phylum Pseudomonadota; class Gammaproteobacteria; order Burkholderiales; family Burkholderiaceae_C; genus Rubrivivax. Next base: position 10,969 of record CAYUPF010000053.1, read on the forward strand.
CGCATCGAGGCCGGCACCTTCCTGTGCGCGGTGGCGGCGGCCGGCGGCGAGGTGCTGCTCAAGGACGTGCGCGCCGACCACCTGGAAGTGGTGATCGACAAGCTGCGCGAGGCCGGCACCGAGATCGAATGCGGCGAGGACTGGATCCGCGTGCGCGCTGCCGGCCGGCCGCGGGCGGTGAGCATCCGCACCAGCGAATACCCGCAGTTCCCCACCGACATGCAGGCGCAGTTCATGGCCGTGAACATCATCGCCGAGGGCGCGGCGCGTGTCACCGAGACCATCTTCGAGAACCGCTTCATGCACGTCAACGAGATGCTGCGCCTGGGCGCGAGCATCGAGGTCGACGGCCACACGGCCGTGGTGCATGGCGTGCCGCGGCTGTCCGGCGCCACCGTCATGGCCACCGACCTGCGCGCCTCGGCCAGCCTGGTGATCGCCGGCCTGGTGGCCGAGGGCGACACGGTGGTCGACCGCATCTACCACCTGGACCGCGGCTACGACCGCATGGAAGCCAAGCTGCGCCGCATCGGCGCCGACATCGAGCGAATTCGATGATGCCCCCCAACTCACTTCGTTCGTGGCCCCCGGGGCTCGGCACGAGCCCCTTCGTGGCCCGTGGGGCGCGCAGTGCCCATGGTCCACGCCAGTGGACCACTTCGTGGCTCGTGGCGGCCGAGCGGGCACTGCAATGATCACTTTGGCGCTGTCCAAGGGACGCATCTTCGACGAGACGCTGCCGTTGCTCGAGGCCGCCGGCATCCGCATGGCGGAGGACCCGGAAAAGAGCCGCAAGCTGATCATCGGCACCAGCCGCAGCGACCTGCGCGTGGTGCTGGTGCGCGCCAGCGACGTGCCCACCTACGTGCAGTACGGTGGTGCCGACCTGGGCGTGGCCGGCAAGGACGTGCTCATCGAACACGGCGGCGAGGGCCTGTACCAGCCGCTGGATCTGCGCATCGCCCAGTGCCGCATGAGCGTGGCGGTGCGCGACGACTTCGACTACGCCGCCGCCGTGCGCCAGGGCTCGCGCCTTTGCGTGGCGACGAAGTACACGCTCACTGCACGGCGGCACTTTGCCGACAAGGGCGTGCACGTTGATCTGATCAAGCTCTATGGCTCGATGGAACTGGCGCCGTTGACCGGCCTGGCCGACGCCATCGTCGACATGGTATCCACCGGTGCCACGCTCAAGGCCAACCACCTGGTGGAGGTGGAGCGCATCATGGACATCTCGGCGCGGCTGGTGGTCAACCAGGCGGCGCTGAAGCTCAAGCGCGCGCCGATGCGCCAGCTGATCGACGCCCTCGAAGCCGCCGTGGCCGAGCGCCGATGACACTGAAACTTCGCCAACTGCGCAGCGGCGCCGCGGACTTCGAGGCGGCGTTCCAGCGCCTGCTGCACTGGTCGGCCGAGACCGACCTGCAGATCGAGCAGCGCGTGGCGCAGATCCTGGCCGAGGTCAAGGCGCGCGGCGATGCCGCCGTGCTGGAGTACAGCGCACGCTTCGACGGCGTGAACGCCGATTCGGTGGCCGCGCTGGAACTGGGCCGCGACGAGTTGCGCCAGGCCTTCGAGGCGTTGCCCGCCGCGCAGCGCGATGCGCTGCAGGCGGCGGCGCAGCGCGTGCGCAGCTACCACGAGCGCCAGCTCGAAGCCAGCGCGCGCAGCTGGAGCTACGTCGACGCCGACGGCAACCGCCTGGGCCAGAAGGTCACGCCGCTGGACCGCGTCGGCATCTACGTGCCGGGTGGCAAGGCCGCTTATCCGTCGAGCGTGCTGATGAATGCCATTCCGGCGCAGGTGGCCGGCGTCGGCGAGATCATCATGGCCGTGCCTACGCCGCAGGGCGTGAAGAACCCGCTGGTGCTGGCGGCGGCCTACCTCGGCGGTGCGCACCGCGTCTTCACCATCGGCGGCGCGCAGGCCGTGGCGGCGCTGGCCTACGGCACCGCGACGATTCCGCGCGTCGACAAGATCACCGGCCCGGGCAATGCCTACGTGGCCAGCGCCAAGAAGCATGTGTTCGGCCAGGTGGGTATCGACATGATCGCCGGGCCCAGCGAGATCCTGGTGCTGGCCGATGGCAGCACGCCGCCCGACTGGGTGGCGATGGACCTGTTCAGCCAGGCCGAGCACGACGAGCTGGCGCAGAGCATCCTGCTGTGTCCGGACGTGGCCTACATCGATGCGGTGCGCGAGGCCATCGAGCGCTTGCTGCCCGGCATGCCGCGGCAGCAGGTGATCCGCGCCTCGCTGGAAGGGCGTGGTGCGCTGATCCTCACGCGCAGCATGGAAGAGGCCTGCGCAATCAGCAACCGCATCGCGCCGGAGCATCTCGAAATCAGCTCGAAGCAGCCCGAGGCGTGGGAGCCGCTGCTGCGCCATGCCGGCGCCATCTTCCTGGGCGCCTTCACCAGCGAGAGCCTGGGCGACTACTGTGCCGGCCCGAACCATGTGCTGCCGACCTCGGGCACGGCGCGCTTCAGCTCGCCGCTGGGCGTGTACGACTTCGTCAAGCGCAGCAGCCTGATCGAGGTCAGCGAGCGCGGCGCCCAGGTGCTGGGGCCGATCGCCGCCGAGCTGGCCTATGGCGAGGGCCTGCAGGCCCATGCCCGCGCCGCCGAGCTGCGGCTCGTCGGCATGCCCGCTGCGGCGCGGGCGGTCTCGGCCTTCGACGTGCGCGAGGTCAATGGCGACAACGCCGAGGCGCTGATGGCGCTGGACGTGGCGGCCGGCCAGCGCCGCTTCGTCGCCCCGGTGGTGCGCTCGCTGGCGCAGGCCGCCTACGAGCCGGCCGCCCGGCCGCTGGGTCTGTACGACGGCGACACGCCGGTGGGCTTTTTGCTGCTCTACGACGCCCGGCAGGACAAGGACGAGCCGGCCGAACAGCTCTACGTCTGGCGGCTGATGGTCGATGCGCGCTACCAGCGCCTGGGCCTGGGCCGCTCTGCGATGGCCTGGGTCATCGCCGAGGCGCGCCGCCTGGGCTTGCGCCAGGTCGGGTTGTCGCACGTGATGCAGCCCGGCCACGCCGGGCCCTTCTATCAGAAGCTGGGCTTTCGCTACACCGGTGTGGTGAAGGACGGCGAGCACAAGATGCTGTTGACGCTGAGCGAGGGCTGAATGAGACAGGACATGGCTACTGGCGCGACCACCCTGGCCCAGCGCATCCGGCACACGATCCGCCAGGACGTGAAGTCGATGCACGGTTATGCCATCCAGGACAGCCGCGGCCTGATCAAGCTGGACGCGATGGAAAACCCCTTCCGTCTGAGCGAGGCGCTGCAGCGCGAGCTGGGCGCGCGGCTGGGCCGCGTCGCCATCAACCGCTACCCGGTGCAGAGCACGGCCGACGTGGTGGCCGCGCTTTCGACGTTCGTCGAACTGCCGGCGGGCTGCAAGCTGATCCTGGGCAATGGCTCCGACGAGCTGATCGACATGCTCAGCGTCGCCTGCGACGTGCCCGGTGCGACCCTCATCGCACCGCTACCCGGCTTCGTGATGTACCAGATGTCGGCGCAGCTTCGCGGCCTGAACTTCGTCGGCGTGCCGCTGACGCCGGACTTCGAGCTGGACGAGGTGGCGATGCTGGCGGCCATCGAAGCGCACCGCCCGGCTCTGACCTACATCGCCTACCCCAACAACCCCACCGCGAACCTGTTCGACGAGGGCATCGTAGAGCGCATCGTGGCCGCGGTGGGCCGCCAGCAGGGACTGGTGGTCTTCGACGAGGCCTACCAGCCCTTCTCGTCGCGCAGCTGGATGCCGCGCCTGGCTGACGCCGAGCATGTGCTGGTGATGCGCACGCTGTCCAAGTTCGGCCTGGCGGGCGTGCGCCTGGGCTACCTGTGCGGCCACGCCGCGCTGATCGACGAGATCGACAAGGTGCGCCCGCCCTACAACGTCAGCGTGCTCAATGCCGAGGCGACGCTGTTTGCGCTCGAGCATGCCGACGAATACGCGCGCCAGGCAGCGGTGCTTCGCGGCGAACGCGCGCGTGTCTCGGCCGCGCTGGCGGCGCTGGGCGACGTGACGGTGTTTCCCAGCGAAGCCAACATGATCCTGGTGCGTGTGCCGGATTCGAAGCAATGTTTCGAGGGCATGAAGTTGCGCGGCGTGCTGGTCAAGAACATCGCCGGCCTGCACCCGCTGCTGGCCAACTGCCTGCGCCTGACCGTGGGCAGCCCGGAAGAAAATGACGCCCTGATCCAGGCACTGAAGGCCAGTCTATGAACCGCATTGCGGAAGTCCGCCGCGACACCAAGGAAACGCAGATCCGCGTGCGCGTCGATCTGGACGGCAGCGGCCAGGCCGCGTTGGCCACCGGCATCGGCTTTTTCGACCACATGCTCGACCAGATTGCCCGCCACGGGCTGATCGACCTGGAGATCGATGCCAAGGGCGACCTGCACATCGACGGCCACCACACCGTGGAAGACGTGGGCATCACGCTGGGCATGGCGGTGGCACAGGCCGTTGGAGACAAGAAGGGCATCACGCGCTATGGCCACGCCTACGTGCCGCTGGACGAAGCGCTGTCGCGCGTGGTCATCGACTTTTCCGGCCGCCCCGGGCTGCACATGGACGTGCCCTTCAAGGCCGGCATGATCGGCGGCTTCGACACGCAGCTGGCCTTCGAGTTCTTCCAGGGCTTCGCCAACCATGCGCTGGCCACGCTGCACATCGACAACCTGAAGGGCGAGAACGCACACCACCAGTGCGAGACGGTGTTCAAGGCCTTTGCGCGCGCGCTGCGCATGGCGCTGACGCCCGACCCGCGATCGGCCGGCGTCATCCCCTCCACCAAGGGCAGCCTCTAGGACCCCGGCAATGGCGCGTACTGTGGCAGTGGTCGACTACGGCATGGGCAACCTGCGCTCGGTGTCGCAGGCGGTCATGCATGTGGCCAAGGGCAGCGAGTTCCATGTGGTGGTGACGCAGCGCCCCGAAGAGGTGCTGGCCGCCGAGCGCGTGGTGCTGCCGGGGCAGGGCGCGATGCGCGACTGCATGCGCGAGCTGCAGGATTCCGGCCTGAAGGACGCGGTGCTCGACGCGGCAGCCCGCAAGCCGCTGATGGGCGTGTGCGTGGGCATGCAGATGCTGCTGGACCACAGTGAGGAACAGGATACGCCGGGGCTGGGGCTGATCCCCGGCGAAGTGCTGCGCTTTCGCCTGGAAGGCCAGCGGCAGAGCGACGGCAGCCGCTACAAGGTGCCGCAGATGGGCTGGAACCGCGTGTTCCAGCAGACGCACGACGGTCACGCGCACCCGTTGTGGCAGGGCGTGCCCGACGGCGCGTACTTCTACTTCGTGCACAGCTACCATGTGCAGCCGCGCGACCCGCGGCACACGGCGGGGCGCACCGACTACGGCGCCAGCTTTACCAGCGCCATCGCCCGCGATAACATTTTCGCCACGCAGTTCCACCCCGAGAAGAGCGCCGATCACGGCCTGGCCCTGTACCGAAATTTCCTCGCCTGGAATCCCTGAGGGCCGCTCTCTCCCAACCCCCGCTCGACGCCATGTTGCTGATACCGGCCATCGACCTCAAGGACGGCAAGTGCGTGCGCCTGCAGCAAGGCGACATGAATGCCTCCACCACTTTCGGCGAAGACCCGGCCGCGATGGCGCGGCGCTGGCTCGATGCCGGGGCGCGCCGGCTGCACCTGGTGGACCTGAACGGCGCCTTCGCCGGCAAGCCGGTCAACGAAGCCGCGGTCAAGGCCATCCTGGCCGAGGTGGACGGCGAGATCCCAGTGCAACTGGGCGGCGGCCTGCGCGACCTGGACACGATCGAGCGCTACCTGGACGACGGCCTGAGCTACGTCATCATCGGCACCGCCGCCGTCAAGAGCCCGGGTTTCCTGCGCGACGCCTGCACCGCTTTCGGCGGCCACATCATCGTCGGCCTGGACGCCAAGGACGGCAAGGTCGCCACCGACGGCTGGAGCAAGCTCACCGGCCACGAGGTCATCGACCTGGCAAAGAAGTTCGAGGACTACGGTGTCGAAGGCGTGATCTACACCGACATCGGCCGCGACGGCATGCTCAGCGGCATCAACATCGACGCCACCGTCAAGCTGGCGCAGGCGCTGAGCATTCCCGTCATCGCCTCGGGCGGGCTGTCGAACCTGGCCGACCTGGAGCGGCTGTGCGCGGTGCAAGGCGAGGGCATCAGCGGCGTGATCTGCGGCCGCTCGATCTATACCGGCGCCTTGGATTTCGCCGCGGCGCAGGCCCGCGCCGACGAACTGGGCGGCGACTGACTTGAACCTGGCCCCCCAGCTCGCTGCGCTCGCGGCCCCCCGGGGGGGCGCGGTCTACCTTGGGGCGGCCCGGCGGTAGACCATGCTCGCCAAGCGCATCATCCCCTGCCTGGACGTCACCGGCGGCCGTGTCGTCAAGGGTGTCAACTTCGTCGAACTGCGCGATGCCGGCGACCCGGTGGAAATCGCCGCGCGCTACAACGAGCAGGGCGCCGACGAACTGACTTTCCTGGACATCACCGCCACCAGCGACGGGCGCGACCTGATCCTGCCCATCATCGAGGCGGTGGCCTCGCAGGTGTTCATCCCGCTCACCGTGGGCGGCGGTGTGCGCACCGTGGCCGACGTGCGCCGGCTGCTCAACGCCGGGGCCGACAAGGTCAGCTTCAATTCGGCTGCGGTGGCCGACCCCCAGGTGATCCGCGATGCCAGCGACAAGTACGGTGCGCAGTGCATCGTCGTGGCCATCGACGCGAAGAAGCGCGAGGGCGGCGGCTGGGAGGTCTACACCCATGGCGGGCGCAAGAACACCGGGCTGGACGCGGTGCAATGGGCCACGAAGATGGCCGAGATGGGCGCCGGCGAGATCCTGCTCACCAGCATGGACCGCGACGGCACCAAGATCGGCTTCGACCTGGCGCTGACGCGCGCCGTCAGCGATGCGGTGCCGGTGCCGGTGATCGCCTCGGGCGGTGTCGGCGCGCTGCAGCATCTGTCCGAAGGCATCCGCCTCGGCGGCGCCGACGCGGTGCTGGCCGCCAGCATCTTCCACTACGGCGAATTCACCGTGGCCCAGGCCAAGGCGCTGATGGCGCACGACGGCATTCCGGTGCGCCTGTGAAGGCCGGGCCGACGCACGAGTTGCGCATCATCGGCGGCCAGTGGAAGCGCAGCAAGCTGCCGGTGGCCGACCGGCCGGGGCTGCGGCCCACGCCCGATCGCGTGCGCGAGACGCTGTTCAACTGGCTCGGCCAGGACCTGACAGGCTGGCGCTGCCTGGATGCCTTTGCCGGCAGCGGCGCGCTCGGCTTCGAAGCCGCGTCGCGCGGTGCTGCAGAAATCGTGCTGCTGGAGCGCGACCCGGCGCTGGTGGCCAGCCTGCAAGCCAGCCGGCAGCGCTTGAAGGCCGAGGCGCTGCGCATCGAGGGCAGCGATGCCATCGCCTGGATGGGGCGCGCCCCGCACGGCAGCTTCGACCTGGTGCTGCTCGACCCGCCCTTCGGCACCGACCTTGCCTGGCGCGCCCTGCCGCTGGCCGCGCGGCTGGCGGCGCAGGGCGGTTTCATCTACCTGGAAGCGCGCGCGGCGCTGCCGGCCGCGCCCGAGGGCTGGGCAGTCCATCGCCAGGGCCGTGCCGGCGCGGTGCACTTCCACCTGCTGTGCCGCGCCGACGACAGCTACACTGCGGGCGAAAGCGGCCTGCCCAGGAGAAACGAGCCTTGACCACCGTCACACCGCTCACCGCCGTCTATCCCGGCACCTTCGACCCGATGACCCTGGGCCATGAAGACCTGATGCGCCGCGCCGCGCACCTGTTCGACCGGCTGATCCTGGCGGTGGCCGTCGGCCACCACAAGCGCACGATGTTCACCATCGACGAACGGCTGGCGATGGCGGCCGAGATTGCCTCGCCCTACCCGAACGTCGAGGTCATCCCTTTTCGCGGCCTGCTGCGCGATTTCGTCGTCGGCGCCAGTGGCGACGTGGTCGTGCGCGGCCTGCGCGCGATGAGCGACTTCGACTACGAGTTCCAGATGGCCGGCATGAACCGCCAGTTGATGCCCGAGGTGGAGACGCTGTTCCTGACGCCCTCGGACCAGTACCAGTTCATCAGCGGCACCTTCGTGCGCGAGATTGCCATGCTCGGCGGTGATGTCTCCAAGTTCGTGGCACCCTCGGTGCTGAAGCGCCTGAAGGAACGGGTCAGTCAGCCCGACGCGTGAACGATCATGGCCCTGCTGATTACCGACGAATGCATCAACTGCGACGTGTGCGAGCCCGAGTGCCCGAACGAGGCCATTGCTATGGGCGCCGAGTTCTACCAGATCGACCCGCACAAGTGCACCGAATGCGTGGGCCATTTCGACGAGCCGCAATGCGTGCAACTATGCCCGGTGGCCTGCATTCCGATCCACCCGGACTTCAACGAGAGCCGCGAACAGCTCTGGGCCAAGTACCGACGGCTGACGCAGCAGCCGGTGACCGAATCCTGATTATTTCGAGGCGGCAGTCTGTGCGGGCACGCGCATCGGCGGGCTCATCGATGGTTCGGTCGTGCCTGCCTTGGGCTTCGGCTTGCGCGCCGGCGCCGAGGCGGCCTCGGCGGCTGGCGCGGGCTTGACGCCCGCCGCCGCCTGGCCCTTGGCCGCTTCTTCGCGCTGCCGGCGCTCGTCGGCCAGTTTCTTCGCCTGTTCGGCCTCGCGCGCCGTCACCTCGCGCGCCGCCTTCTGCTGGCTGGCCGAACGCGGGTCGTCCACTGTCAGCGCCTTGCCGTCGGCGCAGGGCGTCTGCGAATAGACACGGCCGTCCGGCCCGCAGCGGTACACGGTCTGTGGCGGCGCGGCCTGGGCCAGCAGCGGCAGCAGCGCACCCAGCGCGAGCAGATGGCGCGGTGTCATCGTGCTGGCTCCCCGCCGGGCACGGCATCGGCGACCGCCGGCTTCGGGCGCGGCGGCTTGGCATGCACCTTCATCATCGCGCGCTCCATCTCGCCGGCCAGCAGCAGGTCGAGCGCATCGACCGAGCGCGCGATGGTCTGCTCGATCAACTCGCGATGTTCGGGCGTGGGCTTGCGCAGCACGTAGTCGACGACCTCGGCCTTGACGCCCGGGTGGCCGATGCCCAGGCGTAGGCGCCAGTAGTCGGCCGAACCCAGCTGCGCATGGATGTCGCGCAGCCCGTTGTGGCCGGCATGGCCGCCACCGCACTTGATCTTGACCTGGCCGGGCATCAGGTCGAGCTCGTCGTGCGCAACCAGTATCTCCTGCGGCTCGATCTTGTAGAAGCGTGCCAGCGCCGCCACCGACTTGCCCGACAGGTTCATGTAGGTCATCGGCTGCAGCAGCCAGACCGCGCCGTGCCCGGTGCTGGCCTTGGCGGCAAGGCCGAAGTAGCTGCGCTGCGGCGTGAGCGTGGCGCGCAGCTTGCGCGCCGCCGCGTCCAGCCACCAGAAGCCCGCGTTGTGGCGCGTGGCTTCGTACTCCGGGCCCGGGTTTCCCAGGCCCACCAGAAGGCGGATCATGCGCAGTCCAGGGATGCTCGTTGGATACGGATTCTAGGGCGCTGCCCAACGAAAAACCCCGCCGGGGCGGGGCTTTGCAGCGAGTGGCCACAAGCCTTACTTCTTGTTCTGCTTCTCGCTCTTCTTGGCCTTGGTGGCCGAGGCGGCCGGAGCCACGACCGCGGTCGGCTCAGCGGCTTCCTCTTCCACACGTGGCGCGTTGGCCGAGACGATCACCGGGTTCAGCGAGCCGTGCTTCACCACCTTGATGCCGTCGGGCAGCTTCAGCTCGTTGGCATGGATCGACTGACCCTTGACCAGGTGCGCCAGGTCGATGGTGATGAATTCGGGCAGTTGCGAGGCCAGGCATTCCACCTCGAGTTCGGTCTGCACGTGGTTGACCAGGCACTTGTCGGTCTTCACCGCGACCGAGTTTTCCTCGTTCACGAAGTGCAGCGGCACCTTCTTGTGCAGACGCGTGGTTTCGTCCACACGCTGAAAGTCGATGTGCAGGATGATCTGCTTCCACGGGTGCATCTGGTAGTCGCGCAGCAGCACCTTCTGCACGTTGCCCGACAGCTCCATGTCCAGGATCGAGGAGTGGAAAGCCTCCTTCTTGAGCGCGTGGAACAGCGCGTTGTGATCCAGCTCGATCATGGCCGGCGTGCCGGCGCCGTAGACGATGCCGGGCACCTTGTTGGCGGCGCGCAGGCGGCGGCTCGCTCCGGTCCCCTGCTGCGTACGCTCGAATGCGACGAATTTCATGGTTCTACTCCAAGTAAGAGCGCCCGCGACCAGGCGCAAAAAAGGAAAGGGCTGCGCCAGCAGCCCGCTTCTCCATCAAAAATTGCTATTCTGCTCGGCGAACAGCGAAGTCACCGATTCGCCGTCGCTGATGCGGCGGATGGTTTCGGCAAAGAGAAAGGCCACCGACAGCTGGCGGATGTTCTTGCAACCCTTGGCCTGATCGTTGAGCGGGATGGTGTTGGTGATCACCACCTCGTCCATCTGCGAGTCGCGGATGCGCTCGATGGCCGGGCCTGAAAACACCGGGTGCGTGCAGTAGGCGAACACTCGCTTGGCGCCGCGCTGCTTCAGCACTTCGGCCGCGGCCACCAGCGTGCCGGCGGTGTCGATCATGTCGTCCATGATCACGCAGTGGCGCCCGTCGATGTCGCCGATGACGTGCATCACCTCGGATTCGTTTGGGTTGGCACGGCGCTTGTCGATGATCGCCAGCTCGCAGCCCAGCTGCTTGGCCAGCGCTCGGGCGCGCACCACGCCGCCGACGTCGGGCGACACCACCACCAGGTTCTGGTAGTTCTTGCTCTTCAGGTCGGACAGCAGCACCGGCGAGGCGTAGATATTGTCCACAGGGATGTCGAAGAAGCCCTGGATCTGGTCGGCGTGCAGGTCCATCGTCAGCAGCCGCTCCACTCCCACGCTCTGCAGCATGTTGGCCACCACCTTGGCGCTGATCGGCACGCGCGTCGAGCGCGGGCGGCGGTCCTGGCGCGCATAGCCGAAGTAGGGCACCACCGCGGTGATGCGCCGTGCGCTGGCGCGCTTGAGGGCATCCACCAGGATGCACATTTCCATCAGGTTCTCGTTGGTGGGCGCGCAGGTGGGCTGCACCACGAAGATGTCGCGGGCGCGCACGTTCTGCTGCACCTCGACGCGCACCTCGCCGTCGGAAAAGCGGCCGACCAGCGCCTTGCCCAGTTCCACGCCCAGCTGCGAGGCGATCTCGCGGGCCAGCGCCGGGTTGGCGTTGCCGGTGAACAGCACGGTGTTGAACAGCACCTTGTACTCTTTCGTGGTCAATGGCCGGCGGTGGGCGGATGGATTTGGCAGGGGAGGAAGGACTCGAACCCTCGCATGTCGGAATCAAAATCCGATGCCTTGACCAACTTGGCGACTCCCCTACAC
>CAYUPF010000054.1:0-15367 GCA_964446545.1 uncultured Rubrivivax sp.
CTAGAATTCGCCGCTTCCAGCTGCCCGTAGCTCAACTGGATAGAGCACCAGCCTTCTAAGCTGGGGGTCGCAGGTTCGAGTCCTGCCGGGCAGGCCATGCTCACGCAGGCCCAGGGCCTACAATTCGCGCCGCATCTTCGCCGCCACGGCGCCCCCAGTCCGAGCATGAGTTCTTCCTCCGCGATCTCCCTCGCTGCCAAGTTGCCCCTGGCGGGCCGCACGGCCTTGGTCACCGGCGCCGCCCGCGGCATCGGCCGCGCCATCGTCACCAAGCTGGCGCATGCGGGTTGCGACGTGGTCGTCAACTACTACAACAGCCACGAAGAAGCCGAAGCGTTGTGCGAACAGTTCCGCGCGCTCGGCCGCCGCGCGGTGGCCTTCAAGGCCAGCGTCAGCCAGCCCGACAGCGTGGACGAGCTGTTCACCGAACTGCGCAAGCATTTCGACCGCCTGGACATCGTCATCAGCAACGCCGCCAGCGGCGTGCTCAAGCCGGCGATGGACATGACGCTCAAGCACTGGCGCTGGTGCATGGAAACCAATGCCTTTGCGCTGAACCTGCTGGCGCAGCGCGCCGCGCCGCTGATGGGCGCGGGCGGGCGCATCATCGCCATGTCCAGCCTCGGTTCGGTGCGCGCGATGCCCAACTATGCGTTCATCGGCGCGTCCAAGGCGGCGCTGGAATCGCTGGTGCGCTCGCTGGCGCAGGAGCTGGGGCCCAGCGGCATCCGCGTCAACGCGGTCAGCGCCGGCGTGGTCGAGACCGATGCGCTGAGCTACTTTCCCAACCGCGAGCAGCTGGTCGAATCCTTCAAGGCACGCACGCCCGCCGGCCCGGTGCTGACGCCCGAGGACGTGGCCGGCGCCGTGTACCTGCTGTGCCTGCCGGAGGCGGCGATGATCAACGGCCATACGCTGTTCGTCGACGGCGGCTTCGCGATCTCGGGCTGAAGCATGGACATCGATTCAGGCCTGGCCGGCAAAGTCGCGTTGGTCAGCGGCGGCAGCCGCGGCATCGGCCGCGCGGTGGTGGAACTGTTCGCGCGCGACGGCGTCGACGTGGTCTTCTTCTATCGCGGCCATGCCGAGGCTGCGCAGGAGGTAGTGGCCGCGGTGCGCTCCGGTGGCGGCAGGTGCGAAGCCATGCAGGTCGATGTCACCGATGCCGAGGCCGTGGCCACGGCGGTGGACGCGATCGTCGACCGTCGCGGCAGCATCGACATCCTGGTCAACAATGCCGGCATCGTGCGTGACAACATCCTGGGCATGCTCGAGGACGAGGACATCCGCGCGGTGCTCGACACCAACATCGGCGGCGTCTTCAACCTGACGCGCGCCGTGTCGCGGCACATGATCTCCAAGCGCTCGGGCCGCATCATCAACCTGAGCTCGGTGGCTGCCGAAAAGGCGGGGCGCGGGCAATCGAACTACGCTGCCAGCAAGGGCGCGATCAACGCCTTCACGAAGGCCATGGCGGTGGAGCTGGCCTCGCGCAGGATCACGGTAAACTGCGTCGCCCCCGGCGTGATCGAAACCGAGATGTCGCAGCCCGTACGCGACCTCGCCGACGAGCAGATCAAGGCACGCATCCTGCTGCGCCGCTATGGGCAGGCGCAGGACGTGGCTCACGCGGTGTGGTTTCTCGCCTCGCGTTTTGCCGACTACATCACCGGCGAAGTGCTGCACGTCGATGGCGGCTTCAAGATGGAATGAACGAAAGGGACCCCCATGTCAGAACAGGCAATCAGCCAGGCACAGATCGATGCCGTGTTTCCCAAGGTGGCGCAGATCGTCGCCGACGCGCTGGGCTGCGAGCTCGATGAAGTGACGCCCAAGGCTTCGCTGATCGAAGACCTGGACGCCGAATCGATCGACTTCCTCGACTTGGTGTTCCGCCTCGAAAAGGGTTTCGGCGTGAAGATCCCGCGCGGCAAGATCGTCGAGGACGCGCGCGGCCCGCTGCCCGAGTCGGAGTTCGAGGCCAAGGGCATCGTCACCGAATCCGGCATGGCGCGGCTGCGCGAATTCCTCGACGAAGTGCCGGCCGAGCGTTTCAAGACGCCGATGAAGGCCGGCGACGTGCCGCGCCTGTTCACCACCGAGACCTTCTGCAAGGTCGTGATCCGCGCGCAGCGCGCGGCGCAGGCCTGAAGCCTCGTTCGCCCGGCGGGTCATGAGCGGGCGCTTCCACAGCTTCTCCTTCGTCGACCGCATCACGCGGCGCGAGGGTGGCCGCGTCGAGGGCCACTACACGGTGCCGCTGGGCGCGCACTTCCCGGCCTCGCTGATGGCCGAGGCGGTGGGCCAGCTGGCCGCCTGGTCGTCGATGGCCCAGCTGGACTTCGCCCACCGCCCGGTCGCCGGCCTGGCGAACACCGTGCACTACCACCAACTGCCGCAGCCGGGCTGCACGCTGCACTTGCAGGCCGACATCGAACGCTGCGACGCCGAAGCCGTGGCCTACAGCGGCAAGGCCTTCATCGACGGCCGGCTGGCGCTGGAGCTGGTGGACAGCGTCGGTCCGATGCTGCCGATGGAGGAGTTCGACGCCCCCGAGGCGGTGCGCGCCGACTTCCACACGCTGCTCGGCGGCGGCGCCGCGCCGGGTCGTTTCGGCGGCGTGCCGCTGCCCGAGCTGCATGATCTGCAGGCGCAGCCGGGCGAGCGCCTGGGCGCCACGCTGTGGGTGCCCGGCGCCGCCGACGCATCCTACTTCGCCGATCATTTCCCGCGCCGGCCGGTCTTCCCCGGCACGCTGCTGATGGATGCGCTGGCCGCGTTGTCGCTGCAACTGGTGCAGCAGTGCGGCCCGCTGGCTGGGATCAGCGAACTCGTCAGTCGAAAGGTCACCCAGGTGAAGATCCGTTCGTTCACCGCGCCGGGGGCGCGCCTGCAGCTCGAGGTCGTGCTGCAGGATGCCGACGCGCAGCGTGCCAGGCTCAAGGTCACGGCGCGCAGTGAGGACAAGACGATCGCCACCGCGCGCATCGAGGTCACACCGCGGAGTGCCGCATGAATAGTCGTCGCCGTGTAGCCATCACCGGCCTGGGCCTGGTCACCCCGGTAGGCAACGATGTCGCCAGCACCTGGGGCGCGCTGCTCGCCGGGCGCAGCGGCGCCGCGCACATCGCCAGCTTCGATGCCAGCGGCTTTCCCGTGCGCATCGCGGCCGAGGTCAAGGGCCTGGACGATGGCGCGGTGCTGCAGGCGCTGGGTGGCGAGCGCAAGCTGCTGAAGTTCGCCAACCGTTCGCACCGCTTTGCGCTGGTCGCGGCAGCGCAGGCCTTTGCCGATGCCGGCATCCGCCCGACCGCGGCCACGGCGACGCGCTGGGGCTGCGTGGTCGGCACCGGCATGATGGGCGTGAGCTACGACGAGCTGGCCCAGGTGCAGCAGGACGCCGCCGCCAGCGGTGACCTGGAGCCCTCGCGGCTGCTCGAGGCACAAGGTTCGGCGGCCGACCCGCTGGTCTTCTGCCGCAGCAATTCGGCCGGCGGCGCGGCGCTGCTGGCGCGGGTGTTCGGCATCCAGGGCTATTCCAGCTCGGTGCACACCGCCTGCGCCTCCGGCGGCCAGGCGGTGGGCACGGCGCTCAAGCTGATCCGCCGCGGCGAGGCCGATTGCGTGCTCGCCGGCGGCTTCGATTCGATGATCAACCCGGTGGGACTGGCGGGCTTTTGCCTGCTCAACGCGGTCTCGCCAGACAACGACGCGCCCGAGCGCGCCAGCCGTCCCTTCGACGTCACGCGCAACGGCTTCGTGCTCGGCGAAGGCGCCGGCTTCCTGGTGCTGGAAGAGTGGCATGCGGCACATCGGCGCGGCGCACGCATCTATGCCGAACTGGCCGGCGACGGCAACTCGCTGTCCAGCTATCGCATCACCGATTCGCACCCCTCCGGCGACGGGCCGATCCAGGCGATGCGCCAGGCCATCGCCGATGCCGGCGCGACCTTGGCCGATGTCAACTACCTCAACGCCCACGGCACCTCCACGCCGATGAACGACCGCAGCGAATGCGCGGCCGTCAAGGCGGTGTGGGGCGAGGCCCGCGACCAGGTCGCGGTCAGCTCGACGAAGAGCGTGACCGGCCACCTGATCGCCGCGGCCGGCGCGGTGGAAGCGGCGATCTGCGCGCTGTCCATCCACCACGGCACGCTGCCGGTCAACGCCAACCTGCGCGAGCCGGACCCGGACTGCGACCTGGACATCGTGCGCGATGCGCCGCGCGCGCGCCGCGTGCGCATCGCGCTGTCCAACTCGCTGGGCTTCGGCGGCTCGAACAGCTGCCTGGCTTTCCGCCACCCGGACGACGTGGAGGCACAGCAATGACAATGCCGCGCATCCTCATCACCGGCAGCGGCGCGATCTGCGGCGCCGGCCAGTCGCCCGACGCGGTGCTGGCCGCGCTGCTCGAAGGCCGCTCGGCCGTCGGGCCGATCACACAGTGGGACGCCAGCACCTGGCCGGTGGGCATCGCCGCCGAGGTGCCCGACTACAACGCCGGCAAGCTGACCGGCGACCGCAAGCTGCTGAAGCACATCCGCCGCGGCGACGTCTTCGGCCTGTATGCCGCCGACCGCGCCATCGAGCAGGCGGGTTTCAGCGCCTGGCGCGAGACGCTGGACAACGCCGGCAAGGAGCGCTTCGCCGACGCCACCGGCGTCATCGTCGGCTCCGGCGGCGGCAGCTTCGCCAACCAGTACGACTACCTGCCGCTGATCGCCGCCGCCAAGGGCGAGCTGAAGGCCTTCGGCCAGGAACTGGCGGCCACGGTCAACCCGCTGTGGCTGCTGCGCTCGCTGCCCAACAACGTGCTCGGCCATGTCGGCATCCGCCAGGGGCTGAAGGGGCCGAACGCCTGCATCACGCACCACAGCATCAGCGGGTTGCTGGCGCTGGCCGAAGCCACGGCCGCGCTGCGCGCCGGTGAATGCAACCGGGCCGTGGTCGCCGCGCACGACGCGCCGATCGAGCCACAGATGCTGCTGTACTACCACCAGCTCGGCCTGTTGTCGGCGCAAGCGCTGCGCCCCTTCGACGCGCGCCACGACGGCAGCGCGATGGGCGAAGGCGCGGCCGCGCTGACGCTGGAGACCGAAGCCGCTGCCGCCGAACGCGGCGCCACCGTGCTCGGCGAAGTCCTCGGTTTCGGCAGCGGTGGCGAGGCGCTGGGCATGTTGCCGGTGCGCGATGACGGCGACGGCCTGGTGCGCGCAATCCGCGCTGCACTGACCAACGCGGGGCTTCAGCCGACGCAGGTGGGCCTGATCGTCGCCCACGGCAATGGCACGCCCAATTCCGACCGCTCCGAGGCGCGGGCGCTGGCCCAGGTCTTCGGCGCGCAGTTGCCGCCGGTCACCGGCTTCAAATGGGCCTTCGGCCATCTGCTGGCCGCGGCCGGGCTGATCGACGCGGTGCTGGCCGTGGCCGCGCTGCGCGCCGGTACCGTGCCGGGCATCGCCGGCCTGGGCGAACAGGATGCGCACGCGCCGGCGCTGCCGCTCAGCGCCGGCGCGCGGGCGCCGCGCAGCGACGTGGCGCTGGTTATCTCGCGCGGCTTCGGTAGCACCAATGCGGCCTGCCTGCTGCGCGCCGCTGCAGTGTGAGCGACGCCGCGGCCACGCCCCCGCCCACGGAAGGCGCCACGCGCTGCGGTGTCGACACCGTGCAGATCGCGCGCATCGAAAGGCTGCTGGCGCAGACTCCGCCCGATGAGCTGGGCGCCTTCTTCACGGCACGGGAACTGGCCGATGCCGGCGACGGCCCGGGCCGCGCCGCCAGCCTGGCGGCGCGCTTCGCCGCCAAGGAAGCCTGCGTCAAGCTGTTTCCGCGCGAGGCCACGCTGGGCGCGCTCGGACCGATCGACTTCTCGGTGGTGCGCGACGGCTACAGTTCGCCCAGCGTCGTGCTCAGCGATGCGGCGCAGCTGGCGCTGGGCCGCAACCGCTTCGCCGGCATCAGCCTTTCGCTGACACACGATCGCCACCAGGCCACCGCCATGGCGGTGGCGCGCCCGCTGCAGGCCAGACCCTCGGCCGCGGCCCGACTGCTGTACCGGCTGCTGCCGCTGCGGCGGCAGGTGGTGCTGGACAACCTGCGGCGCGTCTACGGCGAGGCTGTCGACGAGGCCGAGATCACGCGGCTGGCGCAGGCGCACTACGGTCACCTGGGGCGGCTGTTCTGGGAGTTCCTGTGGTACCCGTGGCTGCCGCGTACGCGCAAGCTGGCGATGGTGCGGGTGGACAACCTCGACGCGCTGCTGGCTGCGCATGCGCAGGGCAAGGGCGTGCTGATCCTTACCGGCCACTTCGGCAATTTCGAGGTCGCCACCAGCGCCGGGCTGGCGAGCTTTCCCGAAGCCCATGGCCGCTTCCACTTCGTGCGCCGGCCGATCCGCCCCGAGTGGCTGGACCGGCTGGTGACGCGGCGCTTCCGCAAGGCCGGCTTTGGCGTGCTGCCCAAGCGCGGCGGGCTCGACGCGATCCTCGACCGGCTGGCCGCGGGCGACCTGGTGGTCTTCCCTTTCGACCAGCATGCGCAGCGCAAGGACGGCGTGCTGGTGGAATTTTTCGGCCACCCGGCCGGCACCTTCCGCAGCTTGGCAGTGATCGCACTCAGCACCGGTGCGCCGGTGGTGCCGGCTTCGTGCTGGCGCGAGCCGGACGGCCGCCATGTGCTGCGCTTCGAGGCGCCGCTGCAGGCGGTGGAGGATGCCGACGCCAACGAGGCGATCCGCCTGACCACACGCGCGTTCAACCGCGCGCTGGAACTGCTGATCGTGCGCCGCCCCGAACAATGGTGGTGGGTGCACCGGCGCTGGAAACCCTGGCCGAAGCGCAAGCGCTGAAGGACCTCAGGCCGCGACAGGCTGCCCCAGCCCGAGCAGCCGCATCGCGTTGCCCTTCAGGATGCCGGGCTTGACCTTGTCCTTGAAGCCGGCTTCCTCGAAGTCGGCCATCCAGCGCTCGGGCGTGATCAGCGGGTAGTCGCTGCCGAAGAGCATGCGGTCGGACAGCAGCGTGTTCGCGTACTGCACCAGCTGCGGCGGAAAGTACTTCGGGCTCCAGCCCGACAGGTCGATCCACACGTTGGGCTTGTGCAGCGCCAGGCTCAGCGCCTCGTCCTGCCATGGCCAGCTGGGGTGCGCGACGATGATCTGGATGTCCGGGAAGTCGATCGCCACGTCCTCCAGCAGCATCGGGTTGCTGTTCTGCAGGCGCAGCCCACCGCCGCAGCGCATGCCCGAGCCGATGCCCGAATGGCCGCTGTGGAAGATCGCCGGCATCCTGTATTCGGCGATGACCTCGTAGATCGGCCAGGCCATCTTGTCGTAGGGCAGGAAGTCCTGCACCGTGGGGTGGAACTTGAAGCCCTTGACGCCCTGTTCCTCGATCAGGCGGCGCGCCTCGCGCGCGCCCATCTTGCCCTTGTGCGGGTCGATGCTGGCGAAGGCGATCATCATGTCCGCGTTCTTGCGCGCGGCCTCGCAGATCTCCTCGTTGGGGATGCGCTTGCGCCCCATCTTGGCTTCGGCATCGACCGTGAACATCACCAGCCCGATCTTGCGTTCGCGGTAGTAGGCCACCGTCTCGTCGATGGTCGGGCGGCGGTTGCTGCGGAAGTACTTGTCGGCCGCGCGGTCGTATTCCTCGCCATAGCTGTCGAAGGGGTTCCAGCAGGACACCTCGGCATGGGTGTGGGTGTCGATGGCCACCAGTTGGTCGACCTTCATGTGCGCACTCCCTGGGGCCTCGACACCCCTTGATTGATTACTGTTGATAAGTTTATCGCTGGCCGGCTGTGCGCCAACCCAGCACCTGGACGTTGCCCGCAGGAACATTTATTCTTACAAGGAGATGGCGCAACATCAAGCGTCGAAATCTAGTGAAAACCCTATGGCATGGAAGTCAAAAATGGTTACCATGAATAACTATATTGCACTCCACGAAGCACCCCATGACCATCCCTGACGACCACGAGCTGATCCGCAGCGAACGCGACGGCGCCGTGCTGCACCTGCGCCTGAACCGTCCGGCCAAGCGCAACGCCGTCAACGATGGGCTGATGCTCGCGCTGGACCGCGCCTTCACCGGCCTGAGCGCCGACGTGGGCTGCATCGTGCTCAGCGGCGAGGGCCAGCATTTCTGCGCCGGGCTGGACCTGTCGGAACTGTCCGAGCGCACGGTCTACGAAGGCGTGCTGCATTCGCGCATGTGGCATGCCACGCTGGACAAGCTGCAGTACGCGCCGGTGCCGGTGGTGGCGGTGCTGCATGGCGCGGTCATCGGCGGCGGGCTGGAGATTGCCGCGGCGTCGCACATCCGCGTGGCCGAACGCAGCGCCTACTACGGGCTGCCCGAAGGCCAGCGCGGCATCTTCGTCGGCGGCGGCGGCTCGGTGCGGCTGCCGCGGCTGATCGGCAGCTCGCGCATGGCCGACATGATGCTCACCGGCCGCGTCTTCGATGCCGACGAAGGCCAGCAGGTCGGCTTGAGCAACTACCTGGTCGATACCGGCAGCGGGCTGGACAAGGGCATGGCGCTGGCGAAGAAGATCTGCGGCAACGCGCCGCTGTCCAATTTTGCGGTGATCCAGGCGCTGCCGCGCATTGCCGAACTGGCGCCCTCCGAAGGGCTGTTCGTCGAGTCGCTGGTCGCCGCCATCGCACAGGGCGACCCGGCGGCCAAGGAGCGCATCCGCGCCTTCCTGGAGGGCCGCGTCGGCAAGGTGGCCAAACAATGAGCACGCTGCGCTACCGCCAAGTCCAGGTCGGCGGCTGTCTGGCCGCCACGCAGTGGGTCGACGCCGCCGGCGTGCACCATCTGCGCTCGACGGAGCCGCTGCAGCCCTACCCCGCCCGCCTGACCGACCGCCTCGAAGAATGGGCCCGCCACGCGCCCGACCGCACGCAGGTGGCGCAGCGCGGCAGCGACGGCGAATGGCGCAGGATCAGCTACGCGCAGATGCTGGACCGCGTGCGCCGCATCGGCCAGGCGCTGGCAATTCGCGGTCTGTCGCCGCAGCGGCCAATCGCCATCCTGTCCGACAACGACCTCGACCACTACACGCTGGCGCTGGCCGCGATGTGGGTCGGCGTGCCCTATACGCCGGTGTCGGTGGCCTATTCCACGGTGTCGAAGGACTTCGCCAAGCTCAGGCAGATCCTGGGCACGCTGAGCCCCGGGCTGGTATTCGCTGCCGACGGCCATGTGTTCCGCAATGCCATTGCCACCGTGGTGCCGCCCGAGACCGAGATCTGGATCGGCAGTGGCGAGGACACGCCGGCGCTGCAGGGCCGCAAGCTCACGCGCTTCGATGCACTGCTGGCCACCGAGCCCGGCGCCGAGGAGATGGAAGCACACGGCCACGTCGGCCCGGACACGATCGCCAAGTTCCTGTTCACCTCGGGCTCGACCAAGCAGCCCAAGGGCGTGATCAACACGCAGCGCATGCTCTGCGCCAACCTGCAGATGCTGCGCCAGAGCTTCGCCTTCATGGCCGACGAGCCGCCGGTGCTGATCGACTGGCTGCCCTGGAACCACACCTTCGGCGGCAACCACAACGTCGGCATCGCGCTGTACAACGGCGGTACGCTGTACATCGACGATGGCAAACCCACGCCGGCAGGCATCGCCAGGACGCTGCGCAACCTGCGCGAGATCGCGCCGACGATCTACTTCAACGTGCCCAAGGGCTTCGAGGAGATCGCGCGCGCGATGGACGACGATGTCGCGCTGCGCGACACGCTGTTCTCGCGCGTCAGGGCCTTCATGTTCGCCGGCGCGGGCCTGAGCCAGGCGGTGTGGGACCACCTGGACCGGCATGCCGAGGCGGCCATCGGCGAGCGCATCTGCGTCTTCACCGGCCTGGGCATGACCGAGACCGCGCCGTCCTGCACCTTCGCGCTGGGCACCGACGTGAAGAGCGGCCACATCGGCCTGCCAGCACCGGGCGTCGAGGTCAAGCTCGTGCCTACCGACGGCAAGCTCGAGGTGCGCTTCAAGGGCCCCAACGTGATGCCGGGCTACTGGCGCGCGCCGGCCGAGACCGAAGCCGCCTTCGACGAGGACGGCTACTACCGCACCGGCGACGCGGTGCTGTACGTCGACGACGCCGACCCGCAGCGCGGCCTGCGCTTCGACGGCCGCATCGCCGAGGACTTCAAGCTGTCCACCGGCACCTTCGTCAACGTCGGCCCGCTGCGCATGAAGATCGTGCTCGCCGGCGACCCGCTGGTGCAGGACGTGGTGCTCGCCGGGTTGAACCGCGACGACATCGGCGCGCTGATCTTCCCGCGCATCGACGATGCCAAGCGCCGCTTCGCGCTGCCGGCCGATGCCACTGCGGCGCAGGTGCTGGCGCACCCCGAGGTGCGCGGCTTTTTCCAGGCGCTGGTGGACAAGCTCTGGCGCGAAGGCACCGGCAGCGCCAACCGCGTGGCGCGCGCGCTGCTGCTCGACGAGCCGCCGCACATCGACAGTGGCGAGGTCACCGACAAGGGCTCGATCAACCAGCGTGTCGTGCTCGCGCGACGCGCCGCGTTGGTCGAGCGCATGTATGCCGAGCGTGCCGATGCGCAGGTGATCCTGCCAGGGCGCTGAAACGGCCAGTGATGAACAGCAGGAACGGCAACGCCGCAGAGGCGCTCGACCCGTCGTGCGTGCTGCACCTGATGGGTTACCGGCTGACGCTGGCCGAGCTGGCCTCGCGCCGCGTCTTCCAGCGCCACCTCGGCACGCCCTTCAAGCTGCGGCCGGTGGAGTTCACGATCCTGGTGCTGCTGCTGGACAACGGCAGCGCCACGCCCAAGCAGCTGGCGCAGACGCTGGGCGTGTCGCCGCCGAACGTCACCGTGCTCGTCGACCGGCTGGTCGAACGCGGCCTGCTGCAGCGCCAGCGCAGCGACACCGACGGCCGCGCGATGAACCTGCGGCTCACCGACAAGGGCCTCGACCTGGCGCGGCGCGCGCAGCGTGTGTCGCAGACCATGGAAACCAGCCTGCTCACCCCGCTGTCGGCGGCGGAGCGTGCGATGCTCGGCGAACTGCTTCTGAAACTGGCGCAGGGCAGCGCCTGAACGCTCAGCGCGCCAGCGTGCGCGCCAGCGACAGCAGTTCCAGGTCCAGCGGCTTGGTGCCCTTGGCCACCTCGGCCAGCGGCGTGGCCCGCACCCGGCCGCCGATCAGCCCGATCAGCACGCCATGCTCGCCGCGATCAAGATGCTCCACCGCCGCCGCGCCCAGCCGCGTGGCCAGCATGCGGTCGCTGACGCCGGGCGCGCCGCCGCGCTGCACATGGCCGAGCTTGCACACGCGCATGTCGAAACCCAGGCGCGAAGCGTGCGACTTGAAGTAGTGGGCCAGCGCGTCGGCATCGTGGGCTGCGCCTTCGGCCACGATCACCAGTGCGTGCGCCTTGCCGCGCTGGTGGGCGGCAAGGATCTCGGCGGCCACCGCCTCGGGCTCCTGCGGCATTTCTGGCACGCAGATCGCCTCGGCGCCGCCGGCAATGCCGACCATCGCCGCCAGATAGCCACAGTCGCGGCCCATCACCTCGACCAGGAACCCGCGCCGGTGCGAGGACGCCGTCACGCGCAGCCGGTCCACCGATTCCAGCGCCACGTCGATGGCGGTGGTGGCGCCGATGGTGATGTCGGTGCCGAGCAGGTCGTTGTCGATGGTCGAGGCCACGCCGGCCACCGCCAGGCCTTTCGCCGACAGCGCCCGTGCGCCGCTTTGCGAACCGTTGCCGCCGATGACCACCAGCGCGTCGATACCTTGCTGTGCCAGCGACTGCAACGCGCGCTGCTGGCCGGCGTCGGTGCGCAGTTCGGCGCAGCGTGAGCTGCCCAACATCGTGCCGCCCAGTGCGAGGATGCCGCCGACCTCGCGTGGGCCGAAGGGCACGAATTCCCCGGCGATCAGGCCGGTGTAGCCATTGCGCACGCCGAAGACCTCGAAGCCCGCGGCCAACGCACTGCGTGTGACGCTGCGGATGGCGGCGTTCATGCCCGGGGCATCACCCCCGCTGGTCAGCACGGCCAATCGTTTCATGAGACAGGACCTCCTCGGATTCACGGCGACAATCGCGCCCTCGATGAATGCCGGCATTGTCTACGCCACACTCGCCTTCGCGATGTGGGGGCTGTTTCCTCTGTACCTGCGGCACATCGCCATGGTGCCGCCGCTCGAGGTGGTGCTGCACCGCTCGGTCTGGTCGTTGTGCTTCCTGCTCGGCGTGCTCGCCATGCTGCGCCGCTTCGACTGGCTGCGCGGGCTCAGGTCGCAGCCGCGGCAGCTGGGGCTGTACGGCTTCAGCGCACTGCTGCTGTCGTCGAACTGGCTGCTCTATGTCTATGCGGTGCAAAGCGACCAGGTGGTGGAGGCCAGCCTGGGCTACTTCATCAACCCGATCGTCAACGTGCTGCTCGGCGTGCTGGTGCTCAAGGAGCGGCTGAACCGCGCGCAATGGACGGCCGTGGCGCTGGCCGCCGTCGGTGTGTCGTGGCTGACGCTGCTGGCCGGCCGGCCGCCGTGGATCGCACTGGTGCTGGCGCTGAGCTTCGGCTTCTATGGCTTGATGCGCAAGACCGCGACCTTGGGCGCGCTGGAGGGCCTGACGCTGGAAACCCTGCTGCTGGCGCCGCTGGTCGTGCCGCTGCTGGCCTGGTGGAGCTTCAGCGGCAACGGCGCCATGGCCCAGGGCGACTGGTCGCTGAATGCGTGGCTGCTGTTCGCCGGGCCGCTGACGGCGTTGCCGCTGCTGCTGTTCGGCGCCGGCGCACGCCGCCTGCCGCTGGCCACGATCGGCCTGATCCAGTACCTGTCGCCGACCCTCCAGCTGGCGCTGGGCGTGTGGGTCTTCCACGAGCCCTTCGACCGCGAGCGGCTGCTGGGCTTCGTGATGATCTGGTCGGCGCTGGCGCTGTATTCGGCCGACGGCTGGCGGCGCTCGCGGCGCGCGCCGCCGCCTCAGGCCGCCGGCGTGCGGATGAGGTAGTCGAAGGCCGCCAGCGCCGCCTTGGCGCCGTCACCCGCCGCGATGACGATCTGCTTGAAGGGCACCGTGGTCGCATCGCCGGCCGCGAACACGCCCGGCACGCTGGTGGCGCCGCGCTCGTCGATCAGGATCTCGCCGAAGCGGCTGAGCTCGACCGTGCCCTTCAGGAACTCGGTGCTCGGCACCAGCCCGATCTGCACGAACACCCCCGCCAGTTCGACCGTCTGCTCGACGCCGCTCGTGCGGTCCTTGAAGCGCAGGCCGTTGACCTTGCTGCCGTCGCCGCTGATCTCGAGCGTCTGTGCGTTCACGTGCACCGTCACGTTGGGCAGGCTCAGCAGCTTCTTCACCAGCACGGCATCGGCCTTCAGCTGGTCGGCAAATTCGATCAGCGTGACATGCGCCACCACGCCGGCCAGGTCGATGGCCGCCTCGACGCCGGAGTTGCCGCCGCCGATGACCGCCACCTTCTTGCCCTTGAACAGCGGGCCGTCGCAGTGCGGGCAGTAGGCCACGCCCTTGGTACGGTACTCGGCCTCGCCGGGCACGTTGACGTTCTTCCAGCGCGCGCCGGTGGACAGGATCACCGAACGCGCGCGCAGCGTGGCGCCGTTGGCGAGCTTCACGCCCGCCAGGCCGCCCGGCTGCGCGGCCGGCTCCAGCGCCTCGACGCGCTGGCCGTTCATGATGTCCACCTCGTAGGCGCGCACGTGCGCTTCCAGCGCGGCGGCGAACTTCGGGCCGTCGGTTTCGGGCACAGAGATGTAGTTCTCGATCGCCAGCGTGTCCAGCGTCTGGCCGCCGAAGCGCTCGGCCACGATGCCGGTGCGGATGCCCTTGCGCGCCGCATACACGGCCGCGGCCGCACCGGCCGGGCCGCCGCCGACGATCAGCATGTCGTAGGGCTCGGCCTTGGCCAGCCGCGCGGCGTCGCGCGCTGCCGCGCCGGTATCCACCTTGGCCAGGATCTCGGCCAGTTCCATGCGGCCCGAGCCGAAGGGCTGGCCGTTCAGGAACACCGTGGGCACGGCCATGATCTGGCGCGACTCGACCTCGTCCTGGAACAGCCCGCCGTCGATGGCCACGTGGCGCACGCGCGGGTTCAGCACTGCCATCAGGTTGAGCGCCTGCACCACGTCCGGGCAGTTGTGGCATGTCAGGCTCATCCAGGTCTCGAAGACGAAATCGCCTTCCAGGGCCTGGATCTGCTCGATCACGTCGGCCTCGACCTTCGGCGGGTGGCCGCCGGCCTGCAGCAGCGCCAGCACCAGCGAGCTGAACTCGTGGCCCATCGGGATGGCGGCGAAGCGCAGGCCCATGTCGGCGCCGGCACGGGTGATCTGGAACGAGGGCCTGCGCGCATCGGCGCCGTCGAAGCGCGCCGTGACCTTGTCGCTGAGCGCGGCGATCTCTTCGAGCAGCTCGCGCATCTCGGCCGAGGCCGCACGCTCGTCGAGGCTGGCCACCAGCTCGATCGGCTGCTGCAGCCGTTCGAGATAGGCCTTCAACTGATTCTGGATGTTGCTGTCGAGCATGGTCATCTCCAACGATTGAGCGTGGGCCGGCCGGCCCGGTCGCCAGCACCCCATCACCGGGTGCTGGCGACAAGGCCCGCAGGTCTTGTCGTGAGGCAGCGGGGCGTATGCCCCGCCTTGCATCAAATCTTGCCGACGAGGTCCAGCGACGGCGTCAGCGTCTTCGCGCCTTCGTTCCACTTGGCCGGGCAGACCTGGCCAGGGTTCTTGGCGGTGTACTGCGCAGCCTTCAGCTTGCGCAGCGTTTCCTTGACATCACGCGCGATCTCGTTGGAATGCACCTCGGCCGTCTTGATCACGCCTTCGGGGTTGATCACGAAGGTGCCGCGCAGCGCCAGGCCTTCTTCGGGGATGTGCACGCCGAAGGCGTTGGTCAGCGTGTGCGTCGGGTCGCCGACCAGCGGGAACCTGGCCTTGCCCACGGCCGGGCTGGTTTCGTGCCACACCTTGTGCGAGAAATGCGTGTCGGTGGTGACGATGTAGACCTCGGCTTCCAGCTTCTGGAATTCGGCGTAGTTGTCGGCCGCGTCCTCGACTTCGGTCGGGCAGTTGAAGGTGAAGGCCGCCGGCATGAAGATCAGCACCGACCAACGGCCCTTCAGGCTCTGGTCGCTGACTTCGATGAATTTGCCGTTGTGGAAAGCCTGGGTCTTGAAGGGCTGGACCGGGGTGTTGATGACGGACATGTGGTTCCTTTCGGGGGTGAGAAATGCTGCAATGGCGAAACTATATCAAACTACTATGATTAGTAGTTATAAATTATTGAATAACTATGATTACCACTGTCTATCACCAAACCGGTGCACACATATGAGAACCCTGGGGATGGCCGG
>CAYUPF010000054.1:15467-22276 GCA_964446545.1 uncultured Rubrivivax sp.
CTGTAGGACTACGGTCTTGACCGGCGAGCTGGCCCAGCGGCACGAGTGCAGCAGACGCGGTGAGCGGCAAACGCCAGGAGTAGACGCTCAGAACCATAGCCACGCTCTATTCGGAAAGCCTGGATCGCCGCGGCAACAAAAGCGGTAATCCGCGGCTGCTGTGCGACTGCAGATCGAACCCTTCTTCGGCGCTCGGCGGATGCCGGAGATCACGGCACTCGACCTGGGGCGTTGGCATCGAGCCACTCCCTGAACAGGTCCGCCTGCGGCGCGCGGCTGAAGATTTGCATGATCGACACCGCTTGAAACCTGGCGCCTTAGCGGCCCTGAGGCAAGTCGGGCCCGGTGGTTGCCTCGCCTCGCCAGCGTGTTACCCCAAGGCCACTGCAGATCCACTGCTGATGCGTCATTGATTCATTGGTCGGGGCGAAAGGATTCGAACCTTCGACCCTCTGGTCCCAAACCAGATGCGCTACCAGGCTGCGCTACGCCCCGACGAGTTGCGGATTGTAGGTGCAGCGTCAGCCGTCGACGACCGTGGTCGGTGCCGGAAGGCGCAATTGCTCGCAGATGGCCATGCACTGCTTGATGTGCTGCTCGCACACATAGCGCAGCGCGCCGTAGGTCAGCGCCGCCGACAGGCCCTGCCCGGCGATGGGCACGTACTTGGCCGCCTGCTGTGCGCTCAGGCGCACGCCGACCATGCGCAGCATGGCCATCACCAGCTCACGCGTGACAATGCGGCCGACCAGCATGGTGCCACCGGCGGTGATGGCCTTGAAGACCACCAGCTGTCGGTCGGGCGCCAGCCGCTCCACCTGCTCGGCGCTGAGGCCGAACTTGCGGTTGATGTCCGGCAGCAGCTTGACCAGCACGCCGACGTTGGTGGCCCAGTCCAGGCCGGGAATCGGCACCACCGCCACGCCGGCCGCGAACAGCGCGCGATTGGACACCATGCGCCGGCATTCGCGTGCCACCGCTTCGATCTGCCCGGGGGTGGACGGCACCACCTCCCACTCGGCCACCGGTGTCTTCTTCATCGCATCAGGCCGGGTGCGGCAGCAGCACGATGCCGTCGGCATCGGCCACCAGCCAGTCGCCGGGGCGCACGATCACGCCGCGGATCTGCAGCACCACCTCGCGCAGCCCCTGGCCCTGGCGTTCGGTGGGCAGCGGCACCGGCGCCAGCGCGCGGATGCCCACCTCACAGGCCGCCAGCTCGGCCACGTCGCGCACCGCGCCGTCGATCACCAGCCCGGCCCAGCCGTTCTTCGCCGCGGCGGCGCCCAGGTTGCCGCCGAGCAGCGCGCGGCGCAGCGAGCCGCCGCCATCGACCACCAGCACGCGGCCCTGGCCGGGGGATTCGACCGCGGCCTTGACCATCGAGTTGTCCTCGAAGCAGCGCACCGTGCTCACCGGCCCGTGAAAGGCCAGGCGGCGGCCGAAGTCGCGGAACACCGGCGGCAGCACGCGGAAGCCCCCGTCGGTGGCGCTCTTGTAGGCATCGCCCAGGTCGCAAGTGGCCGGGACCTTGTCGCTCATGCATCTCTCCTGGAATCTTCAGGCCGGTTTATAGCCCTTCGGCCGGGAACACTTCATGCATGACGCACCGCACCATCAACCGACCATCGGAGGGTCCATGCTGGACAAGGTCAAATCCCCAAGCGGCACCACCTTCAGCCACGTGAAGCCGCAGGACACGGTGTTCCGCGGCGACGGGCTGCGCGACTTTTTCCTGTACCGCGACCTGGGCATCGCCGAGGCCACCGGCGGCAAGGTCATCGCGCAGCTGGTCATCGCCCACAATGCACCGGAAAAAGGCACCGGCTGGCACCGCCATGAGGCGGACTTCCACATCGTCATCATGCTGCGCGGCTGGGCGCGCTTCATGTACGAGGACCAGGAGACGCTGGTCAGCGCCGGCGACTGCGTGCACCAGCGCCCGGGCGTGCGCCACTACCTGTTCGACTATTCGCCGGACATGGAGTACCTGGAGATCGTCGGCCCGGCCGACTTCAGCACCATCGACGTCGAGCCGGTGTGCGAGGTGCCGGTCTCCAAGGGCTGGTCGGTCTAGAACTCCATCTCGAGCTCGTCGATGTCCTCGGGCTCGAGCTTGGCGGCCGCGATCCACTCCTGCAGTTCGGGCAGGGCCATGATGCGCTGGCAATAGGCGGCGCAGGCCGGGTCGGCGATGCGCACGTCGTAGGTGTGCAGCCTTGTTACCACCGGCGCGTACATCGCATCGGCCATGCAGCGCTCGCCGAACAGGTAGGGCCCGCCATAGGTGGCCAGGCATTCCTTCCAGATCTCGAGCACGCGCTCGATGTCGCTCTGCGCCCGGCTCCACACCTTGTAGCCGGGAAAATGCGCCTTCAGGTTCATCGGCAACGCCGAGCGCAGCGAGACGAAGCCCGAATGCATCTCGCCGCACACCGCGCGGCAATGCGCCCGCGCCGCGCGGTCGGCCGGCAGCAGGCCGGCCTTGGGCTTGACCTCGTGCAGGTATTCGCCGATGGCCAGCGTGTCCCAGACCTTCACGCCCTGGTGGCGCAGGCAGGGCACCAGCATCGACGGCGCCAGCAGCAGCATCTCGGCGCGCACGCCCGGGTCGTCCGGACCCAGCACCACCTCGTCGAACTCCAGGCCGGCAAAACGCGCCAGCAACCAGCCGCGCAAGGACCAGGACGAGTAGTTCTTGCTGCTGACGGTCAACGTGGTCTTCGGCATGGTGCGCTCCGCGGCAAATCGCCAACTCCTCCGCAAGCGACGTGCCAGCTTGGTGCATCGACATGGTCCGTTCCTTGCCTTTCAAGGGTAGAACGACTCCAACGCCGCCGACCACGGCTCAACCCACCCCATGCTCTATCACGCCTACCAGCTGCACAACGATTGGCTCGGGCCGATGCAAAGCGCGGCGCAATGGGGTGCCGCCGTGTTGAACAACCGGCTGCTGACACCGATCGCGACGCCGGTGCACAAGCAGCTGGCCGCCGCCTGGGAGGTGTTCTCGCGCCTGCGCCTGACGCACCAGCGGCCGTCCTTCGGCATCGATTCGGTGCAGGTCGGCGAGCGCCAGGTGCCGGTGCACGAGGTGGCGGTGCAGCGTCGCCCTTTCTGCACGCTGCAGCGCTTCGTGCGCGACGACCTCGGCGACGCCGCCCGCAGCGACCGCCCCAAGGTGCTGATCGTGGCGCCGCTGTCGGGCCACTTCGCGACCTTGCTCAACGACACCGCGCGCACCATGTTGGCGGACCACGACGTGTACATCACCGACTGGCACAACGCGCGCGACGTGCCGCTGTCCGAAGGCCGCTTCGGCCTGGACGAATACGTCGAGCATGTCATCGCCTTCATCGAACACCTGGGTCCGGGCACGCACCTGGTGGCGGTGTGCCAGCCCTGCGTGCCGACGCTGGCCGCGGTGGCGCTGATGGCACAGCACGAGCATCCGGCACAGCCGCGCAGCATGACGCTGATGGCCGGGCCGATCGACTGCCGCATCAACCCGACCCAGGTCAACGAGCTGGCCACCGGCAAGCCGATCGAATGGTTCGAGAACAACCTGATCAGCCGCGTGCCCTGGCGCTACCCCGGCGGCATGCGCCGCGTGTACCCGGGCTTCCTGCAGCTGACGGCCTTCATGAGCATGAACCTGGAGCGTCACAAGCAGGCCTTCCGCGACCTGTACCGCCAGCTGAAGGACGGCGAGCACGAAGGCGCCGAGCCCACCAAGCGCTTCTACGAGGAGTATTTCGCCGTCAACGACCTGCCGGCCGAGTTCTACCTGGAGACGGTGGCGCAGGTGTTCCAGGAATACAAGCTGGCCAAGGGCGAGTTCCTGGTGCGCGGCGAACGCGTCGAACCGGCCGCCATCCGCCGCACCGCGCTGTTCACCGTGGAAGGCGAACGCGACGACATCTGCAGCATCGGCCAGACCGTGGCCGCGCACGACCTGTGCAGCGGCATCCGGCCCTACATGAAGAGCCACCACGTGCAGCTGGGCGTGGGCCACTACGGCGTGTTCAGCGGCCGGCGCTGGCAGCAGCAGATCTACCCGCGCGTGCGCGAGATGATCCACGACATGCACTGATCAGCTGCCGGCGCGGCGCAATGCCGTCTCGCGGATCACGCCGAGCGTGGTGCGCGAGGTGATGACGTCGGTGTCCAGCGTCAGGTGGATCAGCGTCGGCCGGTCGGCCGCCATCGCGGCAGCGAAGGCCGGCTCGAAGGCCGCGGTAGTGTCGACACGGTGCGCGTGCCAGCCGTAGGCCTGCGCCAGCGCCGCGAAGTCGGGGTTGAACAGGTCGCTGCCGCTGACCCGGCCCGGGTACTCGCGCTCCTGGTGCATGCGGATGGTGCCGTAGCTGCCGTTGTCGACGACGATGCTGATCAGCTTGCCGGCACCGCGCCCGGCGCCGTAGCCGGTGGCGGTGGCCAGCTCCTGCCCGGTCATCAGGAAGTCGCCGTCGCCGGCGATGTTGACCACCGTGCGCTGCGGGACCAGCAGCGATGCCGCCACCGCGGCCGGCACGCCGTAGCCCATCGCGCCGGAGGTGGGAGCCAGCTGCGTGCGGCCATGGTGCTGCAGCCCGAAGTAGCGCACGTAGCGGTGCAGCCAGCCGCTGTAGTTGCCGGCGCCGTTGGTGTAGACGGTGTCGGCCGGCGCCAGGCGCTGCACCGTCTTCATCACCACCGCCAGGTCCATCGGCTCGACCTCGGGCGCCGCGTGGTTGGCTTCGTAGTCGGCATGCGCGGCCTGCGCCCAGCCGGTCCACGGCACGCTGGCCGGTGCGGCCAGCGTCTCCAGCGCCTTGGCGGCGCAGGCCATCGACGACTGCAGCAGCAGGTCGGCGGCGTACACACGGCCCAGTTCCTCGGCGCCCGCATGCACGTGCACCAGCTTCTGCGCCGGCCGCGGCACCTGCAGCAGCGTGTAGCCGCCGGTGGTCATCTCGCCCAGGCGCACGCCGAGCGCGACGATCAGGTCGGCCTCGCGCACGCGATCGGCCAGCTTGGGGTTGATGCCGATGCCCACGTCGCCAGCGTACAGCGCATGGCGGTTGTCGAAAGTGTCCTGGAAGCGGAAGCCACAACTCACCGGCAGCTGCCAGTTCTCGGCGAAGCGCTGCAGCGCGTTGCAGGCTTCGGCGTCCCAGCCGCTGCCGCCGGCGATGAGCAGCGGGCGTTGTGCGGCCATCAGCATGGCGCGCAGCTCGCGCAGCGCGCCCGGCGCCGGCCAGGCCAGCGCAGGCGCCACGCGCGGCAGCACCGGTGCGGTGGTGGGCATGGTCAGCATGTCCTCGGGCAGCACCAGCACCACCGGCCCCGGCCGGCCCTGCAGCGCGGTGTGGAAGGCGCGCGCCACGTACTCGGGCACGCGGTCGGCGTCGTGCACCTCGCCCACCCACTTGGCCATGCCCAGGGTGCCGGGGCCGAACATCTGCCGGTAGTCCACTTCCTGGAAGGCCTCGCGGTCGCGCTGGTCGCTCGCCACCTGGCCGACGAACAGGACCATCGGCGTCGAGTCCTGGAAGGCGGTGTGCAAACCGATGCTGGCGTTGGTGGCGCCGGGCCCGCGCGTGACGAAGCAGATGCCCGGCCGGCCCGTCAGCTTGCCCTGCGCCTCGGCCATGAAGGCGGCACCACCTTCCTGCCGGCAGGCGATGAAGCGGATGCGCTCACGGTGCTGGTGGAAGCCGTCCAGCACGGCCAGATAGCTTTCGCCGGGCACACCGAAAGCGGTGTGCACACCTTGGGCGATCAGGGCTTCGACCAGTGCGTGGCCGGCGGGACGTGCGCTCATCGGGGTCTTTCGTGGGTTGCCTGGCCCATTATGCGAAGCGGGCCGGGAAGGGTTTGTGCTGTACAACGCAATTAAACAGACAGTGAATCATCCCGCATGCTCCATTCATCCGCCGCCGAAACCCGCCCGCGCGACGCCGATCGCTCGCAGAAGGAAATCCTCGACGCCGCGCTGGCCGAGTTCGCCGAGCACGGCCTGGGCGGTGCGCGCATGGACCGCATCGCCGAGCGCGCCGGCGTCAACAAGCGGCTCATCTACTACTACTTCGAGAACAAGGAGAGCCTGTTCCTGGCGGTGCTGGAACGCGCCTACGAACGCATCCGCGGCGAAGAAAAGGCGCTGAACCTGACGCAGGAAGAGCCGGTGGAAGCGATCCGCCGGCTCATCGCCTTCACCTGGAACCACTACATCGAGCACCCCGAGTTTCTGTCGCTGCTGAACAGCGAGAACCTGCACCGCGCACGCCACCTGAAGCGCTCGACCAAGATCCCGGCGATGCACTCGCCGCTGGTGCAGACGCTGGCCGGCGTGCTGGAGCGCGGCCACAAGAGCGGCGTGTTCCGCAGCGGCGTCGACCCGGTGCAGCTGTACATCTCGATCGCCGCGCTGTCGTACTTCTACCTCGGCAACAACCACACGTTGTCGACCATCTTCGACCGCCCGCTGCTGGGCGCCAAGGCCAAGGTGGAGCGGCTGTCCCACATGACCGACCTGGTGCTGGGCTACCTGGTGCGGGATTGACGCGCGGCCGTGCGCTGCGGGTCACTACGGTTGCCGCGGCGTGCCGTCGCGCATACGATTCACCGTTCAGTTAACAACCGGAGACTGCGATGCACAAAGTCACCCTGACCATGCTGCTGGCCGCCGCCTGCCTGGCCCCCGCCCTGGTGCAGGCGCAATGGAAGCCGACCAAGCCGGTGACGATCATCGTGCCCTGGGCCGCGGGCGGCGCCACCGACCAGGTGGTGCGGCTGGCCGCGTCGGAGATCGAAGACGGCCTGGG
>CAYUPF010000055.1:0-6195 GCA_964446545.1 uncultured Rubrivivax sp.
GTGGCCACGCGCAACTACATCGGCGTGCTGACCAGCGTCAACTGCTCGGCCACGGTGGCGCGGGCCATTGCCGACCACTTCCGCCGCGACATCCATCCGCAGGCGCTGGAGCGCTACCCCCATGTCGACGGCGTGGTCGCGCTGACGCATGGCGCCGGCTGTGCCACCGACAGCGAAGGCGAGCCGCTGCAGATCCTGCGCCGCACGCTGGGCGGCTATGCGCGCCATGCCAACTTCGGCGCGCTGCTGATGGTGGGCTTGGGCTGCGAGACCAACCAGATCAGCGGCCTGATGCAGCAGGAGGGCTTGCAGGAGAGCAACCGGCTGCAGACCTTCAGCATCCAGGACACGGGCGGCACCGCCAGGACCGTGGCACGTGGCATCGAGCTGGTGGAATGGATGCTCGAAGAGGCCAACCGCGTCACGCGCCAGCCGGTGCCGGCCAGCCACATCACCGTGGGCCTGCAGTGCGGCGGCTCCGACGGCTACAGCGGCATCAGCGCCAACCCGGCGCTGGGCGCGGCGGTCGACCGGCTGGTGCGCCATGGCGGCACGGCCATCCTGTCCGAATCGCCCGAGGTCTACGGCGGCGAACACCTGCTGACGCGCCGCGCGGTGTCGCAGGCCGTGGCCGACAAGCTGCTGGCGCGGCTGTGCTGGTGGGAAGACTACTGCGCGCGCAACGGCGGCCAGATGGACAACAACCCTTCGGCCGGCAACAAGGCCGGCGGGCTGACGACCATCCTGGAAAAGAGCCTGGGCGCGGTGGCCAAGAGCGGCACCACCAACCTGGTGGACGTGTATGAATACGCGCAGCCGGTCACGGCCAAGGGCCTGGTGTTCATGGACACGCCCGGCTACGACCCGGTCTCTGCCACCGGCCAGGTGGCGGGCGGCGCCAACCTGATCTGCTTTACCACCGGGCGCGGCTCGGCCTACGGCTGCGCGCCGTCGCCGTCACTGAAGCTCAGCACCAACACCGAGTTGTGGCGCAAGCAGGAAGACGACATCGACATCAACTGCGGTGAAGTCGTCGACGGCACGGCCAGCATCGATCAGATGGGCGCGCGCATCTTCCAGCTGATGCTGGCCACCGCCTCGGGCCAGACGACGAAGAGCGAACGCCACGGCTATGGCCAGAGCGAGTTTGTGCCCTGGCAACTCGGCGCGGTGATGTAGCCCCGGAAACACCTTGACCATGAACCCATCGGAACGTCCCCACGACAAGATCTGGCCGAAGCGGCTGCCGCGCGCGTTGACGGTGCCGCAGACCTCGCTGTGGTTCAACCTGGAGGTGGCGGCCGCGCGCTACCCCGACAAGACCGCCTTCATGTTCTTCGGCCGCGCGCTGAGCTATGCGCAGCTGAAGGCGCAGGCCGAGGCGCTGGCCGGCTGGCTGCAGGCGCAGGGCGTCGGTGCCGGTGACCGCGTTGCGCTGTACCTGCAAAACTGCCCGCAGTTCGTGATCGCGCTGTACGCGGTCTTCCGCGCCAACGCGGTGGCGGTGCCGGTGAACCCGATGAACCGCGCCGACGAGTTCGGCCACTACATCAGCGACCCCGAAACCCAGGTGGTGATCTGCGCCGCCGACCTGGCCGGCTTCGTGGCCGAGGCCGATGCCGCGCTGCCACCGGAACAACGGCTGAAGGCGGTGCTGGTCACGCGCTACAGCGACGCCATGCCCGAAGGCACGCTGGACCCCGCCGAGGCGCCGAACGCGACCATCGAACAATGGCTGCGTGCCGACCCGCCGCTGCCGGCCGGCTACCAGTGCTGGGGCGATGCGCTGGCAGCAGGCCATGCGCCCGGGCCGCACAGCGCCGGCCCCGACGACCTGGCGCTGCTGCCCTACACCTCGGGCACCACCGGGCTGCCCAAGGGCTGCATGCACACCCACCGCACGCTGATGCACAACGCGGTGTCGGGCTCGTGGACGCACAGCGGCGCCGAAACCGTGGGCCTGGGCGTGGTACCGATGTTCCACATCACCGGCATGATGCTGTGTGCGCTGGGCTCGGTGTATGCCGGCGCGACGCTGGTGCTGATGCCGCGCTGGGACCGCGAACTGGCCGGGCGCCTGTTCGCGCGCCACGGCATCACGCACTGGACCTGCATTCCGACCATGGTCATCGACCTGTTCGGCAGCCCCAACTACAAGAGCTTCGACCTGAGCAGCCTGCGCTACATCGGCGGTGGCGGCGCGGCCATGCCGCAGGCGGTGGCGCAGCGGCTGCAGGACGAGTTCGGCCTGACCTTCGCCGAGGGCTACGGACTCACCGAAACCGCTGCACCCAGCCACAGCAACCCGGTGGAACGCGCCAAGCTGCAGTGCCTGGGCATCCCGTACTTCAGCACCGACGCACGCATCGTCGACCCGGTCACCTTCGAGGAGCTGCCGCCGGGCCAGGACGGCGAGATCATCATCCACGGCCCGCAGGTCTTCAAGGGTTATTGGCGCCATCCCGAGGCCACCGCGGCCGCGTTCATCACCTTCGAAGGCCAGCGCTTCTTCCGCAGCGGCGACCTGGGCCGCATGGACGAGGACGGCTACTTCTTCATCACCGATCGGCTGAAGCGCATGATCAACGCCAGCGGCTATAAGGTCTGGCCCAGCGAGGTGGAACTGCTGCTCTTCAAGTGCCCGCTGGTGCAGGAGGCCTGCATCATCGCCGCCAAGGACGACTACCGCGGCGAGACCGTCAAGGCCGTGGTCGTGCTGCGCGCCGAGGCCAAGGCCACGGCCCAACCCGAGGACATCGTCGCCTGGGCGCGCGAGCACATGGCGGCCTACAAGGTGCCGAAGATCGTCGAGTTCGTCGACGCGCTGCCCAAGTCGGGATCGGGCAAGGTGATGTGGCGGCTGCTGCAGGACGCGCAAGCCACGAGCGCCGGGCCGCGCTGACGCTGCACTCAGCGAAACGTCGCCTTCAGGTGGCGCACCAGGTCCTGCGTCACCACGGCCGCGCGCATCGCCAGCCCCAGATAACCATCGGGCCGCACGATGAAGGCCGAGAGGCCGGACGCGGCATATAGGCCGCGAAATCGCCCTGCGTGTCGCGCATCAGCGGCAGCAGCGTGGCCGCCACCGGCACGCCGGGCGCGGCGATCAGATGGGCCTCGATGCGGCTGTGCGCAGCGTCACGCAGCACTTGTACCGTGGCTTCGAGCCCTGCCACCGCATCGGCCGACAGCGCCTCGCCGGCATAGAGCAGCGCCGCATGTTCGCGGCGGCCGAGCAGCGAATACAGGCGCAGCGGCGCTGCCACGGACTCGCGCGTCAGCCCTCCCGCGTCGGGCGCGCGGCTGCCGGCCTGCGGGCTGCCGCTGGGGTCCACGCCATCGGCAACGATCGGGCTGCCGGCATAGGAGATCAGCAGCTGCGCCTCGCGCCGCACGACGAAGTCCAGGTCCTTCGAGTCCGCGCCGATGCCGGCCCGAGCGCTTTGCACCGTACGGCCGACCACCTCTTCGCCGACCGGGCGGCGTTCCGCGTCGTAGCTGGCCAGCAGGCCAGCAGGCCGGCCGCCGCCTCGCCTCGCCGCGCACCGCCAGCGCCAGCTTCCAGGCCAGGATGTGCGCGTCCTGGATGCCGGTGTTCATGCCCTGCGCGCCGGTGGGCGGGTGGATGTGTGCCGTATCGCCGGCCACGAACACGCGGCCGCGGCCATAAGCATCGACGATGCGGTGGCTGATGCGAAACACCGAGGACCAGCGCAGGTTGCGCGCCGTCACCGGCTCCGGCGACAGCCGGTCGAGCACCGCCTGGATGTGATGCAGTTCGGGCTTGCGGCTGCCCTCGAAGCCGTGTACCACGCCATCGGCCGCGTCGCCGCGGGGCGTGGCCAGGTCGTCGGCGACACGCATCGACATGCGGTAGCGGCCGCGCCCCGGCAGCGGCACGCACACCAGCACGTCGTCGGTGCGGCCTTCGCTGCGGTGCATGGCGCGCAGCGCCTGGTCGTGCGGCAGCGACCAGTCCAGCTCGACATCGCCGAGCATGTACTGCTCGTCGAAGGCGCCGCCCTCGAAGCTCAGGCCCAGGCATTTGCGCACCATGCTGTGCGCGCCGTCGGCGCCGATCAGGTAGCGGCAGCGCAGGCGGCTGTCGCCGGCATCGCCGCTCAGCGTGACCGTTACGCCGTCGGCGTCCTGCTCGAAGGCGGTGAGCCGCAGCCCGCGTTCGATGTGCAGGCCGTGCATCGCCAGCTCGTCGGCGAGCACGCGCTCGGTCTCGTATTTCGGGATCGCGATGAAGCCGAAGGGCACGTCGGCGGGCAAGGGCGGTATCGGCTGCGACACCGACTCGCCGTTGATGCGGACGATCTGGCCGCGTATCGGCACCGACGCGTCCAGGATCCGCCGCAGCACGCCCATGCCCTCGAAGATCTCCAGCGTGCGCGGCTGCACGCCGACGGCTTTGGCATATTGCGGTGCTTCGAGCAGCGGGTCGACGATGCGGCAGGCAATGCCGCGCCGCGCCAGTTCGGCGGCCGTCAGGCCAACGGGGCCTGCGCCCGCGATGAGGACTCGCAAGCGTTCATCGGACGATTGTGCCGCCACGAGGTGGGCTTCGACGCGCTGCCGTGGAGTGCAGGCGATGCTGCTTCGCGCCGTTGCGGACCACCTTGGCACTCTTTCGCGGCCGACCACCCCGGGTTCGCGCCGTGGTCACCGCCACACCGTCGGCCTGGTGTAATGTTCGACGCTGTGCGGCACTTGAATAGAACCGATGGATTTGTCGTCCTGGCCAGGCGCAAGCCGCAACGCTGCCCCGTGGCCTCGCGAAGATTCGCAACGACGCCAGGTCCCGCATAGCGTCGAACACTGCACGAGCATGCTCCCATGAACGCCGACCAACTGCGCCAGCTCCAGGCCCCGATCAAGGCTCGCTACAAGGAGCAACCCGAGACCGCACGGCACGTCTTCCGTGCCAGTGGCACGCTCCTGCCCGACCGGCCGTCGGTGCGCCTGGCAACGCCCTTCGCGCGCTACGACGCCGGCCTGCATGAAAAGGCCGGCGGCGACGGCAGCGAGGCCTGCTCCGGCGACCTGCTGCTCGAATCGCTGGTGGCCTGCGCCGGCGTCACCTTCAACGTCGTCGCCACCGCGCTGGGCGTGCGCTTCCGTTCGGTGCAAGTCGTCGTGGAAGGCGAGGGTGATTTCCGCGGCACGCTGGGCCTGGCCAAGGACGTGCCGGTGGGCATCACCGACATCCGCTTGCGCTTCGACGTGGACAGCGACGCCGGCGACGAGCAGCTGGCCACGCTGCTGAAGCTGACCGAG
Organism: uncultured Rubrivivax sp.; assembly: GCA_964446545.1. Classification (GTDB taxonomy): domain Bacteria; phylum Pseudomonadota; class Gammaproteobacteria; order Burkholderiales; family Burkholderiaceae_C; genus Rubrivivax. Next base: position 5,284 of record CAYUPF010000055.1, read on the forward strand.
CGCTACTGCGTCATCTTCCAGACGCTGCGCACGCCGCCGCGGCTGTCGGCCACGCTGCAGCGCCGCACCTCTGACGCTGTGTGATCCGGAGATATCGACTATGGGCAACCCCCTGTACGACGGCTGCTCCGTTGGTGACCTGTTCATCAGTGCCATCGCCCGCGGCAGCGAGCGCACGGCCTTCATCGGCGATCACACGCGCTGGAGCTATCGCGAACTGGGCGCGCGCGTCAGCCAGGTTGTGCAGGCGCTGCAGGCTCGCGGGCTGCAGCACGGCGACGCGGTGGCCACGCTGTCGGGCAACCGGCCCGAGGCTTTCCTGATCACCGCGGCGGCCTACCTGATGGGCCTGCGCCTGACCTGGCTGAACCCCACCTCGTCGGAGGACGACCATGCCTACATCCTGCAGGATTCGGGCGTGGCCACGCTGTTCGTCGACCCAGGTCTATTCGGTGAGCGCGCGCGCTCGCTGGCGCAGCGCGTGCCGGGCCTGCAGCGGCTGATGTGCTTCGGCCCCAACGACGGTGTGGGCGAGGACCTGCTCGCCGCCAGCGCGGCCTTCACGCCCGGCCGGCTGGTGGCGCAGGCTGCGGCCGACGACGTGTGCGTGCTGGTCTACACCGGTGGCACCACCGGCCGGCCCAAGGGCGTGGCGCACACGCACCGCGTGCACGTGACGATGATCCTCACCGAGATGGCCGACTGGGACTGGCCGCGCGAGCTGCGCTTCCTGGCGCTGACGCCGATCACCCACGCCTCGGGCGCGATGATCATGCCGGTGCTGCTGAAGAGCGGCACCTACGCGATGACGCAGGGCTTCACCGCGGAGAAGTTCGTGCAGCTGGTGCAGACGCACCGCATCACCGCCACCTTCCTGGTGCCGACGATGATCTACGTGCTGCTCGACAGCCC
>CAYUPF010000055.1:6295-22228 GCA_964446545.1 uncultured Rubrivivax sp.
GTGCCCGAAGGCGAGGTCGGCGAGATCTGCGTGCGCGGCCCGCTGGTGATGCAGGGCTACTGGAACAAGCCCGACGAGACCGCGCAGGCGCTGCGCCACGGCTGGCTCTACACCGGCGACATGGCGCGGCGCGATGCCGACGGCTACCTGTACATCGTCGACCGCAGCAAGGACATGATCATCAGCGGCGGCTTCAACGTCTACCCGCGCGAGGTCGAGGACGTGCTGTCACAGCACCCCGCCGTGGCCGCGGCCGCGGTGGTGGGCATCCCCGACGCCAAGTGGGGCGAGGCGGTGCACGCGCAGGTGGTGCTGCGCGCCGATGCCACGGTGGCAGCCGAAGAGCTGATCGCGCTGGTGCGCGAGCACAAGGGTGCGGTGCATGCGCCCAAGTCCATCGAGTTCGTGGCCGCGCTGCCCGTCACCGGGCTGGGCAAGCTGGACAAGAAGGCCATCCGCGCCAGGTTCTGGCAGGGGCAGCAGCGCTCGGTGCACTGACCTTGCCCGCTGCGATCGCGCGCAGCACTTCTTTACAAAGCGTACGCATGTGCCGCAACGGGCGCCGTGGAGACTGGGCGCACCGATGCCAGCCCACGAACCCACGACCCCGTTGCCAGCCGCGCTGCGTGCCATCGCCTCGGCCATCGTCTGCGCGGCCCTGCTGGCCGGCTGCGCGGCGGTCGGCCCCGACTACCAGAGCCCGAAGACGGAGTTGCCACCGGCCTGGTCGCAGGCCGAGGCCGCCGCGCCTTCGGCGCCGCTGGACGCCGACTGGTGGCACCGCTTCGACGACCCGCTGCTGACCCGCCTGGTCGAGCGCGCACTCGCCGCCAACACCGACCTGCGCAGCGCCCGTGCGCGGCTGCGTGTGGCGCGGGCGTCCAGCGCACAGGCCGAGTCCTTGCTGTGGCCCAGCGTCGGCGCCTACGGCTCGGCCACGCGCTCGTCCAGCGGCGGGCAGGACGCGGTCTCCAGCTACGGCCTGGGCTTCGACGCCAGCTGGGAGATCGACCTGTTCGGCGGCCTGAAGCGCGGCGCCGAGGCCGCCGATGCGGATGCGCAGGCCAGCGCCGCGACGCTGGCCGGTACGCAGGTGTCGCTGGCCGCGGAGGTGGCGCGCGACTACGTGCAGCTGCGCGCCTACCAGCTGCGCATCGCCATCACGCAGGCCAACCTGGACAACCAGACGCAGACGCTGCAGATCACCGAATGGCGCGCGCAGGCCGGGCTGGTGGGCCAGATCGACGTGGAACAGGCGCGCGCCAACCGCGAGCAGACGCGCGCGCAGTTGCCGGCGCTGCAGGACGCGGCCACGCAGACCACCCACGCGCTGGCCGTGCTGCTGAACGTGGCGCCGGGCACGCTGGCGCCCGAGCTGGCCGCCGCGGCCGCGCCGAGTATTCCCAGCGCGGCGACGCAGCCGCTGGCCGGCATCCCGGCGGAGCTGCTGCGGCGCCGGCCCGACATCGTCGCCGCCGAGCGCGGCCTGGCAGCGGCCACCGCGCGCATCGGCGAGGCCGAGGCGGCGCGCTACCCCTCGTTCAAGCTCGGCGGCACGCTCGGCTTGCAAGGCGCGGTGCTGTCGGCGCTGACCGGCAGCGGCGCGGCGACGCAGTTGGTGGCCGCCAGCCTGGCCATGCCGATCTTCGATGCCGGCCGGCTGCGCCAGCAGGTGGTGATCCGCACGGCCGAGCAGGAGCAGGCGCTGGCCGCCTACGAGGCGGCGCTGTTCGGCGCGCTGCGCGACGTGGAGAACGCACGTGCCTCGCTGGCCAACGGCGGCACGCGTGCCGAGGCGCTGGCGCTGGCGGTGCAGGCGGCGCGCAATGCGGCGCTGCTGGCCAACTTCCGCTACCGCTCGGGCCTGGTGGACTTCCAGACCGTGCTCGACACCGAGCGCAGCGTGCGCACGCTCGAGGACAGCCAGGCCAGCACCCAGGCCGACAACGTGATCGCGATGATCCAGCTCTACAAGGCGCTCGGCGGCGGCTGGTCGGCCGACACCCCCGGCCCCACACCATGACCCAGACGAACGATGCCCAGGCCACGGGCCTGCAGGACCTGCTCGGCGCCGACGCGCCACGCCCGTGGTGGCGGCGCAAGGCGGCATGGCTCGCCCTGCTGCTGTTGCTGGCCGCGCTGGCGGCCGCGCTGGTTTGGCGCGGCCGCAGCGCCGACGCGGCCGCGCAGCCGCGCTTCCAGACCGAGCCGCTGCAGCGCGGCACGCTCAGCGTCAAGGTGGTGGCCAACGGCACGCTGGCGCCGACGCTCACCGTCAACATCGGCAGCGAACTGTCGGGCACGGTGGCCAAGGTGCTGGTGGACATCAACGACGCGGTGAAGAAGGGCCAGGTGCTGGTCGAGCTGGACACTTCGAAGCTGCGTGACCAGATCGCGCGCTCGCGTGCCACGCTGGCCTCGGCCGAGGCCGGGGTGGCGCAGGCCGCGGCCACGCTGAAGGAGGCGCGCGCCAACCTCGCGCGCATGGAGGAGGTGTCGCGCCTGTCCGGCGGGCGCGTGCCCTCGGCCACCGAGTTCGACAGCGCGCGCGCCAATGCCGAGCGTGCCGTCGCCGACGAGGCCGTCGCACGCGCCGCGGTGGCCGATGCGCGCGCCGCGCTGCGCGTCGACGAGACCAACCTGGGCAAGGCCTCGATCCGCTCGCCCATCGCCGGCGTGGTGCTGACGCGCGCGGTCGACCCGGGCAACGCAGTGGCGGCGTCGCTGCAGGCGGTGACGCTGTTCACCATCGCCGCGGACCTGACACAGATGAAACTGCAGGTCAACGTCGACGAGGCCGACGTCGGCCAGGTGCAGGACGGCCAGCATGCCAGCTTCACCGTGGCCGCTTGGCCGAACCGCAGCTTCCCGGCGGTGATCACGCGCGTCGGCTTCGGCTCGACCACCAAGGAGAACGTCGTCACCTACGTCGCCGAGCTGAGCGTGGCCAATCACGATCTGCTGCTGCGCCCGGGCATGACGGCCACCGCGAGCATCGCTGCCGTCGAGCGCGACGACGTGCTGCTGGTGCCGAACGCGGCGCTGCGCTTCACGCCGACCGCGCAGCTGGCGCCGGCGACTTCGGCCGCTGGCGCGTCGACCGGCGGCGGGCTGGTGTCCAGGCTGATGCCGCGCCCGCCGCGCGGCGGGGTCAAGCGCGCCGGCAGCACCGAGCTGAAGAACACGCAGCGCGAGCTGTGGGTGCTGCGCGACGGCGCGGCGGTGGCAGTGTCGGTGAACGCGGGCCTCAGCGACGGCCGGCGCACCGAGGTCAGCGGCAAGCTGCGCGAAGGCGAGGCGGTGATCGTCGACGAACTGGCCGGTCCGGCACCGTGAGCGACAGCCCGCTGATCCGCCTGCGCGGCGTGACGCGCGTCTACGGCGAAGGCCAGGCGATGGTGCGCGCGCTGGCCGGCGTGGACCTGGACATCGAAGCCGGCGAGTTCGTCGCCATCATGGGGCCCAGCGGCTCGGGCAAGTCCACGGTGATGAACATCCTGGGCTGCCTGGACACGCCGTCCAGCGGCGAGTACCTGTTCCGCGGCGTGCACGTGGAGCGGCTGACGCGCGACGAACGCGCGCGGCTGCGGCGCCGCCACCTGGGCTTCGTGTTCCAGGGCTTCAACCTGCTGGCGCGCACCAGCGCGATCGAGAACGTCGAGCTGCCGCTGCTGTACCGCGGCGAGCCGGCGGCACGGCGCCGCGCCGCGGCGCGTGCCGCGCTGGCCTCGGTGGGGCTGCAAGGCCGCGAGGGCCACACACCGGGCGAACTGTCCGGCGGGCAGCAGCAGCGCGTGGCGATCGCGCGCGCCATCGTCACGCAGCCGACCGTGCTGCTGGCCGACGAGCCCACCGGCAACCTGGACACGCAGCGCAGCCGCGAGATCATGGCGCTGCTGTCGTCGCTGAACCGCGAGCGCGGCATCACCGTGCTGATGGTCACGCACGAACCCGACATGGCGGACTACGCGCAGCGCACCGTGCGCTTCGTCGACGGCCTGATCGCCGAAGACCTGCGCCAGCCGCGCGCCGAGGCCGCCTGATGCTGTGGAACTCGCTGCTGCTGGCCTTGCGCTCGATCCGGCGCAACCTGCTGCGCTCCTTCCTCACCGTGCTCGGCGTGGTCATCGGCGTCAGCGCGGTGGTGACGATGGTCACGCTGGGCCAGGGCGCCACGGCCGCGGTGCGCAGCCAGATCGCCGGGCTGGGCAGCAACCTGCTGCAGATCCGCCCGGGACAGCGCATGGGGCCGGGCTCGGACCTCGGCGTGCCGTCCTTCACCGAGGCCGACGCGCTGGCCATCGAAGCGCAGATCTCCGGGCTGCGCGCGGTGGCGCCCGAGCTGCGCTCGTCGGCCACCGTGGTGCAGGGGGCGCGCAACTGGTCCACCAGCCTGATCGGCACCACCAACGCGCATTTCGACACCAGCAACTGGGCGCTGGCCGCGGGCCGCCGCTTCGAGGCGCAGGAGGAGCGCGCCGGCGCCGCGGTGTGCATCATCGGCGCGACGGTGCAGCGCGAACTGTTCGCCGGCACCGACCCGCTCGGCCGGCAGCTGCGCGTGAAAAGCTTTTCCTGCGAGGTGGTGGGCGTGCTCGCTGCCAAGGGTCAGGCGGCGATGGGCATGGACCAGGACGACATGGTGGTGCTGCCGCTGCGCACGCTGCAGCGCCGTGTGACCGGCACCACGCGCGTCAACACGCTGCTGGTGTCGGTGCGCGACGAGGCCGGCATCGACCGCGCCAAGTCCGCGCTGACGCAGCTGCTGCGCGAGCGGCGCAAGCTGGGCGCGGACGACGACGACAACTTCAACGTGCTGGACACGCGCCAGATCGCCGACACGCTGTCGGGCACCACGCAGGTGATGACCACGCTGCTGGGCGCGGTGGCCGCGGTGAGCCTGCTGGTCGGCGGCATCGGCATCATGAACATCATGCTGGTCAGCGTGACCGAGCGCACGCGCGAGATCGGCGTGCGCCTGGCCATCGGTGCGCTGGAGCGCGAGGTGCTGCTGCAGTTCCTGATCGAGGCGGTGGTGCTGGCCGCGCTGGGCGGCGTGGCCGGCGTGCTGCTGGCCGCGGTGGCGAGCGTGGGGCTGGCGCAGCTGATGCAGGTGCCGTTCCAGTTCAACCCCGGCATCAACGCGCTGGCGCTGGGCTTCTCGGCAGCGATCGGCGTGATCTTCGGCTACTTCCCGGCGCGGCGCGCCGCGCGGCTCGATCCGATCGAGGCGCTGCGGCACGAATGACGCAGCGCCTTCAGGTGCCGCAGAAGGTGCGGTAGCCGGCCGTCACCTCGGTGGGTGCCGGCTGCGCATAACGCGCCAGCGCACTGTCTTCGTCGTAGGGCCGCTGCAGCGCGGCCAGCAGTGCCTTGAAGGGTTGCAGGTCGCCTTGGGTCGACGCGGCGTCCAGCGCTTCCTCGACACGGTGGTTGCGCGGGATGATCCACGGGTTCACCTGCTGCATGCGCGCGGCGCGCTGTGCGCCGTCGCTGCCTTCGAGCGCGCCGCGTGCCTGCCAGCGCTGCAGCCAGGGGTTCACGGCCGAGGCTTCGGCAAAGAGGGCGCGCAAGGGGTTGGCGTCGCCGGTGGCGGCATCGGCCAGGCGGCGCCAGGCGAGCGTGAAGTCCACGCCGTGTTGCTGCAGCAGCGCCAGCCAGTCCCGGGCCAGTGCGGCGTCGCCGTCGTCGGAGCGCTGCAACCCGAGCTTGGCGCGCTGGCCCTGCAGCAGCGCCTGCGCATACAGCGCCGGGAAGTCGTCGATCACCGCCGTCACCTGCGCCACCGCCTGCTGCACCGCGGCCGCGTCGTCGGCCTCGGCCATCAGCGGCAGCAGCGCTTCGGCCAGCCGCGCCAGGTTCCAGCGTGCGATCGCCGGCTGGTTGCCATAGGCATAGCGGCCACCGTGGTCGATGCTGCTGAACACCGTGGCCGGGTCGTAGGCTTCCATGAAGGCGCAGGGACCGTAGTCGATGGTCTCGCCGGAGATCGTCATGTTGTCGGTGTTCATCACGCCGTGGATGAAGCCCACGTTCATCCACTGTGCGATCAGCCGCGCCTGGCGTTCGGCGACCGCGCGCAGCAGCGCCAGGTGGCGGCCGGGCGTGCCGGCCAAGCCCGGGTCGTGGCGCGCGACGGCGTAGTCGGCCAGCCGGCCCAAGATGTCGATGTCGCCGCGCGCGGCGAAGTACTGGAAGCTGCCCACGCGCAGGTGGCTGGCGGCCACGCGCGTCAGCACCGCGCCGGGCAGCGCGCCCTCGCGCATCACCGGCTCGCCGGTGGCCACCACGGCCAGCGCGCGCGTGCTGGGGATGCCCAGCGTGTGCATGGCTTCGCCGATGAGCACTTCGCGCAGCATCGGCCCGACGGCCGCCTTGCCGTCGCCGCCGCGCGAGAACGGCGTGCGCCCCGAGCCCTTCAGCGCGATGTCGCGGCGCTTGCCGTTGCGGTCGATCACCTCGCCCAGCAGCAGCGCGCGGCCGTCGCCGAGCTGCGGCGAGAAGCCGCCGAACTGGTGGCCGGCATAGGCCTGGGCGATGGGTTCGGCGCCCTCGGGCAGTGCATTGCCGGCAAAGAGCGCCGCGCCCTCGGCGCTGGCGAGCGCGCTGCCGTCCAGCCCCAGCTCGTCGGCCAGCGCGCGGTTCAGGTACAGCAGCTCGGGTGACGGCGCGATGGCGGGCTTCCAGGCGACGTAGGTGCCGGGCAGCTCGCGGGCATAGGTGTTGTCGAAAGCGATGTGCATCGTGGCGCTCGGCAGCGGTTCGGACGCACAGTGTGCCGCCTGTGCGCCGGCCTTGGCCGGCGCAGGGTCAGCGCTGCCAGTGGGCGCGCAGTGCCGCCCAGCCGACGGGCCCCAGCGCGCGCAGCCTGCGCTGGTTGGCTTCATAGATGGATTCGGCCTCGGGAAAGGCGGCCACCGCGCGTTCGATGCTGGCCTCGCGCAGCAGGTGCAGCGTGGGGTGGGGCGAGCGGTTGGTGGCGTTCTCGATGTCGTCGGCCCGGGTGCCGGCAAACTGGTACTGCGGGTGGAAGCTGGCGATCTGCAGCGTGCCTTGCAGGCCCATCTGCTCCAGCAGCGCGTCGGCCTCGTCGAGGAAGTCGTTGTAGTCGAGGAAGTCCTGCAGCACCCAGGGGTGCACCAGCAGCGTGGTCTCGATCTGTTCCATCGGCGTGTGGTCGAGCCGCTGCAGCTCGCTGCGCAGCGCGGTGCGCAGCGCGCCGGTGTCGCGTGCGTCGCTGCACACGTAGCGCAGCAAGCCCTTGATCTGCACCGCCTTGGCGAAGGGGCAAAGGTTCAGGCCGATCACCGCCTGCTCCACCCAGGCGCGCGTGGCGTGCAGCGCGGCTTCGGCGCCGTCCATGTTCAGAAGCCGGAGCCGGGCTGCTTGAGGAATTCGGTTTCCTCGGGTGTGGAGGTGCGGCCCAGTGCGGCATTGCGGTGCGGAAAACGGCCGAAGCGCGCGACGATCTCCTGGTGCCTGCGCGCCCATTCCACCAACCCACCGGCCAGCGCCGGCTCGTCGGCTTCCAGCGCGGTGAACAGGCACATCGACTGTTGCTGCTCGGCCAGGTCCTCCGCATGTTCGAAGGGCAGGTAGACGAACTGGCGCATCACGCCGGGCAGCGTGCGGTCGGCGCCACTGGCCACCAGCGCGCGCGCCGCGGCCAGCGCCCGCGCGTCGCCGGCAAACATGCCGGCCGTATCGCGCCGCGTGTTGCGCGTGAACTGGTCGAGAACGATCACCTCGGCCAGCGCCGAGCGCGGCTGTGCGGCCCAGCCGGCAAGCTCGCCGCGCAGCGCGGCATCGATCAGCGCGCCGAAACGCTCGTGGATCGCGGCGTCGAAGGCCGGGTCCTTGCGGAACCACTCGGGCCGCGTCCGCAGGTGGTGGGTCTCATCGGGGCGGCCGAACCAGAAGTCCAGCACCTCGTCGGCGCGCGGGTCGATGCTCGCTGCGTTCATTCCAGCAGGTCCTGCGTCTCGGGGTGGCGGCGCATGTAGCTGCGCACGTAGCTGCACGAGGGCCGCACGCGCCAGCCCAACGCACGTGCATGGGCCAGCGCGGCGTGCACCAGCGCAGCGGCGATGCCGCGGCCTTCGGAGGGCCGCGGCACTTCGGTGTGCACGATGTTCATCATCCCGTCGTGCAGCCGGTAGACACATTCGGCGATGCCGCCGTCGACCCGGGCTTCGAAGCGCGAGTTGGAGCCGTCGTGCAAGATGGGCAGATCGTTCTGCATTGGTGGTGCGTGGGGAGTGCGGTGGGTCGATGTAGGTGACCGACGCATGATAGGCGGCAGTGTTCGTCTGGGCTGGCACTTGCTGTCGAAGGTAGAAGGCTGCCACCCGACCTCTTTGCCCACAGTCCCTGGCGGACTGCGGCGATCGAACACCCGCGACGGTGGTTGATCAGGACGGCGGGGTGCTCTGCGCAGCGAAGCAAAGGAGGAGACCGAGCGACAGCTCGGGCGGGGGACATGAGCGGAGCAGCGCACCCCACCGTCCTGAATTCGCGCCGATCATCGTGGTCTGCCACGCGTGTATCGCGGGCCACGATCTTGATCTGTCGGGTTGCGAATCAATGGCGCCTATCGCCCCAGCTGCTGCCAGAGGAAGGCGAACTCCAGCGCCAGCATGTCGGCGCGCTGCTTGTTGTCGGCGGCGCCGCCGTGGCCGCCTTCGATGTTCTCGTACAGCCAGGCGTCGTGGCCCAGTTCGCGCAGGCGCGCCGCCATCTTGCGCGCATGGCCGGGGTGCACGCGGTCGTCGCGTGTGCTGGTGGTGAACAGCACCGCCGGCAGTTGCGTGCCCGCCGGCGGTACGTTCTGGTAAGGGCTGTACTTCGACAGCCAGACCCATTGTTCGGGCTCGTCGGGGTTGCCGTATTCGCTCATCCAGCTGGCGCCGGCCAGCAGCCGGTGGAAGCGGCGCATGTCCAGCAGCGGCACCTGGCAGACGACGGCGCGGAACAGGTCCGGCCGCTGCAGCATCACCGCGCCGACCAGCAGGCCGCCGTTGCTGCCGCCCTGGATCGCCAGGCGCTGCGGGTTCGTGATGCGCTGCGTCACCAGGTCCTCGGCCACGGCGATGAAGTCGTCGAAGGCGTTCTGGCGCTTGCCCTTCAACGCCGCCTGGTGCCAGGCCGGGCCGAACTCGCCGCCGCCGCGGATGTTGGCCACCACCTGCACGCCGCCGCGGCCGTACCAGGCGCTGCCGAAGCCGCCCGAGTAGCTGGGCTGCAGCGGCACCTCGAAGCCGCCGTAGCCATACAGCAGCGTGGGGTTGTCGCCGTCGGCGGTGGCGCCCTTGGGCCAGACCACGAAGTAGGGCACGCGCGTGCCGTCCTTCGAGGTGGCGAAGCGCTGCTCGACGCGCATGCCGTCGGCGTCGAAGAAGGCCGGGCGTGATTTCAGCAGCTCGCGCGCGTCGCTGCCGGCGCGGCCCAGCAGCAGCGATTCGGGCGTGAGGAAATCGGTGTAGCTGAGCAGGTAGTGGTCGCCCAGCGGGTCGTCACGCACCCAGGGGTCGTGCAGGCTCTGCGCATGCAGCGTGCCGGGGAAGGGCGCCTGCACTTCGCGTGCTTGCCAGGCGTTGTCGTCCAGGCGCTGTTCTTCCAGCCGGCCGGCGACGTTGTCCAGCAATTCCAGCAACACCGTGTGGCGCAGCAGTGTGGTGCCGGCCAGCGAGCGCGTGGCGGTGGGCGTGAACAGCGCCTGCCACTGCGGCTTGCCGGCCAGATAGGCCTGCGCATCGCTGGCCAGCAGCGCGCCGCTGGGCCATAGGCCCCAGTCGCTGCGCAGCGACAGCAGCACCTGGCCGTACCAGAAGGCCAGCTGCGCGTCGGCCGGCTTGTCGAGCTTGTGCAGCCGGCCGTCGACGAGCAGCGCGTCTTCGCTGCTGAAGAAGTCGGGTGCGCGCGTGAACAGCGTGCGCTCGTAGCCGGGTGTCAGGTCGACGCTGACACCGGCGGCCACGTCGCTGCGCTGCGCTTCGAACACGGTGAAGGCATCGGCCAGCGGCCGGCCGCGCGTCCAGCGTTTGATGATGCGCGGGTAGCCCGAATCGGTGAGCGAGCCTTCGCCGAAATCGGTGCCCACGTAGAGCGTGTCGCCATCGGCCCAGGCGACTTCGGACTTGGCCTCGGGCAGTTGGAAACCGTCGGCCACGAAGCTGCGCGTGCCCAGGTCGAATTCGCGGATCACCTGCGCATCGGCGCCGCCGCGCGACAGCCGCAACAGGCAGCGCGTGTAGTGCGGGCCCAGGCACACCGCGCCGCCCCAGACCCAGTTCTCGCCTTCGGCGCGGCCCAGTGCGTCGAGGTCGAGCACGATGTCCCAGGCCGGCTGTGGCTGGCGGTAGTCGTCCAGCGTGGTGCGGCGCCACAGGCCACGCGGGTGTTCGGCGTCCTGCCAGAAGTTGTAGACGAAACCCCCGCGCCGGGCGATGGCGGGGATGCGGTCGCGCGAGTCCAGCACGTCCAGGATGCGGCGGCGCGTGTCGTCGAAACCGGGCCAGGCTTCGAGCCGTTGGCGCGTCTGCGCGTTGCGCTCGCGCACCCAGGCCAGCGCGCGTTCGCCTTGCACCTCTTCCAGCCACAGCCAGGGATCGTGATCGTTCATGCTTTGCCCATCAGCCGCTGGGGCGTCAGCTCCAGCGCATGCTCACCCGTGCTCAGCCAGACATGCCCGTCCTGGATGCTCAGCTGCCACTGCATGCTGCGCGCGGCCAGTTGCGCCAGCGCCAGCGCCTGCGTGGCGGGAATCTGCCAGACGTTCAGGTTCGACAGCCGCGTCAGCTTGTTGCGGATGCCGTTCCACCAGATGTCGGCGGCGCTGCCGAAGCAGTAGATCGTGACGCGCTCGGCGCGTGCGCAGGCCTTGCTCAGGCGGCGATCGTCGGGCTGACCGACCTCGATCCACTGCTGCAGCTGGCCCGACAGGTCGTGCTGCCACAGGTCGGGCTCGTCGCTGTCGGACAGGCCGCGCGCGAACTGCAGCGCGCCGCGCTCGGTGTCGTGCGGCACGTTCAGCGCGAAGGCCAGCAGCCGCACCAGCAGCCGCTCTTCGGTTTCGGAGGGGTGCAGCGCCAATGTCAGTGCGTGGTCTGCATAGAGCTGCCGGTCCATGTCGGCGATCTGCAGCGCCGCCTTGTAGATGGTCGATTTGAGGGCCATGGGCGCCTTTGGGAAAGGCGGCACTGTGCCACACTGCGCCGCCACATTCACGGCAGGAGAACGCATGGGCAGCAGGCTGCAGCACAAGGTCGCCTTCGTCACCGGCGCGTGTTCGGGCATTGGGCTGGCTACCGTGGAGCGATTCATCGAAGAGGGTGCGCGCGTGCTGGCCGCCGACATCCAGGACGAGGTGGGCGCGGCGCTGCAGCGGCGCCTGGCCGGCAAGCTGGTCTATGCGCATTGCGACGTGCTGCAGCCGCAACAGATCCAGGCGGCGATCGAACGCGCGGTGGCCGAGTTCGGCGGCCTGGACATCGTCTTCAACAACGCCGGCGCCGGCGGCCAGCGCGGCGGCATGGAGGAGATGACGATCGAAGGCTGGGACGCGACGATGAACCTGCTGCTGCGCTCGGTGTGGCACGCTGTACGCGCTGCCGCACCTGAAGGCGCGCGGCGGCGGTGCCATCGTCAACACCGCGTCGATCTCGGCACTGGCCTCGGGTTATGCGCCGGTGGCCTATTCGACGGCCAAGGCCGCGGTGCTGCACTTCAGCAAGGTCACGGCCGCCGACCTGGCGCGCCACCGCATCCGCGTCAACGCCGTGGTGCCCGGCTTCATCGCCACGTCCATCTTCGGCGCCGGCTTCGGCCTGGATCGCAACGCGTCGCAGCAGATGGCGGCGACGCTGAGCGAACGCGGCGGCAGCCTGCAGCCGGCCGGCCGTGTCGGCCGGCCCGAGGACATCGCCGAAGCCGTGCTCTACCTGGCCAGCGACGCGGCTGGCTTCGTCACCGGCACGCACGTCGTGGTCGATGGCGGCATGACCGTGGGTACGCGCGCCTCCTGGGACCCGGACGCGCCGCGGCCGGTGCAGGAGGCGCTGGGCCTCACGCCCGAGGCGCTGCAGGCGATGGCGCAGGCGGCGGCTGAACGCGTGCCGGAGTAGGCACGGGTGGGCGCGCTGAAGGCCTGTCAGTCGACCTTCGCGCCCGAGTCCTTCACCACCTTCTGCCACTTGCGCGTTTCGGCGGCGATGAAGTCGCCCAGCTGCTTCGGCGTGCCGCCCACCGGCGTGGCGCCGAGCTTGACGAAGCGCTCCGCGACCTCGGGCTTCTTCAGGATGCGGTCGACCTCGGCCGACAGCTTGTCGATGATCGGCTGCGGCGTTCCCGCTGGCGCCACCAGCACGAACCACGACTCGGCCACGTAGCCGGGCAGCACGCTGGCCACGGCCGGCACGCCGGGCAGCGCGGCCACCGGCTGCTCGGAGGTGACGCCGATGGCCACCAGCTTGCCCCCCTGGATCAGCGGCAGCGCCGACGGCAGGTTGTCGATCGACACCTGCACCTGCCCGGCCATCAGGTCCTGCAGCATCGGCCCGCTGCCGCGGTAAGGGATGTGCGTGAGGAACACGCCCGCCTGGGTCTTGAACAGTTCGGTCGACAGATGCCCGGTGGAGCCGTTGCCCGGCGTGCCGTAGGAGATGCCGCCCGGCTTGGACTTGGCCAGCGCGATGAAGTCCTTGAGGTTCTTCGCCGGCAGCGACGGCGTGACCATCATCACGTTGGGCACGCGCACGACGAAGGACACCGGCACCAGGTCCTTGGCCGTGTCGTAGGGCATCCTCACGTACAGGAACTGGTTGATCGACTGCGTGCCCGGCGTGCCCATCAAGAAGGTGTAGCCGTCGGGCGCGGCCTTGGCCACCTCGGCGGCCCCCAGGTTACCGCCGGCGCCGGCCTTGTTCTCGACCACGAAGGTCTGCTTCAGGCTCTGGCTCAGCTGCTCGGCGACGATGCGCGCGGTCAGGTCGGTGGTGCCGCCCGGCGCGAAGGGCACGACGATGCGCACCGGCTTGCTCGGCCAGTCGGCCTGCGCCGTCGCAGGGGCGGCGGCGCCCAGCGCGGCCGTCAGCGCGGTCAGCAGCAGCAGCCGGCGGGGCAGGGGATTCGTCTTCATCGATGCGGTCTCCGTTGTTGCGATGTTGCAGATCATGCACGGGCCTTGGCGGGGCGCGCGGCGCGTGCGCGCACCGGTGGCTTGGCCACCACGCGCAGCTTCGGGCTGCCCTTGGCCGTTTTCTTGCCCGCCGGGGGGCGGCGCGGCTTGGGCGCCTGGAGCGCCACCACCGCGGGCGCGGCCGCGGCCTCGGGCAGCGGCAGCTGCCTGAAGGTGTCGAAGGCCCGCTGCATTTGCGCGGCGATGTCGCGCAGGTCGGGCACGGCGCGGCGGCAGGCGATCAGGCCGAAGCACAACTGGCCCATGTAGCTCTGCACCGTGATGTTCAGTGCCACGCCGTGGCCGGCGATCGACACCGGGTAGTAGTCGAGCATCTTCGCGCCGGCCAGGTACAGCGGCAGCGGCGAGCCGGGCACGTTGGAGATGGCGACGTTGACCACGCGGATGCGGTCGGCCAGCCCCGAGCGGCCGTACAGCGAGGCCAGTCCGCTGAGCAGCCAGGGCGCGCCCGGCGACGGGAAGTCGGTGGGGATCAGCTCGCCGAAGGCGCCCATGGTGTTCTTCATCGACGCGGTGCCGCTGCGGATCTTCTGCAGCCGCTGCAGCGGGTCCTTCTCGTTCGTGGCCAGCTCCACCAGGCTCATCGTCACCTGGTTGTTCATGCGCGTGTCGCCTTCGGCGCGCAGCGACACCGGCACACCGGCGACCAGCGAGGCCTCGGGCAGCTCGCGCGATTCCTTCAGGTAGTCGCGCAGCGCCGTCGAGCACAGCCACAGCACCAGGTCGTTGATCGACGCGCCATGCGCCTTGCCCAGGCGCTTGGCTTCGTCCAGCGGCAGCGACAGTGCGGCGAAGACACGCTGGTTGGTGATCGACACGTTGAAGGGCGTGGGCGGCGGCATCTTCAGCAGTCTGCGCACCGAGCCCAGGCTGAAGCTGCGCTCGGACACCGATTGGCGCGCGCTGTCGAGCAGCGCCTTGCCCAGCGGCAACATCAGCTTGCCGAGCGAGCCCACCTGGCGCAGCGTGTTCGACAGTGCCGCGCCCAGCAGCTCGGCCACGCCCAGCTGGTAGCGGTGGCTACGCCGCGTGCGCGGCGGCTTCACCGCGCGCGGCACCGGCGTGATGTCGAGCATGGCGTTGCCTAGAGCGACGCCGGCCTGGCCGTCGACGGCCGCGTGGTGCACCTTGGCGTAGAAACCCATCGTGCCGTCGGCCAGGCCCTCGATGACATAGAACTCCCACAGCGGCCGGCTGCGGTCGAGCAGGCTGGAGTGCAGCCGCGCGGCCAGCGCTTCCAGCTGCTGCTGCGTGCCCGGCTTGGGCAGCACGGTGCGGCGGATGTGGTAGTCGAGGTCGATGTCGTCGTCCTCGATCCACACCGGGTTGGCCAGGTCGAAGGGCATCAGCGCCAGCTTGCGCGTGAACACCGGCGCCAGGTGCAGGCGCTTCGACAGGTGCTCCTTGACGTCCTCGTACCAGGTGCCCTGGTAGCCCTCGGGCAGCTGGTAGCGGTGCAGCGAGCCGACGTGCATCGGCATCTCCGCCGTTTCCAGGTGCAGGAAGGCGCTGTCCATCGCGCTCAGGTGGTGCATCTTCTCCATCCCCGTCTCCGTGTTGTCGCCGTGCAGTGTGCGCCTATTCCAGGTAGCGCTGCACCAGCAGCGACCAGTAGGCCGCGCCGGTTTCCATGGCCGCGTCGTTGAAGTCGTAGCCGGGGTTGTGGACCATGCACGAGCCGGCACCGTCGCCGTTGCCCAGGAACAGGTAGCAGCCCGGGCGGTGCTCCAGCATGAAGGCGAAGTCCTCGCTGCCCATCACCGCCGGCCGGTCGAGCAGCACGCGCTCCGGCCCCAGCAGTTCGGTCGCCACCTGCGCGGCGAAGGCGGTTTCGGCGTCGGTGTTGACCAGCACCGGATAGCCCTCCTGGTAGTCGACCTCGGCCACCACGCCCAGGCTCGATGCTTGTGCGGTGGCGATGTCCTGGATGCGCTGGCGCAGCAGCTTGCGCACCTCGCGGTCGAGCGCGCGCACGCTCAGCTCCAGCCGTGCGCTGGCCGGGATGACGTTGTTCACCGTGCCGGCCTGGAACATGCCGACCGTGACCACCGCCGAAGCCAGCGGGTCGACGTTGCGCGCCACGATCGACTGCAGCGCCATCACGATGCTGGCGCCGGCGACGATCGGGTCGCAGCTGAAGTGCGGCATCGCCGCATGCCCGCCCTTGCCGCGCAGTTCGATGATCACGCGGTCGGCCGAGGCCAGCGCCGGCCCGCTGCGAAAGCCCAGCGTGCCCAGCGGCTGGCCGGGCGCGTTGTGCAGCGCGAAGATGGCGTCGCAGGGAAAGCGCTGGAACAGGCCGTCCTCGACCATGCGCTTGGCGCCGCCGGCGCCTTCTTCGGCCGGCTGGAAGATCAGGTTCAGCGTGCCGCTGAAGCGCCGCGTCTCGGCCAAGTGGCGCGCCGCGGCCAGCAAGGTGGCGGTGTGGCCGTCGTGGCCGCAGGCGTGCATCTTGCCGGGATGGCGGCTGGCATAGGCCAAGCCGGTGGCTTCGACGATGGGCAATGCGTCCATGTCGGCGCGCAGCCCGATGCTCTTGCCGCCGCTGCCGTGGCGCAGCCGGCCGACGACGCCGGTGCCGCCCAGGCCGCGCTGCACCTCGTAGCCCCAGGCGGCCAGCCGCTCGGCCACCAGGTCGCTGGTGGCGTGTTCCTCGAAGGCCAGTTCGGGGTGCTGGTGGATGTGGTGGCGCAGGCCCACCATCTCGGGCAGGACGGTGGCGATCTCCTCGCGCAGGG